>JBFMBE010000079.1:0-15256 GCA_040755275.1 Thermodesulfobacteriota bacterium | reverse complement strand
AAGGAAAGCCCTTTGTTCTTGGCGATGTGTTGAAAATTGCGCCGGAGCGTCGAAGCGATTTCTCCGGGTGAGACCGATTCGATGTGGAGCTCCATTTTCCCGGCCTCCACCTTCGACAGATCGAGGACTTCGTTGATGAGCTTCAGCAAGTCGCTTCCAGAGGAGTGGATCGTCCGGGCGAATTCCACCTGTTTTTCGGTCAGGTTCCCGTCCTTGTTGTCGGCCATCATCTTCGACAGCAGCAGGATGCTGTTCAAGGGTGTCCGCAGTTCGTGGGACATGTTCGCCAGGAACTCACTCTTGTACCGGCTGATCTTCTCGAGAGCCTCGGCCTTTTCGGCGATGAGTTTGCCCGCCATCTCGAGTTCCAAATTCTTTTTCTGGATGTCCTCCTTCTGCTCCTCCAGGAGCTGGGTCTGCTCCTGCAGCTCTTCGTTGGCCTGACGGAGTTCTTCCTGCTGGACCTGAAGCTTGGCTTCCGAGGCACGAAGGGCGCGGGTCTGCTCCTCAAGTTCCCGATTCGTCTGCTGCAGGACATCCTGCTGACGTTGGAGTTGTTCGGCCTGAAGCTGGGTCTTTTCGAGCAGGGCCTTCATCCGGGTGCGGGACTGCGCCGAATGAACGGCAATGGCGATTTGCGGAGCCGCCAGTTCCAAAAAGGCCAGGGCCTCTTCGCTGAACTGCGTCATGGCGCCGATTTCGATTACCCCCTTCAACTCATCCTCCACAAGCATCGGAACCACAACCACGGCCTTCGGCACCCCCTGTCCGAGACCGGACTGCACCGGCACATAGGAAGCCGGAAGATCGGTAAGCTGAAGGATCGACTTCTCGAGCGCCGCTTGACCGACCAGCCCCTCTCCGATCCGGAATCCGTTGATCAGTTTTCTGCGCCTCTGGTAGGCATAGGCCCCGCACAACCTCAGCACCCCTTCTTCGGGTTCGTATAAAAAGAAGGCGCCCATCGGTGCCTCGAGATACCGACACAGGTAGGAAATGACCCGGGTGGCCAGCTCCACCGTGTCCTGCTCACCCCGCATGGTGTTGTTGAGCTCCATCTGGGCGGATTTGATCGCGTTCTGCTTTTCGTTGAGCTCCCGCATCTTCTTGAGGGAGTCGGTCAGGCGGTAGAGAGCCGTACCGAGCTGGTCCTTTTCGGAAAAGGGCCGAATCTTGTCGGAGTAGCTTCCTTCAGCGATCTTGTGCAGCTGGGCGACGATTTTGGAGACATTGTCGACCATCAAATTGACCGATTTCCCCAGCGTGTCGAAATCGCTCCGCAGTTCCACCTTCTGACTGAAGTCGCCGACAGCGATGGCTTCGACGGCCTTGCTGATCGTCCGGATGGACCCGACCATGTCCAGAAAGCTATGGTACATCTGACCGATTTCGTCGTTTCGGACATCGATTTCCGGCATTTCAAGACTGCCGAGGGCCACTTGTCGGGCCGCCTGACGGATCTCTCCCAGGGGTTTGAGGTGCTGCCGGATAAAGATCGAAATGACGAGCACCGTGCCCATAGCCATCAGAGCGCCGACGGCCAGATGCTTGCCCGCCTCGGAGGATGCCTCCGCCAGAATGATCGATCGGGGAACGGAGAGCAGGACAATCCAGGGTTCATTGGTTGCACCGGTATCAACGGCTGCCACAGCGACGAGGGTATCTCCGACCTCCACGACAGTCTGTTGGCTTCGAAGATATGGCTGAATGCGCTCGAATACTTCTGGCCGAATGGATGCAAGCGGCTTTCCAATGGATGGCGCATGCTCGGTAGAGGCCATGAGGATTCCGGATGAGGCCAGAAGGGTGACCTGGGTCGGCCCGTGAAAGAGTGGCCTCTCTTCGATAAGATCGGCCATCCGTTCGATCGGAATGTCGGCCCCAACGATACCATAAAACCTTCCGTCATACTGAATGGGCGATACGATCGAAACGATCCAGCGCTGCGTCTGATCCAGCATGTACCGATAGGGGCCGACGATCCGATCCTTTCCGCTCTGCCGGGGAAGAAGGTAGTAGTCGCCTTTTTCGTGGTTTTCGTAATCCTTGGATGCCTCGAGGACGATCCGATCCCCTTTGCGCACCCAGCAGGGAATGAACCGGCCCGAGGCATCACTTCCGGCAAGACCACTGAAGGCCTCATCCATCAGATCGAAGGCATCAGGCTCCCAGATGGTATAGACCGACAGGAAGGCCGGATTGGTCGTGAGCAGGTTCTTCAGCATCACCTTGGCGGATTCCCGGTTCAGGTTCAGAACGGATTCGGGGTTTTTGACAGCGGAAAAAGTACTGGCCAACGTTCGGGTCGATTGGACTGTCCGATCGAGTTCCCGCTGGACGATGCCCGCCTGATCCCTGGCTGCTGTCATGACGAGCTGGTAGGCTGCCTGAACGGCCTTTTCCCGGCTGGTAATCGTGGTGTAGAGTAGGAGAGCGCCGATGATGACGGCCTGGCAGACGAGAACCGTAAGGATGAGCTTGTTTTGAATGGACATTTTCATGAGATATCCCTCATGAGGACGATGAGCCGCTGGTGATCCCAGAAGGCCCTCAAGCAGATGGCTCAGGCCAGCCGATCCAGGACAAGCGCCCAGAAGACGCGAACGTCCGAGAGAAACCGCCACCCCAGATGGGTTTCACATCCACTGCAGACGGCGATCTGCCAGCTGAAACCGGGGAACCAGGTGAACTCGTCGGAAGGCGGACCGACGAGACGGCACCCCGTCGTCAGCTCGAAACACCCGATCTCGAAGACGATGCCGTAGGGGTTGGTGAACACATGCACATGGCTGTCGTGAACGGCGATTCGATATCGCTCCTCCGTCACCGGTTCACGACATGCAGCGCATCGAATCGGTTCCTTTTGGGAGGCGATTTCCCGCTTGCGGCGGAGGTCGATCCCCGGATCCGAGAGCTCATCCGAAAACCGTTCCGGCGATCCCTTCAACCGGAGAACCGTCGCATCCGCCGCCAAGCTCATGATTTCATCCACCCGACGTCAGGTCCCGAACACCCTGCAATACGAGGTCAAACAAGGTCTGGATATCCTCCTCTTCGAGACAGGAGAAGGCCACCCGCAGATCGGTTTTGCCGATCGAGATCAGACCGACACCATACTGGTTCAGCAGGTGGACGCGCAGGGCTTCGGCATCGACCGTCTTGAGCTTCAGACACATGAAATAACCCGAATTGAAGGGATAGACATCCCAGGCATCCCGGTATTTCGGGTCGCTCAACACGGCCTTGACCCGGTTGGCCCGACGTTTCATGATCTCGAATTTTCGGGCAAGCTCCTCCCTGCTGTCGGGATTTGCGATCGCCGACAGAACCACGGACTGGCTCAGGTGCGATGCGTTCGAAATCGATCCGCGGACTGCACCCGCCGTCTTCTTCTCGAGGGCCGTATAAGCCTCTGCATCCAGCCCGTCAATTCCGTAGGTAATGAACCCCACACGCAGCCCCCAGACGAAGTGCTCCTTGGTCGCACCGTCGAGCTTGACGGCAAGAAGCCGTGGATCCAGCCTGGCGAGCTTTGCGAACAGCGACTCCTTGATGGTTTCCTCCTCGTAGAACAGACCAAAATAGGCGTCGTCCATGACGACGACGACGTTTTTCCCACTGGCTGCGACGCGCTGCAGAACGGCAACGATCCGATCGGCTTCATCCGTGCGGATGGTATACCCGGTCGGGTTGTTGGGGAAGTTCAGGAATACGACTACCTTGCTACGGCCTTGCGCCTCCCGTTCGATGCATTGGGAGAAGGCATCGACGTTGAATCCCCACCGGTCGTCGAACATGGGATATTGAACGATAGTGGCTCCTTTTCGAACATTCAGGATGAGGTTGTAGTTGCCCCACATCATGTCCGGAAAGATCACGACATCCTCGGGATCGATCCAAACATCGGCGAACACGCTGATGGCATGGGTGATGCCGCAGGTGACGACCGGCAGGCTGACAGCCTTGCCCTGAAGCGAGGGATTTTTCTCGTATAGGGCTTCCTTCCATTTGGACCGGATCTGGGGAAGACCGAAGGAGGGCGCGTAGGTCAGGCTGTTTTCCGGCTTGAGGCCGCAGATCGGCTGCATGACGGAGCTCAGATGCATCGTTGCGCCTTTTTCCGTTGCGATTCCGATGGTCGCATTCAGTCGATATGCCTTTTTCTTGGCTTCCGCGCTCTGGCTGAGAATGCCCTTAGGGAAAAAGAGATGTTTCCCGATTCGGGAAAGCATCTCGACAACGTGTGGATTCTGTTGGGAAAGAATTTGATTGAGTTCCTGGGCCAATGGATTCATGGGATTCCTCTATGCATCGGTTATACGTTGTACGTTCAACAACAGATGACGGTCTCGCAAAAAGTCGCCATCCACGGCTTTTCTTTCAAAGCCGTGCCTCCAGCAGGAGGGCGGGTGGTGTTTTGCGAAGCAGCGGAAACTGTTTGAAGCAGCCGGAGATCGTTGGATCGGGCGGACGCAATTCACTGAATTTGGATTGAAAAGCAGCATGTTGCATTACAGCAAATCCTTCTTTTTATTTTGGCCATCCGCCTGATCCTACGAGCTCGGGCTGCTGAGTTTTTCCGCTGCTGAGCAAAATTCACCCGCCTTCATGCTGGAGGCACGGCTTGGAAGGAGAAGGAGCGGATAGCGACTTGTTGGGACCGCATCAATGTTCATCCGCAAGATTCGTTTCATCACCAGGCAAGACGACCCAGCGCCTTCACCCGATCACGCCCTCATACGTCTCTTTAATTCTTCATAAAGACTGCGACTGATGGTACCCACAGTTCCATCCCCCACCGGTTCGTCGTCAATGGCGACCACGGGCATGACCTCGGCGATGGTGCCTGTCAGAAAGACTTCGTCCGCCGCGTGGGCTTCTTCGAGAGTGAAGAATTGTTCAATGACCGGATAGCGCGATTTGCGGCAGATGTCGAGAATGACCCTGCGGGTGATACCGGGCAGGATTTCCGGAGTCAATGGATGGGTATAGAGCGTTCCATCGGAGACGATGAAGAGGTTGGAGCTCGTTGCTTCCCGGACGATCCCGTCTTCCGTAATGAAAATGGCATCGTCCGCTCCACAGTCGAGCGCCATTTGTTTCGCCATCGCGTTGGGAAGAAGCTGAACCGTTTTGATGTCACATCTTCCCCAGCGGTTGTCAATGACGGAGATGACCGAAATACCCTGTTCTCGTTTGGAAGCGGGCGCTTCCTGGATCGGGCGGACGGTCATGACGACCTGAGGCTTTAGAGCCGAATTGTCATATGCGTGGTTCCTCGGAGAAACCCCCCTGGAAATCTGAATATAGACAGCTGCACGTGGCAAAGCCGCCTGATCGAAAAGCAGGTGGACAGCCTTTTCAATCTCCTCAAGGGATACAAGCGGATAGTTCAGGGCCACCATCGAGCGCTCGAGCCGCTCCATATGGTAATCGAGGCAGAAGAGCTTTCCCGCTTCGCTTGCGATGACTTCGTAGATGGCATCCGCGAATTGATAACCACGGTCTTCTATTGAAACGACTGCCTCCGAAATGGGCAGGATTTTCCCGTTTACATAAGCCAGTTCCGACATGAAAGACTTCCTCCTGAAAGGTGAACATGGGGTTGAAATGGATTCCGATCGCTCATCAACCGAGGTGGATTGAACGCTCGCTTCGACGACTGAAAACGATCCGAGCGAAATTTTGGTATTTCTACATCATTTGAAGGCGAGATCAAGGAAATTTATCGTCAATCAGCGGCTATGGGCGACGGATGATGGAAGAGCGAAAAGCTGTTCCAAGGCTTCGGTCAACTGCTTGATGGTAAAGGGCTTCTGCAGGAATCCCCGGCAGCCACGGTCCAAAATGGCTTGGGCTTCGCCGTCGATGCTGTAGCCGCTCGACAGGATCACCCGGACATCGGGATCCATTTCCTTTAGCCGATCGAAGACAGCCCCACCCGGCATGCCTGGCATGATCATGTCGAGAATGACCCCGTCGATCCGCCCGCGTTCTGCAGCATACCGCTCAATCGCCTGCTGCCCGCCTTCCGCCTCTATGACCTCGTAGCCCATATGTTTCAACAATTGGTTTCCGACATCCCGCACCATCGGCTCGTCATCCACCAGCAGAATCGTTCGGGCTATCCTGGCTTTCTGCAGGGTGATCGTCTGTTCCGATGGTTCCAAGTCGTCCGCCGGCGGCGCATCCGATGCCGGAAGGAAGATGTAAAACGTCGTTCCCTTCGTCGGCTCACTCTCCACTTCGATGAATCCGCCATGATGCCGAACGATGCCGTAAACCGATGCAAGACCCAGCCCCGTACCTCGCCCCTTTTCCTTGGTGGTGAAGAACGGTTCGAAAATCCGCTGCTGCGTCTTCTCGTCCATACCGATGCCGGTGTCACGGATCCGGATGCACACATAGCGACCGGGTTGAACCTTGAAACCGGAGGCCTTTCTCGTATCGATGATTTCACAGGTTGTGGCTATGGAAATGGTTCCGCCGTCGGGCATGGCCTGAACGGCATTGATGTAAAGGTTCATCAGAACCTGTTCCATCTGCCCGCGATCTGCGGTAATTGCAGGCAAATCCGATGCAAGGTCTTCCTCGATGGTATGCCCCTTGTTGGTACGCTGAAAAACGACATCATGCTCTCGGATCAATTTGTTGACATCGATGGATCGGGCATCGTACTTTCCGCCTTTCGCAAATCCGAGGAGTTGGCGGGTGAGGTCCGCCCCCTGTTGAACGTTTCGAGAGATGTCTTCGAGCCGCCGCATTATCGGATGATCCGGGGAGAGATCCAGCATCATCAGGGAAACGTTTCCCTGGATAACCATCAACAGGTTGTTGAAATCATGGGCGATACCACCTGCAAGGGTACCAATGGCCTCCATTTTTTGGGCCTGCAAAAGCTCTGCCTCGAGCCGTTTCTTTTCGGTCAGATCGAGAAAGCAGGCCACCATGCCCTCGGTATTCCCTTCGGCATCCCGAATGAGGGCGGCACTGATCAATACATCGAGGGTTCTTCCTTCCTTGGTCAACCGCCTGGTTTCGAGAATGCCGGGTTGACCCGTTTCGTAGAGTTCCCGAATCTTGGATAGGGTGACAGCCCTCTCCGACTCCGGAACGAAGGGAACCCGTCTTCCCTGAAGTTCTTCCATCGACCAGCCGAATACATTGGCGAAAGCGGCATTGGTGAATTGCAATCTTCCCTTCTTGTCGTAAGCCGCAAGGGGGGTGGGCATTGCCTTCAAAATAGCCTGTATACGAGCATCCTGTCGCCGAAGCGCCCTTTCGTTCAAGATGCGCTCGGTGACGTTGCGGCCGATACCCGTCACATAGGTGCGTCCTTCTTCGTCTGTGACGAGGGTGCTGGCATATTCGATATACCGCTGATTTCCGAAACTGTCATAGCAGCTGAATGTCCCCTGTTGAGACGGTTGCGTTCGAAACCGCTCCAGGTAATCGCTCCGAAACAAATCGTGAAGTTCCGGCTTCATCGCGTTGGAGATGGTTTCACCGATCATGCTGCCTGGATCGTACCCCAGAAGATCCGCCATGGCCTTGTTGGCGCTCAGGAGCCTTCCATCCAGGTCGTGGGAATAGATGAGATCGGAGACAGAATCATAGAGAAGACGAAGCCGTCTTTCGGACCTCTGCGCATATAACTGACTCTCCCGAAGGGATGTTTCCCGATCCGAAATGGTTTGTGCCATTGTGTGAAACGCATCGGCAAGGGCATCCACCTCCTCAAAACTACTGGGAACGGTTTCGAAGGTATACTGACCTTCGGAAACCTTTCGAGCAATGGTATTCAAATGGATCAGCGGCGAAATGATCTTCTGATGCATCCATGCCGAAAGGATCATCAAGATCATGGCAACCGTGATCGTTGCCGTCCACAGCATGGAATTCATCTGGGCAATGGACGCAAAGGCCTCCTGCCGGGACTGAACGACCGTGCTGAGCCATCCGGTTTCCGGAATTCCGGAGACACTTCCGATTTTCTCCTCCCCCATGAACATATAATCGTAGGTGCCCTCCTTCCCCTGCAATCCGGCATGAACAAAGCCGAGATCGCGGACATTGAGCCGCTGCTCGATGAAGTCTCTTCTGGGGTGAGCGATGATCACACCGGTTCGGTCCACCACGACGGCATAGCTGCCGATGCCGGTGGTCATCTTACGCGTGGTGTCCTGAAGAATGTCTAGGTTGAGGTCTCCCACGATCAGCCCATGAAGGGAAGGAACCGCAATGCTGATGGTAGGTGATCCGGTCTTCACCGAAAGGTAGACGTCGGACCATACGGGACGGGCTTTGGAAAGGGCATCCCGGACAAACGAATGGCCGGAGAAATCCGTTCCGATCATCCACGAATTCCACGGAGAAGATGTCTCCACCCTTCCCTGTCGGTTCAGGATGGTCAAGTCATTGAAAAGCGGATATCGCCTTCTGACGGCATCGATACGATCGTTCCATCGTTCGAGCTGGCCGGAGGCTTCCTCACCCATACGATCAGCGACATACTCGAGAACGGATCGATAATCAATCAGCAGACGGTTGATTTCACCGGCAAGGCTTCTGGCTGCCACCAGATTGCGCTGCTCGATTTCCTGTTTGAGGGTATTGGTAGATACGTGGATGAAAAGAGCGCCGGTCAGCAGAAGCGGCACACATCCGATTGCGATGGAAAACAAGACAATGGTGTTTCGGAAAGAAACGCGGCCCTTCATCAGGCTACTCCATGACGACATAGCGTCCATTTTCGGCTGTAATCAGAAAAGGCTTGCGATGGACGTCACCGAAGGCATCGATTTCGAAATCCTGAAACATACCCTCAAAACGTCGGATATTCACGATGGTCTGTTTCAGAAGCTTGGGATCGGGATTTTGTGAAAGAGCCTGAAACAGGACCTGAGCAGCCTCATAGGCGTAGATGACCGAAAAAGAGGGGGTGGAGCCAAAACGATCCAGATAGGCTTTCTGAAACCGGAGATAGACCGGCCGCTGTGAATTCCAGTCGAAATAATCGATGAACCGGACACCGTTGACCGCATTTCCACCATGCTCGAGGAATTCCTGTGTCACGGACCATCCGGTGGCGAACAGCGGCACATGGGAATCCTGTTTTCGGATCTGCTGGCAGATCCAGGCGGCATCCAATCCGCAGGCCAGTATCAGGATGCCGTCGCAGGCCGGCTTCAACAGACTCTGACTGATCACATCGCGCAACGGATCATTTCCACCGGAAAAGGAAGCCACGAGGGTCAGCCTGCCGCCGGTTTCTTCGTATCGGGTTCGAAACGCCTTGATAAAGCTTTCGCTATAGGCCCGGTTGCTCGAATCGAACATGACAGCCATTCGGCGGATCGGCGTTCGATTCATCAAGTAATCGGCCAATGCTGTGGCGAGAATGTCATTGGTTCCTGCCGTCCGGAAGAACCAGTCATCGATTCCGGTCAGCTCGCTCGTGCTGCTCGTCGGACTGATGAGCAGCACCTTTTCAGCATTGATGAGGGGCATGACGGCCATGGTCATGGCGCTGGTCATATGTCCAACGATGGCAACAACATTCTCTCGAATGAGTTCCCGATCCACCTGAATGGCCATATCGGGATCCTGACGGTCGTCCTTGATGATCAGCTCGACCGGTCTTCCCTGGATGCCTCCGGATCGGTTGATTTCCTCGACGGCCAGTTGAACGCCGTTTCTTCCGCCGACCCCAAGGTCCGAATACCTTCCGGTCAGTCCGCCTGAAAATCCGATGCGAATGGGAGGTTTTTCCCGTTCACATCCGGATAAAAAAGCCATCAAAACGACAGCCCATCCAAAAAACAAGGTCGCCAACCACCCATAATCCAGGAAAGGCACTGGATTCAGCCGCTTTCCGTTAACCGTCGTCTGCATGGCTGACCTCCTCCGGCGATGACATTCCAGAAGGCATTGGCTGATTGAGGGAAGTGCAGGATCAAGAAGCATTCTATCCACAAATATCCACAGCAACGTATTTCAAGCGATGAATTCTGATGGAGTCGCAAATAGTCAGGAAGTCTCTGTCGAATCGCGGGGTGATTGGGGATGCCTTTTTCGCTGCTGCGAAAAAGGCATCCCCGTCCCCATGTGTCTAAGCAAAGACTGTCCGACTTTTTGCGAACCCATCAACTCTATAATGAGTTTACTGCCATTTGTCGAGAACATCCTGCAGAATTCCATCCTGTTCCCCGTAGAGAGGATTGTCGGTTCTATATGAACAAACGCAAACCATGCACAATGTGGCTTCGCAAAAAGTCCGGCAGTTTCTGTCGAGTCGCGGGGTGATGAGAAACCATTTTCGCTGCTGAGAAATGACTCAGCCGCCCGATCTCGTAGGATCTGAAGGATGGCTAAAATGGTCGAATCCATACTGTCGTTTTGCACGATCCGAGAGAAGCCGACAGGCCCCTGAACTTGAACAAGGAATGGGATAAAAGAGGGTGAAAAAGGGGTTGACAAGCAGCTCATCCCAAGGTAAATATCCCGCCATCATTTGAGCGGGAATAACTCAGTGGTAGAGTGCAACCTTGCCAAGGTTGAAGTCGCGGGTTCGAATCCCGTTTCCCGCTCCATTTCTTTTTGGCGGCATAGCCAAGTGGTAAGGCAGCGGTCTGCAAAACCGTTATACTCCAGTTCGAATCTGGATGCCGCCTCCAGATCCCTCCCCACCTTTTTCCTCTCTTTCAAAAACGATGGCTCCGCAACAAGTCGCTTTTCCCGTGCTTTTTGTAAATGCCGGGCATCAGCGGGGTGGCTGGGGAAGCCTTTTGAGCTTGCTGCGAAAACGTGTTTGAAGCCGCCGGATATCGTTGGATCGGATGGACGTACTGGATCGAAATATCGATTGAAAAGCAAGCCGTTGCGATTCAACCAGCCTCTGTTTGTTGTCTGGCCATCCGTCCGATCCTACGAGATCGGGCGGCTGAGTTTTTTCGCAGCAGCGAAAAAGGTTCCCCAGCCACCCCGCGACTCGACAGAAACGCCCTGACTTTTTGCGGGGCCATCAAAAACAATTGTCTCGCAAAAAGTCGCTAACCACCGATTTTTCTTAAAAACCGGGCTTCCAGCAGGAAGGGGGTTAAGAAGGTAGCTGGTTGATGTAACTTCACCATGAGGTGTACGCCTTGAAAAGCCAAACGCAAGAAGTTCAGATCCGGTGGGGGGTTGAGTCGTAGGGAAACACATACCGCAAGAACGAGGGAAGCGGCACGGATTTTGGTTCTGTCGAATGCTCGAGGTCAAAACAACAACTTTGCAAAAAACGAGGCGACCGGCTGCCAATAATAGATCCAGAGGAATATCAGCATGACGGCCGTGAAGAGTTTCTTGAAGGGGGTCATGAAAATCAGGGCAAAACCGATGAGCAGAATAATACCCAATTCACCGGCCGTACCCATTTTCATCTTCTTTTCATCTCCCACAGTTGAGATTTCCCCGACACCTTCAGGTGTCTCCTTTTCCACCGGTCTGGCAACTCCCATGGGAAGGGGTTTGGCGATGATCTCGCCTTTCTGCAAGCCTGGTTCCTTCAAAACGAAGGCCTTGGATTCCAGCTCACTGGAAATGACCACCTGCGCCTTTGGAATGTAGGTGACAATGCCGCGCATTTCACCGTAGTCTTCCATCAGCACCTTTTCCGGTGGAATGTCGAGGGGATGGTATTCGATGTAACCGACATCGAAAGGCTGATAAAATTCGACTTCGATTTTTTCAATGGTCAGCGACGGAATCGGGGCCGTAAACCCTCTCGTCTCTCCGAAGACAAAGATCGGGGTCAATTGCCTGGAAGGCTTTTCCGGAAGCTCGAGAAAAATGTCCCAAAAATCGATGGTAGGATCCATCGGATCCCAGAGATTCGGAATCAATTGGTCGAGAGACTCGATGCGCAGTTTGGCTTCCGGAAACAAGATGTCTTCTGAAGGATAGAAAACGACGGAAAGGCCGTAATCGATTTCCGAAGACCGAGCGATCGACGACATGAGGCAGCCCCCCACCCATAGGAAAGCGACGGCCATGCAGACCCGACAGGCTCTCATGAACGATCCTTTCCGGTTGCCATCTCCTGCAGCATCCGCTCGGCGGCTTTTCGATCCCGGCCCTCCAATCCGAGGCGAATGGCGATGCCAAGTTCCGTTTTGGCTTCATCCAGCTCCCCCTGCCTTTGCAAGGAAAGCGCCAGCCGATAGTGAAGGTCTGCACGCTCGGGAGCCATTCGGATGGCTTGCCGATAGCTCGAGGAAGACATCGTATACGATCCCTTCTGAAAATAGATCTGCCCCATCAGATGAAGCATTTCGATAGAGGCTGGATTTCGATCGAGACCCTTTCGTGTCAGTTCCGCGGCTTCATCCACTTGTCCCTTCTTCAGCAAGGACTGGATCGTTTGGACGGTTTCCTGTTCCACCCTTTCCTGAAGAGCCATTTCCTCGATCTGACTCTTCGCCCAATGCCGCTCGCTCTCCGGCAAACCGGCCTTCATGGCCTTCTGGATTTCCTGTTTGGCTTCCCGCAATCGCCCCTGACGTTTTCGAAGCATCGAAAGATGCAACCGAAACAACGGGTTTTCCGGAGACGTATTGAGAGCTCTGTTCAAATATCCTTCCGCCGTGGTTACCGCACCCAGATCCATATAGATGCATCCGAGAGTATCCAGAATTTGGGGTTGATCCGGCATCCCCCGAAGCGCCCGTTCCGCAAGCTGCAACGCACGATCGATGGGTCGACCGGTTTTCCAATAGAGATAGGCCAGATTGTTCAGAGCAGGAGCATAATCGGGTTGGACGGCGATGAGGCTTTCATAGGTTTCGATGGCCTGTTGGGGCTGACCCATCTGACGAAAAGCCCTTGCCAGCTTGCTGTAGGCAAGAACATTGTTCGGATTCAGCCGGATCGCCTTCTTGTACCATTCTATCGCTTCCTTGGGTCTCCCTTGCTCTTCATCGATCATGGCCCGTACCAGAAGGGGCCTGTCCAGCCCAGGGTTCTGTCCCATCACCTCCTCGACGATCGACTGTGCCCGAACATATGCTTTCTGACGAATCAAAACAACGGCTTTGAGAAGCGCAAGCCCGGCACTGTCCTGGATAGCGGATGCCATTTCCTCGCACAGGGTGAATGCCTCGGCATACCTGGCCTGGGAGATCAGGATGGCGACCATCTGCTCCAACGGTTTGATGGGGCTTGGATAGGTATGCAGTACCTGCCTGAACAAGACAAGCGCCTCATCGGATTTACCAGATGCAGCGAGGGATTCGGCCAGCCAGTATCGAACCTGAACGGAATCGGGAAAACGTTCGAGAAGCCATTTGTAATCCTGAATGGCTTTTTCGTAACGCTGCTGTTGAAGAGAAATGGCTGCCCGTAGCTTTCTTGCTTCCGCCATATTCGGATTCACTGCAACAACCGCATTAACTTCTTCCAGGGCAGCCAACCATTTATGCTGTTTGGAATACACATAGGCAAGGCTCAAACGGATCCGTAGAGAATCCTTGCGCAGTTGAAGGGCTGTATGAATTTCCGATGCAGCGAGGACATACTCTTTCTGTGCGAGGAAACACAATCCATAAAAGTAATGCGCCTCAGCAGATTCGGGCTCCCGCTGAAGCACCTGCGAAAAGGCCATCTTGGCACTTTCGTACGATCCTTGCTTTGCCAAGATCACCCCCTTCAGCAGGGTTCCCTCGATACGGGATGCCTCATTGAACTGCAAGCGCTTCAGCTGCGACTCGGCCGATTCGATCCGATTCTCTGCCAGATAAAGACGAATCAGACGTATGCGAAGTTCATCCATATAAGGCCATTTCTGAACCGCACGAAAGTACAGGGATTCCGCGGCGGAAACATGGCCGATCAGGAACGCATAATCACCGGCAAGCACCTGGGATTCAAGATCATCCGGAAACTGCCCGGCTGCCATGACAAAACGGCTGAAGGCTTCTTGGGGACGACCCAGCTTGTGTGCGATAAGCCCCAAGTATTGATCGATTTCAGGAGTGGAGCGAACTGCCGTTGCAGCCTGCAACACTCGTTGGGCGTCCTCATACCGCTTTTGCTGAATGCGGGATCGGGCCAGAACCAAAACTGGTTGCGGATTGTCTGGAAATTCTTCGATGGCTTTCAGAATGAGGAAATCGGCAAGATCGAAACGACCGCATTTTTCGAGCAGAGAAAATCCGGCAAGACGAATGGAAATATCCTCCGGATATTGACCGATCAGATAGTCCAGGATCGTTTGCAGCTGTGTTGCATTTCGATGCAAGGCCTGTAACCGAGCGAAGGTCAGATTGAGCCCGATGTGGTTCCGATGAATATCCAGAGACTCTCTCAGAATGGCATTTGCTTGCTGAAGTGCGCCCGTTTCGATCAGACAACTTGCATGGATGGATGCGATATCGGGATCCAGATGGAGGGAGCGATCTAAATTCTGCAGGATAGCAATGGCTTGATCATATTGTTTGGATTGATAATAAAGGGTGGCCAGCAGTTTTCTGGCCTCGACCAGATGTGGAGAATGGATCAGCGCCTGGGTGAGTTCCGAAATGGCGGCCTGCCGCTCCCCCATCCGGGAATACACCTCTCCCAATCGATAATGGGCCGCAGAGAAGGAGGGATCTTGTTCCAGGGCTTTCTTGAAAAAAGTGACCGCATCCTCGTACCGCCGGTTGGAAACCGCCTCAACGCCCTGCTGAAACCATTTTTCGGGAGATGAAATCGAAAGGGTGCATCCCAGAAAGGCGATCAGTGTGGAGAAAAGAATCCCCCACGGAATCCCTGCCCCCAAAACCCGTTTGGATGGTTGCAAGCCATTCGACATGGAAATCATCTCTCGACTGGTATGGATTTCAATGCAATCAATCCGATGGACTCGCAAAAAGTCCATCATATGGACGGCTTCGAAAAAAGGCCGCAGGCAAGGAGTGCAAATCCCGTCTGTGAGGCGTACTGAAGCGTACGCCGCAACGACGAGGGATGCAGCACGACACAGCATCCGTGCCTTTTTGCGAAGCCGTCAATCCTTTTCGTTCTGAGCTTTAAGGCACCATGCAAAATTTGTCAATCACGATGAAGCATGATAGATGGCCCTGCAAAAAGTCCATCAATCATGATGGCGTCGCAAAAAGTCGCTTTTCCCGTGCTTTTCGAATATGCCGGGCATAAGCTGGGTGGCTGGGGAAGCCTTTTGAGACTGCTGCGAAAACGTGTTTGAAGTCGCCGGAGATCGTTGGATCGGGCGGAC
>JBFMBE010000078.1:0-15342 GCA_040755275.1 Thermodesulfobacteriota bacterium | reverse complement strand
GTGACGATTGGTAGCGACTCTATCAACCGTGAGCTGCAGGGAAAAATACGGCGCTCACCCAATACAAAAGGACCAGGGAAATGACTCCGATACTGATGCTCCAGGAGACGAGTTTCTTTTCTATGGGAATGATCGGCTCGTATTCCATTTTCTGCATTTCTTCTGCAATCTTTTGTTCGTCCAGGTTCATGATAAGCCTCCTTGTCTTTGAATGTTTGTAACAACATCCTGACGTGCTTCGTTCAAAAGTCAGAAAATAAGGGGATGGCTCAAATTTCCTTCGTAGGTCTTCCGGGATGTTTATCCAACGGAGCATAGGGCCGGGTCTTACACCAGGCCGACCGCGATTCGCACTATCGAGAGTGCTACGCAATAGGCGGCTTGACGCCATGAAAGAACAGCCAGGAGATGAACAACCCGATCCAGATGATGAAGCCGAACAGGCAGACAACATAGACGGCTGCTAGTTTTCCGATCCCTTCGGCCCAGAGCTTCTTGAAATTGGAAACCATGCCGATTGTGAAAAATGTCAGAACGAAGAAAATACCCCTAAAGGTTCCGGTTCCGGCGATCGTTGCCTTACCGAGCTTGATAAGTTCCGGTCCGTTTGCGCACAGAATTAGCATGATCAGAAAGGTGATGACATAGCCGAGCACAAAGCGCGGAAAACGATCCAGTACTTCGGTGAATTTCATGCGGGACCCGGGAGCGCATTCCATGAACGTACACCATACCATGGCCAGAACGAATGCCCAGATCCCGATGAACACATCGATGAAAATCTTGATGGTCGTGGCGGCCATGGTAATCCAGCCGGGTTGATACTGAATGCCGGTGTCTGACAATACCTTGGCCCGGATGAGTGCATCCGCTATGGCGCCACTTGCAATGGCACCACCGTCGGATTTTACCGCCAATCCCATCCATGCCCCTGCCACCATGGGCTCATTGGAGAGACCCCACTGGGCCACAAAGGGTAGAATGAGCATTTCGATACAGGTGAAAACGACGACGAGGGAAGATACCATAATCGGAACGACAGGTCGAGAACGGATCGCACCTCCTGTTGCGATGGCTGCCGAAACGCCGCAGATGGAAATACCGGAAGCCAGCGGAGCAGCCCATTCCCTGCTGAATTTGAAGTACTTTCGGGCGACGAAATACACCATTGCCCAGTAAAGGAGATAGGCCTCCACAATGGCGCACAGCCCCCGGAAGATTACAGATGAAGCCAGACCCAGGGCATCTACGGACTTCACACCGAGTTCTGCACCCATGATGACGATGGCGATTTTGATGTACATTTCCGGACGCAGGGCTTCCTTGAGTTTTTCCGAAAGTCCGGGCATGAAATTGCCGACGAAGATTCCTGCGATGAGTGCCAGGATGAACCCGGCCTCACCTGTCAATCCCAGCGACCAGGTCAAATGAAATTTGGCGCGGGTATCCGGTGTGGCGGCGATCCATGCATAATGTCCTACGGCCCAGCAGGCATAACTGATGAAAAACACCACAGTGAAGGATCGGATGAATTGGAGTACATCCGCACCCAGAAACTTCACACCGATCGATAAAAAAGCGGTGATGAAGATATAGGTGAAGATCAGGGACAACACCCCGTTCAGGTTCTGATAGGTTCCTGTTGTAGGGGACAAGATCTTCTCCATGCTGGTCCAAACGTTGGTTTTCACACTCCAGCCCAATGCATCCAGACCCAGGTAGTTGAGTGTTCCGAGCAGAAACAGAAACAGACCCATGATCAGTGCGAGCTTGTCCTCCGTTAACCATCGTTTTTCAGCCATAAAACCTCCTTTTCATTTGTTTGAGTAAAGACGGGGCCCCTATCCGGGATGATTCGATGGAAAGCAAAAGGGGGGCCAATAACGTTTGTTTTCAACTAATTGTAATTATTTGGCTTGAGAAATGACGGGAACGATGGAGTGCCAATTGCGATTGGCAGGCTGCCTATTGAACGAGGTAGGGCTTCAGGGTAACCAGGTTGCTGTCAGAGTCCATGGTGTATGGCATGCTCACTCAGGCGCTGAATCACGAGAAGATTCCCGATGTGCCTTGGAGCGTTGATGGAGACCTGGGATGATAAGGGGGATCGAAGGTGGCCATTTCTTCTGGTAGGCAGGGACGACCGCATGTCCCTGTCAGTCCAATACAACATTCGCTTGCTGCCTTCTCAATAGGGCGGCTATCGGAAGCCGAATGAATTCTTTCTTGACTTCAGCAAGCGGGTAATGTAGCTGAAAAATAGCTTTGATGTGATCCTGGTACCCGACTTTAGACGAGTTCGATTAACCAATGAGGAGGATGGAGAGATGGATTTTGGGTTGTCCAAAGATTTGGAAATGTTGAGAAAGTCTGTCAGAGAATTTGCAACCAAAAAAATCGCCCCCTATGCCAACGAATGGGATGCCAACCATTATTTTCCATATAAAGAAGCCTTGAAACCCATGGGAGAGCTGGGATTCTTCGGAACGGTCATTCCGGAAGAATATGGCGGAGAGAACATGGGATTTCTGGCGGCGATGATCGTCACCGAGGAGATCGCACGGGTATCGAGCTCCCTGCGTGTTCAGGTCAACATGCAGACACTGGGGTGCGCCTATACCATTTACCGATACGGTTCAGAAGCATTGCGGAAGAAATACATTCCAAAGCTTGTCAGCGCCGAATATGTGGGAGGCTTTGGGATTACGGAGCCGGATGCTGGATCGGATGTCATGGCCATGCAGTCGACGGCCGAAGACAAGGGGGATCACTGGCTTCTGAACGGTTCCAAGACCTGGATTTCCAATGCCAATGTCGCCGATGTGATCATCTATTATGCCTATACGGACAAGTCGAAGGGCTCCAAGGGACTTTCAGCGTTCGTGCTCGAGATGAAGAATTTCAATGGGATCAAAACGAGTGCTCTCGAAAAAATGGGGTCTCATTCTTCGCCGACCGGTGAAATCTTTTTGACCGATACCCGGGTTCCCAAGGAAAACATCCTGGGCAATCCCGGTGACGGTGCAAAGATCGTTTTTAGCTCCTTGAATCAGACCCGCCTTTCGGCTGCAGCCGGAGCCGTCGGATTGGCTCAGGGATGTCTGGATGTAGCCATCAAGTATTGCAACCAGCGCAAGCAGTTCGGCAAACCCATCGGCGAATTTCAGATGAACCAGGATATGATCGCTCAGATGTCGGCCGAGATTGAAGCCGCCCGGCTGCTGGTCTACAAGGCCGCCTGGGTGAAGGATCAAGGGCAACTGAACAACGGGCTCGATGTTGCGCAGGCCAAGTATTTCGCCGGGGAAGTGGTGACCAAAGCCGCCAACTATGCCATGCGAATATTGGGTGCCTATGGGTATTCGACGGAATATCCGGTCGCCCGCTTCTACCGGGATGCACCTACCTATACGATGGTGGAAGGCTCGGCCAATATCTGCAAATGGATTATCGCCCAGGATCAGCTTGGCATCCGCAAGGCCAACCGATAACCCGACCGGTCGGAGGACGTACACGTGAACGACGATACCGCAGCCAGGACCCAGAAGACGGCGGCGCTTTATTTTGCCGGTGTCCAGGATGAAAAGCCCTACGATCTATGGCGTTCGTTTGACAAGGAGCTGGCGAAGGACATGTCCCTGTTCATCACGGGGAAAGTCTATGCTCGGGAAAAAATCCCTCATACGACGAGGCAATTGGTGACGGTTGCGGCATTGACCGTCCTGTCTCGTCTCGATGAATTGCGGCTGCACATTCAGGCCGCCTTGAACGTCGGATGTACGCCGCAGGAAATTGCTGAGGTGATGTTTCAGACGATGATTTACGGCGGCGTGCCTGCGGCCAATGCGGGGTTGAAGACCCTCAAGGAGGTTTTGCAGGAAAAAAACCTCTGGCCACCTCCCGCAGTCAGCAAATGAAGCATCCTGCGAGATATTGTATGACGACAGTCGTTGACCCTCAATTCATGGAGTAAAGCATGAAACCTTATTTCGAAAAGATGCCGGAATTCGGACATCCGCTTTCCGAAGGTCAGATCAAGAGCAGTGAAAAGAATGTACAGAGCATCAAGGAAGTGGAAAGCCAGATCAAGGCCGAAGTCGAGAAAGTGAAAAACGCCGGATTTCCGGAGGCCAAGATCAATGCCCGTGGGGAGATGACCGTCTGGCAGAGACTGCGGTATCTTGTTGATCCCGGTACATGGTGCCCGCTGCACAGCATTTACAACCCGATGAACAACGAGGAAGGAACGACCAATGTCATCGACGGCCTAGCTCGGATTTCAGGGAAATGGGCCGTCGTGATCGGGTTCGACAACAAGGTTCTGGCAGGAGCCTGGCTGCCCGGGCAATCCGAAAACATCCTGCGGGCGACCGACCTGGCCAAGCGCCTGAACATCCCGCTGGTGTGGCTCGTCAACTGCAGCGGTGTCAAACTGACGGAGCAGGAGAAGTTCTATGCCGGAAGAAGGGGCGGGGGAACCACGTTCTTCCGGCATGCGGAATTGGAAATCGCCGGTATCCCCATTCTTGCAGGCATTTATGGGACCAATCCGGCCGGCGGTGGATACCAGGGTATTAGTCCGACCATCCTCTTTGCCCACAAGAACTGCAACATCGCCGTCGGTGGAGGAGGGATTCTCAGCGGCATGTCTCCGAAGGGGCATTTCGATCTGGAGGGGGCCGAACAACTCATCCAGGCGGCCCGTCAATACAAGGAGAAGCCGCCCGGAGGGGTGGAAATCCACTATGACGCCACCGGGTTCTTCCGCTATGTCTACGAAGAAGAGACCGGAGTTCTCGATGGCCTCAAAGATTACATGAAGGACATGCCAGCCTACAATCCCAAGTTCTTCCGGGTTTCGGAGCCTCGGAATCCTAAGTTCTCGGCGGACGATCTCTACCGGATCGTTCCTTTTAACCAGAAGCAGATGTACAGCTTCGACGAAGTGCTGGCAAGGCTTGTCGACGGCAGCGAGCATATGGAATACAAGCCCAATTATGGACCGGAAATCTATACGGGTCTGGTGAAGGTCGATGGATTTCTGGTCGGGGTGATTGGGAACCGTCAAGGATATCTCGGGGAGGATTATCCCGAGTATGCTCCCTATCCAGGCATCGGGGGCAAGCTGTACCGACAAGGGCTCATCAAGATGAACGAGTTCGTGACCCTGTGCGGAAGAGATCGGGTCCCGATCATCTGGTTTCAGGATACAACGGGCATCGATGTCGGCAACATTGCGGAGAAGGCGGAGCTTCTCGGATTGGGGCAGAGTCTCATTTACTCCATCCAGCAGACCGACATACCGATGATGCTCGTAGTGCTTCGGAAAGGAACGGCTGCGGCCCATTATGTCATGGGAGGACCTACGGCCAACCGCCACAATGCATTTACCCTCGGCACACCGACCACCGAAATCTACGTCATGCACGGGGAGACGGCTGCTGCAGCAACCTTCTCGAGACGACTCGTCAAGGAAAAGGATGCGGGAAAGCCACTCGATCCCGTCATCGAAAACATGAACAAAATGGTCAAGGAATACTACGACAACAGCCGGCCGGCCTATTGTGCCAAGTACGGTCTCGTGGACGAGATCGTCAACATGAGCGATATTCGGAAATATATGGTTGCATTTGTCGGTGCCGCCTACCAGAATCCCCGTTCCATCTGTCCCCATCACCATCTGATGTTGCCGAGAATCATCAAGGGGTGATGGTGTAGCAAACGAACGAGAAACAGCCCGTTTCGTTATTCCCGCCAAAGCGGGAATTGAGCAGATTCGGGCCGTTGCTCTTTTTCCATCCTCCCGCTTTCGCGGGGAGCGATATTCTGCGACTGCATCCAGGGGTGATGGATATCCGGAATAGGTTGGAACGGCTTCGAATCCATTTTTCATGGGTGAACAGTCCTTCGCCCATGAATGGGTTTCTGCGAGGCAGGGACCCATCCCGATTCCGGTTCCATTTTCTACAAAACGGCTTGGTGGCCTTGATCAAGGATGATGCGCATGGATGAAACCGAAAGCATGACCCCTGACAATGGGCTGCAGGTAGAGCCTTCTGCAGTCAAGCGCAAGGTGAAGTTCGAGATCTACGGCGAAGAGATGCTCGAAAAAGAGGTGAAATCCAGCGGCAATAGTGGTAGAGTATACCTGCCGCCAGACTGGGTTGGTCATCATGTCAAGATCGTGCGCATCGATTGAAAGTCCGAAAGAGGTGAGTGCCGTGGATCAAGTCGTCATCAGAAGACTTCAGCCGAGGGATGCCGAAGCTGTATACAAGATCAGTGTCGCCATTACCCAGGTACCAAGCGACCTCGATCTGAAAAAGTTCGTCAAGGAACAGGCCGGAAGAGAGGACGATGCCAGCTTCGTCGCTGAAATCGATGGTCAGGTGCGTGGCTATGCCATCATCACCATTTTTTCGGGGGTTTTTGGCATCAAACGAAGCGCGTGGATTTCCCTGTTGGGGGTCCATCCCCGCTATATGGGCAGGAGGATCGGGGAGCGACTGGCGGAGGAGGGATTCCGCTACTGCAGCAGCTTGGGAATCAAGGATGTCTATACGACCGTGCGGTGGGATTCGACCGATCTGCTTTCCTTTTTCAAGAGACTCGGCTTCGATCGGAGCAATTTCATCAACCTGCGGAAGGTTCTGGATTGATGGGATGGAGTCGAATGGCCTTTCTTGTTATACCTTGATTCCCGGTCCATCCAGAATCCGAATGCCGAATCGTTTGATCTTCTGATTCAAATTGCTCTTTCCAATCCCCAACAGGTCAGCAGCCTTGGATTGAACGTATCCGGTTTGTTGCAACGCTCTTTCGATCAGCCGTTTTTCATATTCGGCCAAATGATCATACAATGAAAGCTCCCCCGACGGCTCCAGCTCTTTTTCCACACGATCGGTCCCTCCCGCAAAGTCCGATGGCAGATCTTCCATTCGAATCCGTTCTCCCGGGCACAGGATCATGGCCCGCTCGATGATGTTCTCGAGTTCCCTCACGTTTCCCGGCCACGCATACCTCAGAAACAACCGTTCGACCTCCGGATCGACGCTCGTGACCGGTGGTGTATCCGGACGTCGCTCGTTGGAAAATTTAGCGATGAAATGCTCCGTCAGCAGACGAATGTCTTCGGTTCTCTCGCGTAGAGGCGGCAGAGTGAGGTGGATGACATTCAGCCGAAAGAACAGGTCTTCTCGAAATTTCCCTTTATGGGTTTCTGTCTTCAGGTTTCGGTTGGTGGCTGCGATGATACGGATATCCACGGGAATGGGGGCGGATCCTCCCACGCGTTCAAATGTACGTTCTTGAAGCACCCGCAGCAGTTTGACTTGGAGATTCAGTGAAAGTTCACCGATTTCATCCAGGAACAGTGTGCCGGTGTCGGCCAATTCGAATCGGCCTTTTTTCAGGGTGGAAGCTCCGGTGAACGCGCCCTTTTCATGACCGAACAGTTCGCTTTCCAGTAAGCTTTCCGAAAGAGCTGAACAGTTGACGGCAATGAAGGGCTTGTTCCTTCGAGGACTGTTGTAATGGATGGATTTTGCCACCAGCTCTTTTCCAGTTCCGCTTTCTCCTTCAATCAGTACAGTAGCGGATGAAAAAGCGACCTTTTCGATCAAAGCGAACAATTCCTGCATACGTCTGCTTTTTCCAATCAGATTTCCGAAACGGAATTTCGATTGAACTTCCTCTCGCAATTGCCGGTTTTCTTGGATGACACGATAGCCTTCAAGCGCCTTTTGAACGAAAACAATCAGTCTGTCATTGTCGAACGGTTTCTGTATATAAGTAAAAGCCCCTTTCTGCATGGCTTCGACGGCCTTTTCGATGGTTCCGAAGGCCGTCATGACGATGATGGGCAAATCCGGATGGTCGACCTTGATGGATTCCAGAAGCTCGATTCCGTCCATGCCGGGCATCTTCATATCTGTAATGACCAGATTGACATCCGCAGAATGCAGCAGATCGAGGGCTTCACGGCCGCTGGATGCTGTCAGGGTTTCATAGCCTTCCTCTTGGAGCACGGCGCTGAGGATTCGCGTGTAGTTCTTTTCGTCGTCGACGATCAGTATGGTTTCCATGGTAGTGATTGGTCCAATTCAGGGTTCGATTGGCAATTCGATCCGAACGAGGGTCCCTGGGCGATCCGTTCGGTTTTCGATGGTCACCGTTCCATGATGGGCTTCGATGATGGCTTTCACGATTCCCAATCCGAGACCGGTGCCTTTTTCCTTGGTTGTAAAGAATGGATCCCAGATGCGATGGAACACATCCGGGTCGATTCCCTGACCGGTGTCCCGGAATTCGATGGCAAGGGTCCGATGTTCTGTCGGTATGATGGCGATCTCGATCGTTCCGCCTTCGGGCATGGCATCCATTGCGTTGATCAAGATATTCAGAAACGCCTGATACATCATGTCCGGATCGACGGAAACCGGGTGGAGTCGGTTCGGAGATTCAGTACGGATGGCGATGTTTCGATGTTCGAGTTGCGGTTCCAGGAATCCGATGTTCTTCTCCAGAATCTCGTTGATTCGGGTTGGAACCAAGGTTGGGGTTCGAGGTCTGGCGAAATTTAGAAAATCGGTGATAATGGTGTTCAACCGATTGGCTTCCTCGACGATAATATCAATGAAGGTGTTGGATGGGTCCGAGGGCCCAGCCTTCTTTTTGAGCAGAGCCGCGGAACTCGTGATGATGCCGAGGGGGTTGCGGATTTCGTGGGAAATTCCTGCAATCATGCTTCCGATGGAGGAGAGCTTTTCAACCTGGGCAAGCTTTTCACGAAGCCTAATCTGCTCGATATTGCGCTCCTGGATAATGGCTTCCCCACGTTTGACCACCAGTACCAGGATGACCAGCAGCACCACCATGACGAGAATGCAGGTGGAAATGACAAGGGTCTGGTATTTCAAAATGGACCTGTAGTCTTCGGTGATGTCCTGGGTTAGCTCGATGACACCCAGCACCGGTCCGGTGATACGGAGAAACTGCCGTTCGGCACGTAAGGGTGCAAACGTGATCAGTTTGCTTTCCTTTGCAAAACCGAGCGGGAGCTTAAGCAGGCTACCACGCTGAACTTGGCGGGACGTGGGGGTGCCTGCAAGGGCGTATTCGAATCCGGGGCCTCCCAAGTGCCGTTTGCCGATCAATTCCTTGTCGAAGCTGTAGGAGATGATATCGCTGATGTCGTAGATGGTTACCGTATCCACCTTGAAACTGTGCAGGGTGTTGCGGACAATCGTATCCATCCGGTCGAACTGTTCCGGGTTGCTCAGCTCGATCTTTCCGTATTTCAGCATGATGGGGATGACGAATTGCAGGAAAATCTGATGGTTCAGGTTTTCGATCAATGCCAGGGCATAATCTTCGCTTTTTTTCATGTGAAGAGATTTCGCCCAGTGAATATTCAGGACACTCAACAGGATGGCACCGGCGAGAATGACAATGAGGCTGGATATGGTGAAATATTTGACGAGACGGAACGGCTTGATCCGCTCATCCAGGATGCCGGATTTCAGTGGGTGAAGCAATGGGTTCATACCATTTTCCCGTTATGATTGATGGCCCCGCAAAAAGTCGCTTTTCCCGTGCTTTTCGGGAATGCCAGTCACCCCGCGACTCGACAGAGACTTCCTGAGTTTTTGCGAGTCCATCAGGATAAGATACCAAATGATTTATTGACAAATAAAGGGAATCAAGGCAATAGAAAAACCAATTCTTTCGTGTATGGCTGCGGATGCGTCGTGGCGCTATTCTACACCATTATCCGGATCGGTTCTCCATGTTTTTCAAGAAGAAAAATCATCTTGTCGGCCTGGATATCGGATCACGATCCATCAAAATCGCTGAAGCTGTAGAGGTCAAAAACGGATTTCGATTGGAGCGTTACGGGGAGGTCGATATCCCGACCGGCTGGATTCAGGATGGGCAGATCCGTGAACCGACTCTGGTCGCAGACGCCATTCGAAAATTGGTTGCGGACACCAAAATCCGTGAAAAGAATACGGCTGTATCGATCGGTGGCTACTCCATCATTGTGAAGAAAATCCAGGTTCCGTTTCAGACGGTGGAATCGCTTCAGGATACCATCCAGGTGGAGGCGGAACAATACATCCCCTTCGATATCAGCGAAGTTTACTTGGATTTCGATGTACTGGGCAAACCCGATCCTACTACGAGCCGCATGGATGTACTGCTCGTTGCAGCCAAGAAAGAAGTTGTCGAAGATATCGTATCTATCATCACGCTCGCCGGTTTGAAGGCGTGTGTCGTCGATATTGACGCTTTCGCCCTCCAGAACGTTTTCGAACTCGCCCTCGGTTCAGAATCCG
This sequence comes from Thermodesulfobacteriota bacterium, assembly GCA_040755275.1. GTDB lineage: Bacteria > Desulfobacterota > Desulfobacteria > Desulfobacterales > Desulfatirhabdiaceae > Desulfatirhabdium. Next base: position 5,005 of record JBFMBE010000078.1, on the reverse strand, counting down.
AAGCCACGGCACTGATCGATATCGGTGCACACAAGACAACCCTCAATATCGTTCAAGACGGCGTGTCTCTGCTGATGCGCGATGTCCCCCTCGGCTGTGAGCAAATCACCATCAAAATCGCAAAAGTTGAAAATTGTTCATTCGAAGAGGCAGAGGCGATCAAAATCAGTCGAAAACCTGGAAAAAACGCATCTGTTCAGGATATCTCCAAAATTTATTCGGAAGTCATGGCCGATTGGTGCATGGAAATTCGAAGAGCCATTGACTTTTTCTATTCAACCTATCCGGATTCACATCTCAAGCAAGCCCTAATCAGCGGCGGGGGAGCATTGATCACAGAATTTCCGGGTATTCTTTCGGCTGAAATCGCTACACCCGTTCAGGTATTGCAGCCTTTTCAGGGATTTCAAGTTCATCGGCGGTTGCAGCAACCGAATCTGGATGCAGGTTCGCCACGATCGGCGATTTGTTTGGGCCTATCGATACGGAGGTTGGACGATAAATGATCCGGATCAATCTACTGCCCTATCGCCAGGCTCGCAAGCAGGAAAACGTCCGAAGGCAAGTGTCGGTGTTCTTCCTGGGACTGGTATTCATCGGAATTGGATTGTATTATGCAATGACGGTATTCGATCGAAGACTTGAGGAGCAACGAAACCGGTTGCATTTAGCCAAAACTGAATTGGACCAGATGAAGAAAGTCACGAAAGAGATCGACGAGATCAAGAAAAAACTCAATACGATCCGGAAGAAAACCGAGATCATCCGATCTCTTGAGGCCGATCGGAAATCCTCCGTTATTCTGTTGGAAAGGCTGAGCGATACCGTGGTGGCTCAACGCATGTGGTTTACCGGCCTGACGGAGATGAACGATTCGGTCGGAATTACGGGGGTCGCCCTCGATCAAACTACGGTTGCCGATTTCATGAAGCGGTTGGAAAATTGTGGTCTTTTTTCATCCGTGACCCTCAAATCCATCAAGCATCAGGTGATCAAAGGGGTCGAGTTGAAAAACTTCGATGTCGTCTGTCGAAAAGTCCAAAAAGCACCGCATCCGAAAGGCAAGGAACCTGCGAAGGGGAAGGGGGGGGCATGAACCTACCTCAGGTTTCCATCGAGCCGTTCATCGAAAAAGTCGAATCGTTGCAGAGGGGACAGCGGATTGCTATCTGTGCGGTGAGCTATCTCCTACCCATGATTCTGATGGCATATTTCGTCTATTATCCTACGTATACCGAAATCGAGACAGTTCGTGCAGAGGTAGAACAGGTTGAAAAAGAACTCGAAAACGCCCGAAATATGGCCAAACAAATCGATCGTTTCAAGAAAGAATTGGCTTTTGTGGAGCAGGAATTTGTAATAGCCAAGAGTGCCTTGCCAGAGAAGGAGGAAATTCCGTCCTTGTTGAAAGGAATTACAACATCGGGGTACATGGCTGGAATGACCTTTCTCCTTTTCGAACCCAAACCGGAAGTACTCAGGGATTTTTATGCGGAAATCCCCGTTTCCATCACCGTTGCGGGGGATTATCATCATGTAGCCCTGTTCTTCGATTATATATCCACTCTGTCTCGTATCGTGAATATTCGTGAGATCAAGATGTCACCCCAGAAAGACAAGGGATTGATCACTTCGTGTATTGCAGAGACATACAAATTCGTCGAAGAAGGTGCTTCATCGACAAAACCCGCAACCAAAAAATAGGATCAAATGCCATGAGCCGTGTCAACCGAACGTGGATGTTGCTGCTCATGTCGGCTCTGTTGTGGGGGGCTTTGTCCAGCTGCGGGAATCCGGAAAAACAGGTTTCAGTCGAACCGGAAATCATTCGAATGAAACTTCCAAAACCGGAAAAGGTTCCATCCGAGAAAGCAACTTCGAAATCTACCGATACGAATGTCATTGCATCAATAGAAAAACAGCCAGGCACCATGCCTTCCGAGAGTCAGGAGACCTCTCGGGATGCAGCCCAGCCGATGCTTCCGGATCAGCAGCGTACCCTGTACAAGGTTGAAGGGAAAATTGATCCTTTTCAACCGCTCTTTCGGGATGAACCGGCTGAAAAGGCATCTGTGGAGCCTAAAATCCAGAGAAAAAAACGTATTCCCCAAACCCCCCTCGAGCGTCTCGATCTTACACAGCTTCGATTGACAGCCATTATCCGAACGGCGTCCGGTTATCGAGCCCTAGTGGAAGAAAGCACGGGCAAAGGCTACCTGATCGGAGTCGGAACCTATCTGGGGCTGAACGGCGGACGGGTAGTGGCCATCCACAAAGACCGGTTCGTTTTGGAAGAAGAAATCGAGGATGCTCTCGGTAACGTGAAAACCGAACAACGTGACATTCGGTTGCCGAAACCCACTGGAGATTCATCATGAAGACCAGAGACTGGAATGTTTGGATGGGATTGCTGTTGGCCCTTGTCTGGGCGCTGTGGATGGGGAGCGGTTGCAGCTCGACAGCAGTGATGCCGACCAAAGCGGGGGAAACACCCGGTCCTCCTCTTCAGGTGCGAAGCATCAACGGAATTTTCAGCCAAACCGTCGAAGGTAGTTCACGGGTGTACATCCAATCGACGGCCCCGCTGACCTACACATCCGTCAAACAACCCGGTCATCCCGGTATATCCCTGTATTTTCCTGGAACCCTGCTGGGGGATGTTCCGAAGGAAATACCGGGAGATGGTTCCTCCGTCGTCCGCATTGTCACTCAGAAGATCGATGTCGATCCACCGACGGCAAGGGTCGACATCGATCTTTCGTGGGATGCTCCCTACGAAGTTCTCAAACAGGATGGGGGGCTGGATGTCCGCTTCGAGGCACCCACCGAAACGAAACAGCTGGCAGCAGGAGGAATGGAATCGGCGGATCGGAAAACCGCTATGGATTTTCAACCACTCGTTTCCGGAAGTACCACCCAACCGAATACCTCGACGGCCAGTCGGCAGCCATTGCCGATACAATCCACATCCGATGCCGCTTCGGTACGCAAATTGAAGAAGACCGCTTGGCTGGAACGAATCGATTTTCTGGCCGTAGATACGGGTGAGGCCACCCTGACCCTGGGTACAACCGAACCGGTTCCCTATCGTGTCGAACGATTAGGCCCTACACAAATTCGACTGTTGCTTGAACATACCCGGGTTTCGGAGCATCGGAAATACCCCCTCGTCACCAATCGGTTTCAGGGGGCTGTGAATCGGATCGTTCCGGCTCAAGCGCCCAAAGTTCCCGATACGGCTTGGGTGACGATCGATCTGCGGGAAAATGTACCCTTCCGGATCGAACAAAATGGAACGCTTATCCTCGTTCATTTCGATCCTTCCAGGACAACCCCGGAACAAATCCTGCAACCTACATTCCGAGAAGAATCGATTGCCGCTACGCAACCGCCTCCTCAAACGGGTGTCCCAGTCAAACCCGCAACTGAATCAGCATCTAATCGCGTTCCATCCCAATCGGTTTCTTCTGCGGTGGTTTCCGAACGGAGGCGTTCCGATCTGTACAGAGGTGACGTCCCCAAAGTGTATACGGGGGAGAAGATCGCAATCGATTTCTTCGATACCGATATTCGGAATGTTTTCAAAATCATCGCTGAAATCAGCGGTAAGAATTTCGCGATCGATCCGACCGTGACCGGGAAAGTGACTCTTTCCTTCGACAAGCCGGTACCCTGGGATCAGGTGCTCGACATTGTGCTTCGAATGAACCAGCTGGACAAGGTGGAAGAAGGGGACATCGTTCGAATTGCAACCCTTGCGCAGCTGCAAAAAGAGGAGGAAGGCAAAAAGAAGCTGATGATTGCCGAGAAGGAGTCCCAGAATCAACTGGTGGAACTCGAGCCGTTGGTGACGGAGTATCTTCCGATTAACTATGCCAAGGCGGCTGATGAGATGAAGCCGCACTTGGACGGCTTGCTGACGCCTGGACGGGGTACCTTGACGGTCGATACGCGAACGAATCAACTCATCATGACCGATGTTCCGGCCAAGATTCGAAAGGCGAAGGAAATCATTCGGAAGCTGGATCGGGTGACACCGCAAGTCGTCATTGAAGCCAAGATTGTGGAGGCGAGTACTGACTTTTCCCGAGACCTCGGCGTGATGTGGGATGCCATGGGGGGGATTCAGGGAGGCGATGCGCGGGCTGGCATCGGTCCACAACGGGGTTTCGATGTATTGAATGGGACGTATGGTTGGGACGCAGCCGTCAATTTCCCGATTGCAAGTGCCAACAACGGACAAATTGGAATCAATTTCACCAAAATTGCCGGAACCCCATTGGTTATCAATGCGAAACTCTATGCGATGGAACAGAACAACCAAGGACGGATCATCTCATCTCCGAAGATTCTGACGATGGATAACAAGGAGGCGTTCATCGAACAGGGTGTTGAGGTCGGATATACCGAAAAAGGAAAAACGGATGAAGTGCCATCCGTCAAGTTCAAGAAAGTGACGCTCAACCTGAAGGTAACGCCGCATGTCACACTCGATCACCGGATATCCATGAAGATTGAACTGGTGAAAGACGATATTCTAAGCTATTTCCAAGGGGTTCCGACCATCAACACCAAGAAGGCTTCGACCGAGCTTCTGGTGGATGACGGTGATACCCTGGTCATCGGGGGCATCACGAAAACTTCAGAAAAAGAGACCGAATCCGGCGTGCCCGGGCTCAGCAAGATTCCGCTCCTCGGGTGGCTGTTCAAAACCGATTCCACTGTTCGAGCCAATGAGGAGCTATTGATTTTCATGACACCCAGGATCGTGCAGCTGGAACAGCGGGCCATGGCCGGAAATGGATGAGGCATTCTGCCGATGCGTCATACCATGATGGCCTCGCAAAAAGTCGCTTTTCCCGTGCTTTTGGGGAATGACGGGCATAAGCGGGGTGGCTGGGGAAGCCTTTTGAGACTGCTGCGAAAACGTGTTTGAAGCCGCCGGATATCGTTGGATCGGACGGACGCGCTTGAACGAATGGACATTGAAAAGCAAGCCATTGCG
>JBFMBE010000077.1:0-15413 GCA_040755275.1 Thermodesulfobacteriota bacterium | reverse complement strand
CAGATAATGGTTCATCAACCTGAACAAGGAGGGCGGAATGAAAGTCCACAAGATCTTGGAAGGTCCTCGCGATGGGGAAGTTCGATGCTTGACCTGCTTTGCGCGGTTTCGACCTGCGCCGGGATCGGAACGATCCACATGCCCCAACTGCGGCATCGAATGGCGTATTTCCTGGCCGTATCCCAAAACCGCAAAAATCCGTGGACCCGTTTGGGAGAATTACCCGACCGGGATCGATCCATCCATTTGAATGCACAGAAAGGAGAGGTTATGGCATTGGACCGAAAGATCGCCACGATCGACCTCACAACGGGTCGGATCGACATCGAACCGATCCCCATCGAATGGCGAAAACAATTCATCGGCGGCCGGGGGCTGGATGCCTTCCTGCTCTACCGGAACACCCCGAAAGGCTGTGATCCGCTCGGACCGGACAACGCGGCCATCATCAGCGCCGGACTTCTGGTTGGCACCATGGCATCGGCTTCGGCCAGGACCCACGTCATGGCCAAATCCCCCCTGACTGGCTTGACCGGATCGGCCAACATGGGAGGGTTCTTCGGTCCGGAAATGCGCTGGGCGGGTTTCGACCACCTCGTCATCAAGGGAAAGGCGGAAAAGCCGGTCTATTTATACATCAACAACGGAACGATCGAAATTCGGGATGCATCGAAAATCTGGGGGTTAGGTGTATACGATACACAGGACAGCATTCGAAAGGAACTCGGCGACGAGGAAACCCAGATCCTGTGCATCGGACCTGCAGGTGAAAACCTCGTACGCTTCGCCTGCGTCATGACGGGTCGGAAGAATGCCGCCGGACGAACGGGTATGGGTGCGGTTCTCGGATCGAAGAACCTCAAGGCCGTCGCCTGCAGAGGAACGATGGATCTGGCCATCAAACATCCGGTGGAAGCCATCGAATACAACAAGAAGATCATCGATCAGGTCATCTCCACGAAGGTCAGCCAGATCATGCAGCGCTGGGGAACCGGATTCATTTTCGGGGTCACCAATACGACGGGCCTGGTGAGAACCCGCAATTTCCAGTACAACCAGCTTCCAGACAGCGAGGACATCGAAGCCGAAAACCTCGACAAATACAGCATCGGTGTCGACGGTTGCTTCGGATGCCAGGTCCATTGTCGGCATCGCTACATCATCCAGGAGGGCCCCTATGCAGGCACATACGCCCAGGGCCCGGAATACACGAGCCAGGGCGCCTTCGGAACGGAAGTGGGTTGCCGGAGCATGAACACGATCCTGACAGCCAACCATCTGGTGAACGACTATGGGATGGATACGCTCGAGACAGGCAGCATGATCGCCTGGGCCATGGAATGCTACGAGAAAGGCCTGTTGACGAATGCCGATACCGGAGGTCTCCCTCTCGAATGGGGAAAGGACGAAGTCGTTCTCGAGATGATCCGGCAAATCGCTTTTCGGGAGGGCTTCGGCGACATTTTGGCCGAGGGTCCAAGAGGTGCTGCAAACAAGATCGGACCGGAAAGCTGGAAATACCTCATTCATGTCAAAGGCATGAGCAATCTGCATTCGGACGAGCGGGCCACCCCTGCTCTCGCGCTCAACATTGCCGTGAGCTCCCGGGGGGCGGACCACCTGCGGGGAAGACCCGCCATCGATCTGTACAACCTGCCCATGAAGGTTCTCGACAAGGTGTATCGCAATCCAGACGGATACGACGGCCCTCTGACGAACAACTACAGCGAATACGAAGGCAAGGCCCGAATGGTCATGTGGCAGGAGCTGAACTACATGGCTGTCGACTGTCTGGGAGTTTGCAAATACCACACGGTGTTCCTGAGCCCCAACCATCCGACCTTCGGCGAATTCTCGAAGCTGATCCAACTCAACACCGGCCTCGAACTGAGCCCGAAGGAGATCTGGGACATCGCCAACCGCTGCTACACCATCGAGCGCCTGTTCAACCTGCGGGAAGGCATGACACGGGCCGACGACTGGCTTCCGGATCGCTATTTCGATGAACCGACCAAGCTGGGCCTTCCGGTCGCCAGAGGCAAATGCATTGACCGGGAGAAGTTCAGGGCCATGATCGATGAATATTACCGATTGCACGAATGGGATGAAAACGGTGTGCCGACCCCCGAGCTTCTTGAACGCCTCGGAATCGCAGATCTCATTGCAGAAAAGGCATGACGCGTTTCAGCATAGAAAAGGAGAAAACCCAGCATGTCCAAGAAAATCTATGTTGTCGATCCAGAACGATGCACGGGATGCCGGCTCTGCGAAATCATCTGCTCGGTGAAACATGTGGGCGTGAGCAACCCGGCCAAATCCGCCATTCACATCATCAAATGGGACCAGGAAGGCTTCTACCTTCCCATGCACTGTCAGCACTGTGAAGATGCTCCCTGCATGGCCATCTGCCCGAAAAATGCCATTTCGAGGGACGAGTCTCTCGACCGGGTCGTGATCGACTACGACCTGTGCATCGGGTGCAAGCTCTGTGTTTCGGCATGCCCCTTCGGCGCCATGGGATATGATCCCGACCGAAAAAAAGTCTTCAAATGCGATCTTTGTGACGGAGACCCGCAGTGCGTTCGTTTCTGCGACATGAAGGCCGTGGATTATGTGGATGTATCGCGTCACAGCCTGCAGCGGATGCGGGAGTCCTCCGAACGATACGCCGAAGTGATGCGGAAGCACTGCGGAGGATGAGATAGGTTTCGAGGTGCTGCGATGGCATCATCCGCGATGCCGTCGCAGCACTCTGGAAACCGGATTCGTCCGTCAATCCAACGAAAACCCGCTTTTCAGCAGTCAGAAGAAAATCCATTTTCCCCAACATCATGCTCCCTAAACAAAACGCCTTGATTTTCCGACAGATTCGCCCAACTCGATGATTTTCACCGGTTACCCTGCTGATTTTTCTGGGTAGCCCTGCATTCCCTCCAAACTTCCCGATGCCCAAAAAGCCGAAAATTGCTTGCTTGCGTGCAAGGCTCAGGACGGCATCGAGCGAAAACAGAGCTTCCTCAAAGCCCATCTGATCTACGACAGTATCCTCCTGAAACACCGTAGCCCATCGAAGCCATCGGAAAATTCCAACCGCTTTCCCTGCTCATCTGGAACATTCCTTCTTTCGCGAACGTTCCGGCTTAGCGGCTGCGTAAGCCGTCCGCTGCATGCTGTCGTCAGGCGCCCGCCACGCTCATGCACCCACCCAAATCTCGGACAGCACTTCGGCCTGCTCCAGCACCGTCTGCGTCGCCTTCTCCTGCTTGTCCGGCGGATAGTTGTATTTCCGTAGAATGCACTTGACGAGCACCGCGCGCGTGTTGGCGTCGGTCCTCTCGATCGGCGTGCCGGTGAAGCCGACGAACGACGCGTTGGACAGAGCAGGGCATCGCGCATATGCCGCGCAAAGCCGTCGGTCGCACTGGCTGCGGCGCACGTTGTCGGCAACGGCGACGATGTTGCGCCAGTCAGCAAGCGAAAACCTTTGCGTCGTCCCCGCAATCGACGAGAACTCGCCGGGGCGCTCATCGGGCAGGTATTGAGCACGATGCGCGAGGTCACTCGCGCGTGCTGCCTGCGAAACACGTCCGGATGTACTCCGGTGCGCTGTCGGGCGAAAGCTTCACGCTGCCCGGGCCGCTCCTCACGAAGAAGTCGCCCTCGGACGCCGACCCCACCCCCTTCCACTTCAGGAAGACCGGCTCCGGACTGCGCTGGCAGCTCACGACGCACACGGTCTTGCCCTGCACGATCGGTCGTCGGCGACGCCGATCAGCAGGTCGCCCCCCTCGGTGTTCAGAAAAGCGGCGATGGTCTTGAGCACGGCGTGCGTGACGCCCTTGTCGTCCTGCCGATCCTCCTTGAGGTTCCAGCGCAGCGTGGACTTGAACTACAGCGTCTTCGACTCGCCGGCCTTGATCAGCACCTCGGCATTGCGGTGGGCGAGCAAGTAGTGGTCGAACATAAGGTTCTTGATCGCCTCCCCGAATGCGTGGTCGTCGGTGATGCGCTTGTAGAGTTCGAAGTTGGAATCGACGATCTCCTGGATCACGTGCTCGACCTTCTGATCGAAAGTGAGCCGGACGTAATCGGTGAGCTGACCACGGAAGTTGGGCTGCTCCTCCGCGGACAGCGCCCCGAATCGCCCGGCCACCGGGGCAAGCGCCGCGTAGAGCCGGTTCTGCGTCGCCTTGGCGTCGTAGTAGAAGACCCGTGCGAACGCCTCTACGTCGTTCTGGGTGTAGACCGGGAACGCGGAAAGCCGGGTCTGGATCTCGTAGAGCAGGTTCGGATCGGTCGCCTCCGAGAGCAGCGTCGTCTCGTAGTAGGGCTCGAAGGCGGCCTTGATCTCGTCGGCTTCGTTGGCGAAGTCCAGCACCATCGCACCCTTCTTCTCCGGGTGCGTACGGTTCAGGCGCGAGAGCGTCTGCACCGCGTTCGCGTCTCCCACATAGGCATCGGGCCCGTACTGGAGCAATGCTTGCTCGATCGCCTCCTCGAAAGAGCGCTCAGAGATCTCGGAGCTCATGTTGCCTCCGTACCTTCATTCAGGATCGAGAGGTACCCGTCGTACACGAACAGCCGGTTGCGGCGCTTGCCGGTCAGCTCGCGCGCCACGCCAAGTTCGACAAGCAGGTCCATCGCCGCGGAGGCGGCCGGGAAGGACAGGCCCGTGGTGCGACAGGTCTCGGGCATGGACAGGATCGGCCGTGCCTTCAGCGCCTCGTGCACACGCAGCGCCGAGCCCGCGCGGCGGCCGCGGGTTTCGATCCGCGCGCGGTCGGCACGGAATATCTCGCCCAGCCGTTGCGCGGTCGCAACCGCCCCCTCTGCCGTTTGCTGCACGCCTTCCAGGAAGAAGGCGAGCCACGCCTCCCAGTCGCCCTCGCGGCGCACGCGATCGAGCAACTCGTAGTAGGTGGTGCGGTTCTGCTTGAAGTACAGACTCAGGTACAGGAGCGGCTCGTTCAGCACGCGCGCGTGGCAGAGCAGGAAGGTGATGAGCAGCCGCCCTATCCGTCCGTTGCCGTCGAGAAACGGGTGGATCGTCTCGAACTGCACGTGTGCGAGCGCGGCACGTACCAGGACCGGCAGGCCGTCGTCCCTGGCATGCAGAAAGCGTTCGAGCGCGCCCATGCAGTCGGCGACCACGGTGTGCGGCGGGGGGACGAAGATCGCGTTGCCGGGGCGCGTGCCGCCGATCCAGTTTTGCGAACGGCGAAACTCTCCCGGGTCTTTGCCGCTGCCGCGCCCGCGCGAGAGCAGCACACCGTGGATCTCGCGGATCAACCGGTTCGAGAGCGGAAAACCCTCGCGCAGTCGCACCAGTCCGTGATCCAGCGCGGCGACGTAGTTGGAGACCTCGACCACGTCGTCGAACGGCACCCCCGGCGCCTCCTCGATCTCGAAGAGCAGCAGGTCCGCGAGCGACGACTGCGTCCCTTCGATCTGCGAGGAGAGCACCGCCTCCTTGCGCACGTAGGCATAGAGGAAAAGCGACTTGTCCGGCAGCAGCGTGGAGACGCCATCCAGGCGGCCGAGAGCGAGCACGGCCGCCTCCAGCGCGCGCTGGAGATCGCCTGCGAGCGCCAGAGGCGGGTCAGGCGGCAGCGGCGCCGGGACGAAGGCGCGCACCGTCTCTCCGCCGGCGGTGGTCACCACGTAGTAGCCGGTCTCACCGCGTTTCATCCCGGTCGGGCCTCCTGCCTGGTAAGCATTGCTGAATAACGGAAGAGCTTATTAATACTTCGGTGGTAAAGTTTAACCAATGTCGCAGGGCGGCGCAAGGGACATCCGCAAGACCGCGGGGCTGCTGGCAGAGCATCGGGCGAGGCGAGCTCCGGGACGACCGAAGCCCCTAGTGTATGTAGAGCTGCCCTCATCCCACCATCTCCTCCCGCACGTCGATATTCCCCGTCACCGCGGCGGAGATGAGGGCGGTGCGCAAGTCCTTCAGGCGCTCGATCGCCTCGCGGACCTTGGCTACGAGGGCGTCAATCCGCGCCGTCTCCCGGTCGAAGAAGGCGGCGACCGCACGTGGTACAGGACGCAGCCTGAGGCGCTCTCCAATCGTGATCGGGCGCGTCCTTTTCGACTTGTTCTGATCAGTAGAAGAAGTGCTTCAGGTCGATCTCCTGCCAGTCGAAGTGATTCGGCGCCCTTAACGTGATGGTCAGGTCTGCGGGAACCACAACGACCTGGTAGATGGCCCCGGCGTCGAAGACACCACCTTCCGCTATAGCGGTTGCCATAACATGGGCGACTTTGGCGACATCGAAGGCACCTTTGTTGGCCCCGGCGAAGGCCAGCAGGTTGCTGCGCCGCAGAGCCGTCCACGCGTTCTCGCTATCCGGCTCGGGGGGAGGTATCCCCCACGAAGGGTCGACAAAATGATTGGTGGCCGCAATCATCCCGTCATCGTCGGGCTGCCTTCGCACGAAGCCCGTCAGGGGGAGCTCGAAGCTGTAGGCGACAGCCGGGCTTGCCACGTTGACGATGGCGGCAATGTCGGGTGTGACGGTCCGGAGGGCCGCATCCATCTGCTCCTGAGTGGCACACGTTTCGAGAAAAGAAAACAAGGTAGACATCAGCATGGGCCGGCTTGCATCGTAACCCTCTTAGTTGCCGCTGTTGAACTCCGCAAAGATCCCCGAACGGTTCATGGCCGTCGCCGCATAGACGACCCCCGCGTAATTCACGTTTGCCACGGGGATGCCGGAGCCGGTTGGGTTGAAGACCGCCACGACGACGTATGCGCCGAAGGGGCCGTAGAGGATGGGGGTATCGTCGTTGTTACGGCCGAATATGAGCTTGCCGTCCCCGGTGTAGTTCCCCCAGACCCCGAAGCCGGAGCAATGGGGCACGAAACGATCGATCTTGGGTATCCACTCCAAGGCATTGAGGATGATCTGCTGTTCAAGCCCGAGTCCGGAAGTCTCCGCCATGCCCGCGATGATGTCCTTCTGCTGCTGCTCGAGCCGGCTGTACACATTGTATGCGATCTGCTTCATCCGGTTGTAGGAAACGAAAGGGCTGAACGTGGAGATCATGAGGCTGTAGGCGGCATTGAGTTCCGCCCTCAGCAGCGCTCCGTACTGCCTGCCCATCTCGTAATGGGTCCCGTGGAGCTGAAGGACCGGGATCGGGCCGACCTTATAGAGCCTTCCACCTTCAAACAGGGCAACAGGAACCAGCGGGCCCGCCGATGACCCACTGCCCGAACAGGCGCAGAGGAAGGCGCAAAGAAGCAGGAGGAAACAGAGCAACGCCGAAAGCTTCATGCGTGGCTTGCACGTAGTGTACATCGGGCATCTCCAACTCTTCGTTATTGCCGCTGACATTTCATTCAGGATTTTACGCGGTGACGTTACTCTCGATGGAGTCGTAAAAAGTGATGGACTCGCAAAAAGTCGCTTTTCCCGTGCTTTTCGGGAGTGCCGGGCATCAGCGGGGTGGCTGGGGAAGCCTTTTGAGATTGCTGCGAAAACGTGTTTGAAGCCGCTACTTTGCAAAACACCACCCGCCCTCCTGCTGGAGGCCCGGCTTTGAAGGAAAAGCGGTGGTTGGCGACTTTTTGCGGGGCCATCACTTTTGCCCCTTCGTGAGCCTACCGTACAGTTCTTTTTCAAGGGCACCAAACGCCTTGCCTGCATTTTTCCCGCCGATGTCGGCCGTGATTACCATGGCGAAATCGCGCGACCGGTCCTCGGCAGCGGCGAAGTGTTCGGAGGAGGAGGCCGTCTACAGACCTGCATCCTCATGGAATCCGGCAGCTTTCGCTGAAATATTGAAGGCGTTGTTCCGCAAGGCGTTGAGAACGGAAAGCTTACAGGAATTCGACCGGATCGTAGACAAGGCATTGCAACCGCCATAAATATGCCCGTTCAAGTCAGGATCTGATTTTTCGGATTGCAGGAGACTCGGAGATTGTTTGCCGGGCATTGTATTTTTCCCCTGTTTTCTTGTGGGAGGACACGCCAGTTGCCCCTTAAACACCTCCGTATTCCAATCATCAAACATGTTGAACACTATTCCGGGAAAATCGGCTATTCTGAAACTGAAAACCATGAATTCGGATGACGGTAAATGTCCGCAAGCCTCCGAATCCATTTCCGGTTGTCGAACCGCTCGGAAACAGCCTGTTTCGCTGCCGCAATCATTCTGGAACGAAGCGCTTCGTCAAGCAGCAACCGCTGGATCGCCTCGGCCATCGCAAGGGATTCACCGGGCTCCACCAGAAGGCCCGATATTCCATGTTCCACCAACTCCGGTATGGCGGACACCCGTGTTGCGACTACCGGAACCCCCATGGCCATACTTTCGGCCAAAACATTCGGAATTCCATCCCGATCCCCATTTGTCACCACTTCACAACCGATGGCGAACACGTCACTGTCCCGGTAATAATCCAGAACAACGTCATGGGGCTGGGTGCCCATCCAGGTGACCCGTCCCTGAAGTCCCAGATCGGCTGCCATCCGCATCAGATATTCCCGTTCTTCCCCTTCTCCGATCACCGTGTACCGGAAGTCCAATCCTCGATTCATCAACAAACCGAGGGCGGACAACACCGTTCGAATTCCTTTCTTGGCTGTGAGTCGTGCGACAGTCAGCAGCCGGTAAGGAGGCGTCGGCCGAATGGGGACATCGTTTGAGCGAAACAACCCGAGGTCGATGCCATGATACACCCGGAACAACGGCGTTCTTCCGGTTGTGGGAAGCTGCCCGAGGTGGCTTCGGTTGTATTCGGTGCAGGTGACGACGAATTCGGCGCGATCGATCTTTTCGGCAAGCTGGGTGGGGTCCGAGGTGTAGATGTCTTTGGCATGGGCCGTAAATCCAAACGGAATGCCGCTGAGTATACTGGCATACAAGGCGACGGACGTAGGGGAATGCGCGAAATGGGCATGAAACCGGTCGAGAGCATAACGCGGCAGCAAACGATCGACGAGATAGCCGGCCTGCAGGATGTGTTTGATCGAAGCCGATTTGCGGGTTCGCTGAAACCGCCTGCCCGCAAGTCCCCATGCCGCTCGAAAAACTGTCGGCCGGCTCCATGCGAGCCTGGCGCTGGATGCCAGAAACATCCCAAGCCCCCGCAGGATCGTTTCCGGAAGGTAATCGACCGTTGCTCGGATACGGGAAACGCTTTTGTGGGAGAAGGATTCCCGCGGCTTTCGCATGGAAAAGATATGAAACCGGAAGCCCATCTCTTCGAGCAACAGGATTTCGTTGGAAATGAAGGTTTCGGAGATGCGGGGGTATCCCTTGAGAATCAACCCGATGGTCGGCTCATCCATGGTGGCGGCTTAGGGAGAAGATTGCTGAAAGAGGGCGAGACGATCCCGCATGATGCAGAGGCCGGTCAGGGAAAAGTCCTGAATGGCGTTATGATAACGTTCCGGGAAGCAGAGCAGATCGGTGATTTTTTCGTGCATGATCGCAGGAGTCATCTGACTCCAAGGGATATAGTCAACCAAATGCCTGTTTTTCAGGGCCATCGCCCGTATCAGCTGCTCCTTTCGGGGAACCTCCCGGGGAACGACGAGGGCGACCGTTTTTTGGGACAGAATTTCACAAATGGTGTTGTAGCCTCCCATGCAAACGACAAGATCGGACACGGCGATCAGGTTTTCCATTCTCGCATAGAAATCCCAACACCGGATTCCAAGACGCTTCGCCCGGGCATGCACGTCGTCCCGCTCCTCGAGAGGCATGAACGGTCCTGTCACGATCAGGCTCCGGATGGGTGCCCCACAGGCCAGGCGTTCGATCATGGTCAGATAGGTGTCGATGACAGGGTATCCATCCCCACCGCCGCCGGTTGTCACCAGAACGACCTTCTCCTTTTCCCGGACCCCGAATTTTTTGCGAAGTTTTCGGGCGATCTCCGGGCCCGGAACCTTGCGCGGAATGTATCCCGTATAGACCATTTTCTGTCCGATGGCTTCCGATATGTCATATTCGACCACCGGATCGTAGATTTCCCGGTTTCCGTAAATCCAGATTTCACTGTACAGGCGGTCCAGGACGGAGTAGACCCCCTTCTTTTTCCAGTCCAACACCACGGTGGTCGCTTCATCCATGATGTCCCGAAGGCCAAGGATCGTCCGGGTTTTGGGCAGGCAGCGACGAAACCATTCGAGGGTCGGCAGAACTTCCTTCTTCAGGCCCAGGGGTTCCTTGTCCACAATGAAGAGATCCGGTTGAAACGCCTTCGCCGTAGCCGTGATGATGCTTTTTCGGATATCCACGGCATGAGCGGGATGAATTCGGATGGAAAGCGGCAGATATTCCTCGTTGGTTTTCTTGATCATGCCCGGAATCCGAACGAAATCGATCTGTTCGGAAAAAGAGAACCTTCCCACGATGGGAGATCCCGTCAGGATCAGGATGTTGACGTTCGGACCTTTCAAATGCTCCGCAATGGCCATCGTTCTGCGGATGTGCCCCAAGCCGTAAGTGTCATGGGAGTACATCAGAATGTTGTAAGTGCGTTGCTCCACCGTTCATTTTCTTCCGAATAGGGGGATACGGAGGGGGACGGTGCCGAATCGATTCCAGAAAAATGCTCCAGGCATTAAAACCAGAAATTCCAGCTGGTCCGGCCGTCGTTGTCTCCACTGACGGATACCTCACCACTGTAGGAAAACGAGAAGGACTGTGTGCCTTCCGGCAATAGAAGAATGCGGTCAAATCGCATGAGTTGATCGACAGGCTGCCTTCCAGCAACGAGATAGATCGCTTTCTGGCCTAAGATTCGGCCTTCCGCATCCAAAAAGAACACGGAAAGCGTCAGACGATCGATCACTGTAAATCCGGTGATCAAATAGTTGTCGAGCGCAAGATCACCGTTCAGCTCAAGAGCACCGGGTGCGGTGACGCGATATCGGTATCCGATCTGAACATCCTTGGCGATCCAGGTGCCTTCCTGAATGTCTTCCTTCACGGGAAGACGGAATTTTTTCGGAATCGTCCGGTTGTCGTTCAAACTGGACAACCCACAGCCTGTCAGCAAAACCACACACCCCAGCCCAACGGCTATCCATTGCAGCATTTTCATGACAGCCTCCGGTGGATATCGACGGAAAAGTCAACCGCTTAAATAGGAGAGGCAATGGTGCCTGTCAAGGAAAAACGGCGCACTCTCCTCCTGCCTTTGATCTTGACTGAACCAATGGCTCGTTTTAGGATGCCGACGGTCCTTCGAACCGTCTGGCAAAGGAAAAACACAAATGGAATTTGAAGCCGTCATCGGTCTGGAAGTTCATGCCCAGCTGAAAACCGAAACCAAGATTTTCTGCGGTTGTTCCACGGCATTCGGTGCCGCCCCCAACACCCAAGTTTGCCCCGTCTGCCTCGGGATGCCCGGCGTTCTGCCCGTATTGAACCGGAAGGTCGTCGAATACGCCATCCGTATGGGCCTAGCGACCCATTGCAGCATCTCCACGGAAAGCCGGTTTGCACGGAAGAACTACTTCTATCCCGATCTACCGAAAGGCTACCAAATCAGCCAGTACGAACAGCCGATCTGCCATCACGGATGGATCGACATTTCACTGGAAGAAGGAACCAAGCGAATCGGCATCACCCGCATTCACATGGAGGAGGATGCCGGAAAACTGCTTCACGATCCTGGCGGTGCCTTCAGCCGCGTCGATCTCAACCGGACCGGTGTACCGCTCATCGAAATCGTCAGCGAACCCGACATGCGCTCCCCCGAGGAAGCCGTCGCCTACCTCAAGAACCTTCACAGCATCCTCCGGTATCTGGATATCTGTGATGGAAACATGGAAGAAGGCTCATTCCGATGTGACGCCAACGTGTCCATTCGCCCCAAGGGGAGTGAATCCTTCGGAACCCGAACCGAGATCAAGAACGTCAACTCCTTCCGGTTCATCGAAAAAGCGCTTCAGTATGAAATCCAACGTCAGATCGACGTCGTTCTGGACGGCGGAAGCGTGATCCAGGAAACCCGGCTCTGGAATGCGACGACCCACCAGACCTTCTCGATGCGCGGCAAGGAGGAGGCCCACGACTACCGCTATTTCCCGGATCCGGATCTCGTGCCGCTGCAAATCGACGATACCTGGATACGGGAGATCGAACGATCCCTTCCCGAACTGCCGGATGCCAAACGAAAGCGATTCATGGAAACGTACGGGCTTTCCGCCTACGATGCCGCCATATTGACCTCGGATCGAGAGCTGGCCCACTATTTCGAACGATGTGCCGTGAACTCCGGCAACCCCAAAGGCAGCTGCAACTGGATCATCGGTCCCCTGCTTTCCCTGCTGAAAACCGAGGGGTCTGGAATCGATACGATTCGCATTCAGCCGGAAGACCTGGCCGATCTGATCCAATTAATCGATCGGGGAACCATCAGCGGCAAGATCGCCAAGACGGTCTTCGAGGAGATGGCTGCAACCGGCAGAAAGGCCGGAACCATCGTTCAGGAAAAAGGACTCGTTCAGGTGTCCGACAGCGCTCAAATCGAGACCATCGTTCAGCAGGTGATTGCCGCAAATCCCAAGGAAGCGGCGGATTATCGGGCAGGGAAGGTCAAACTGATGGGCTTTTTCGTGGGGCAGGTCATGAAAGCAAGCAAGGGCAAGGCCAATCCGCAAGTGGTAAACGAGATGCTGAAGAACATGCTTTCGGCATGAGAGGGGGATGAAGGGAGGCGGTCGGTAGCAGCGGATCAATAGAAGTTGCGGACGTGTTGCGACTTCATCCACATGGACGGAGTCGCAACACGTCGTCTTTCACCCGATTGGATTGGTTGCCGGGTCTGGGCGAAACGCGGATCAAGCAGCCGGAACCGTTTCTACGACGCGTCTTCCGATCGTTCTTCCGTATTCCCTGCATGTTTCCAGTGCACCGGGTCCCGGTACGTATTGATGGCGGATTCCTTCGGAGACCATCTCGAATTTCATTTCCAACAGCTCTTCCTGAATGCGTTTGACAGCCTCGCCGCTCCAGCCGTAGGAACCGAAGGCCCCTCCGAGCTTGTTCTTGGGCTTCAAGCCCTTCATGTAGGTCAGAAAATCCGCCACCGTCGGAAACAGCCCATTGTTCAAGGTCGGAGAACCGACGATGACAGCGGCCGCATCCAAAACCTCCGTCATCACGTCGCTTCTATGCCAGCTGCGAAGATGCATCGGTCTTGCAGCAACGCCCCTCTCATACAATCCTTCACAGATGGCATTCGCCATCATCTCGGTGCTGTGCCACATCGTATCGTAGACCACAACCGCCTTGCGGCCAGCGACCTGTCTGCTCCAGCGGTCATACGCGGCGATGATCTTCCCCGGATCCTTTCGCCAAATAATCCCGTGATCCGGACAGATCATCCGGATATCGAGCTTCATGGCCGCAACCTCTTCCAGAAGCTTTGCAATCAGACCCCCGTAAAGCATCAGAATGTTGGCGAAGTATTTCTGCGCATGCGGCATGATATCCGTCGTCAGCATGTCGTCGAATTTCTCCAGGGATGCGAAATGCTGCCCGAAACCGTCGCTCGAAAACAGAATGCCGTCTTCCTTCAGGTAGGTGAACATGCTGTCCGGCCAATGGACCATCCGGGTTTCCAGAAAGGTCAGGGTTCTGCTTCCCAAAGAAAGGGATTCTCCAGTTCCGACCGCGTGCAGATTCCATTTCTGCGGATAATGCATCGAAAGGTTTTTTTGCCCCATCTTCGAGCAATACAGCGGTTTTTCTTCACCGATCCGGTGCATGACCCGGGGTAGCCCTCCGGAGTGATCCATTTCCGTGTGATTGCTGATCACCAAATCGACTTTTTTGGGATCGACAACAGCGGCAATGTTCGCGATCAATTCATCGGCGAATTCCTTTTTCACCGTATCGATGAGGGCGATTTTCTCATCGACGATCAGAAATGCGTTGTAACTCGATCCGAACGGGGTGGAATATCCATGAAAATCCCGGATATTCCAATCGTTCACACCGACGTCATAAATATTTGTCGCAATTTCAACGGGAGCCATGGGGTTTCTCCATCAGGCCTGTTTTTCGAAATCGGATTTCGCCGCACCACACACCGGGCATTCCCAAGTATCCGGCAAGTCTTCAAAAGCCGTTCCAGGAGCGATACCGGAATCCGGATCCCCGAGAGCCGGATCGTAGACATAACCACAGATGCTGCAAACGTATTTAGCCATTTCCTTCCCCTTTCTTCGGTTACAAGTTCGATCGGATGAAGCTCCAACAACTGGAGAAACGACTCATCCCTTCACTACCTTGGGCATGAACGGTATCGATGCCGAACCGTCATGCCGCACCAAACGTCTGTTGTACCTTTTCTTCGATCATATCCCGTAATTGGGCGACCCGTTCGCTGTCTCGAGCATGAAACGTCGGGAGATCCCAGGCCGTCATTTCGACCTGATCTTCTGCGAATCGGGATGATACCGTTTCCAGGATATCAGCACCCAGGACGACAATCTGCTGAGGTAAGAACGCGGGGGCCAGTTCATCGATGGACTGGGGGCGGAAGAACCCCATGTCGATGCCCTTCGCCGTCATACTGGTTTCCATGGCGGGTTGAAGTGTTTTGCCCGGAGCGATTCCGGCAAAATCGGCGTCGATGCGATCTCCCGCATGGCTCTGACAGAACGCCCAGGCCATCGGTGCAAGACTTGCCCCGTCCTGGTCCACGAAAAGCACCCGCCTGCGTTGAACCAGCGGATCGAGTAGATCGGCAGCCGCCTTCCGGACATCTTCTGAAAAAGTCGGGTGCGCCGCCATGTCACCGGGTTTCTCGATTTTCCAGTAATACAGGTTGTCTGCAGGGGTGGCGCCGATGGCATCGAAGAAATATTTTGCAGTCAATTGAAGCCCTTCGAACAGATTTTTGCCGCGGGTTGCACCCTGCGCCAAGACGAACCCCTTCCGGAACGAGCGCTTCGGATCGGTCAGCGCCAGACGGTATTTTCGAGCCCACAAGGTCTGGGTTCGGTCGATCAAGGCCTTCAGTTGCGCCGGGACATTGTAAAAGAAGATGGGTGTCGCCATGACGACGACATCGGCCTGCCGGAGCAGGGTATATATCTGATCATGCATGTCATCGAGAAGCGGGCACTCACCGTTTTTCTCACAGATCACGAGTTCCTTGCAAGGAAGGATTTGCTTCCGACATACCTCGAGCATGATAGTCCGACACCCCTTGGAACGGGCTTCCTGCAGGAATCGATCGAGCAGGACGAAGGTGTTGCTCTTTCTTCGCGGACTTCCCTGAAGGCCTAACACCAGCATGATGGAATCCTTTTGCTCGGGTTGAAGACGATGAAACGTTACAGGTCAGGAGATGATGGAGTCGCAAAAAGTCAGAAAGTCTCTATCGAGTCGCGGGGTGGCTGGGGAACCTTTTTCGCTGCTGCGAAAAAGGTTCCCCA
>JBFMBE010000076.1:0-15446 GCA_040755275.1 Thermodesulfobacteriota bacterium | reverse complement strand
ATTTAATCTAATATTTTGGCACTACATTTACGATTTGATAACCCCACCCTTGAAATTATTGAATATTTTGACCGATGCCCCGTCAAAAGTAGTAATTTTGGGGGTAAAAACCATGAAGTTGGGTTATGGTCATACCCGCGACATCCCCAAATGGGTAAACCGCATCTTGAAACATGCCGCAGAGGATGACGGGCGCATACACTTGCATCACAGCGGGCTCGAAGCACTTCAGAAAGGACTGGAGAAAGGAGTTAATCGACTGATCATTGGGTTGATTGTAGCCGCATCCACCGTATCCGGGGCACTCGTACTCAATTCCAGCCAGACGGTGTTCGAGGTGACCATCGATCTTTGGGGCATCCAGCGGCTGAGCGCAACCGGAGTTCTGGGGTTGACGGGCTATGTCATTGCCACCGTTCTGGGGGTTTGGCTCTTCGTTTCGATCGTGCGATCCGGAAAGATGTGAAAGGCGTAGGGATGGGGTGAGCTCGCAAAAAGTCCATCATATGGACGGCTTCGCAAAAAGTCAGGAAGTCTCTGTCGAGTCGCGGGGTGACTGGGGAAGCCTTTTTCGATGCTGCGAAAAAACTCAGCCGCCCGATCCAACGATATCCGGCGGCTTCAAACACGTTTTCGCAGCAGTCTCAAAAGGCTTCCCCAGCCACCCCGCTTATGCCCGACATTTACGAAAAGCACTGGAAAATCGACTTGTTGCGGGGCCAGCAGGGATGTTCCACGTGGAATCCAGGTGGTAAATCCGTTGTTGATCTTTTGACTTCTGGTGATTAAAGTAGGTCATTCAAGTTTCTTGCCCAATCGGTACCATTCGAAAAGCCCCTTCGCATGTACCGGGTTTCTACACCCGGAGCCTCCGAACGGATTTTCCGGTCAATCGAACGCGTTGAGAGACTGGTTCTCATTCCGCCAACAGGAATCCCATCAACTGGGGTGCAGCTGCTTAGGGAAGCCGGCACGACCCGCAACAACAAGGAGAAGTCATATGATCACGGCCCAAATCGGCAATCACGTCAAGGTACATTACACAGGAAGGCTGGAAAACGGAGAAATATTTGACAGTTCCATCGATCGCGAACCCCTGGAGTTCGAACTGGGAACGGATGGCATCATCGCCGGTTTTCAGCAGGGCATTCTCGGTATGGCGGAAGGGGAAAAGAAAACGCTTCGGATCGAAGCCGAAGACGCCTATGGTCCCTACCACGAAGAAGGCGTGATGGAACTGGACCGGAGCCTTCTGCCAGCTGACGTACCACTGGAGATCGGTTTGGGTCTTCAGCTGAGAAATCCGGACGGTGATGTGTTCAACGTCATGGTCAAGAACCTTACGGAAGATAAGGTCACCTTCGACGCCAACCATCCGTTGGCGGGCCAGACCCTCATCATGGATGTTGAGTTGCTCGAAATCAAACCCAACATTGTCCTGGCCCGGTAGCTCGCACCTTTATGGAATAGGGCATGTTGGACAGGGTGAAACAGGTTGTTGTTCCAAAGGCCGTCTTTCGGGTGCAAATCCGAAGACGGCCTTTGATTTGGATACCTACGACAGTTGCCCAGCGATTTTCAATCATTGGGCCGTTGGGCTGGATATCCGGCCGATCTTCGTTCTGCATGGGCGTTTTCCACTTTCGAAAGCGTCACCGCAGAACCGTTTTGGTTAATTTCCGATCGGTCATGGTATAGAGAACGCGCTTCCATTTGGCTGGGGGCGCCGCCCCTTCTTCCGGCACCCCCATGCCCGAAAACGTCATGATGGGTTCATCGGTCAGCCATTCGCTGGTTTCGAGTTTCACCGGGCCTCCCCACAAATAGGAGACACCGATCAGCACAGACGGGATGAATTCGGTGACGAGCTGTTTTCCTTCGAAGCGGTGATCGAGGTAGAGGATGTTACGCTCCTGCTTTTCAGGAGGAATCTCGATACAGGGCGGATGATAGAGGGAATCGATCACCATCTGCCGATAGTCTTCCGCCTTCCTGCTTTTCACGATGTACTGCCAGACCATGCGTTGCTCGTCCAGACGTTCTTCGACGACGAAAAGCCGATGCCGATCCACAAAGGCTTGATCCACGTAGCGGGTGATGAACTGAAAATCGTTCAGGTATTTTCGGACATCGAAGATGGCTTCCCTACCCTTTCCGGTGGATCGGTCGAAACGGCTGCGTTCGAGATCGTCGGACAATCGGTCGAACGTCCAATCGTAACATCCTCTGTCCGCCATTTCTTCGATATAGGCAAACAGACGCATGCCAAGGGCATACGGATTCAAGCCGACCCGGGGCAAAGAGGTGACTTTGGCGTTGACCAGGGCGAAATCGACTTCATGTCCTCGGATTCGGTCGTCCGACAAAAAAAGCTTTTCATGCCAGAAACTCGCCCAGCCTTCGTTCATGATCTTGGTGCGGATCTGTGGCTGGAAAAACAGGGATGTATCCCGGACGATTTGAACGATGAGCTTCATCCAGCGGTTTTCTTCCCGATTCAGGAATTCGGAATGCTCCAGGATGTATTGAACAGGATCGAGTCGATTCAGGGGTGAACCCTTCAGGCTCTTGTTGAAAAACGCCTCGAATTCCGGATACTGGTTGTTGACTTCGGAGAAGAAGATCTGATCCGCCGATTCGCCATAGCGTTGTCGGATGTCGTTGTAGTGATCGATTTCCCTGAGATACTCGGATATCTTGACCCGTTTGATCGATTGCAGGAAAATGTCAAAATAGTAATCGAGTCTTTTCGATGGGAGGGTGGCTGGCGGTCGGTCTTTCCGGGAGAGCGCAGCATAGTAGCCCACCAGATTGTCGAGGCTGCGAGAGAATTCGATGACATAATCGGCCCACCGCCCCTTTTCGTTTCGCAGGCGGGCGATGGTGCGCTTGTCGGAAAGGGCCCGACCGCAGAAATCGTCGTCCCATGTATGCTGGAAAAAGAGATTGTTCTGAAAGAAATCGATATGGGCCAGGACGTGGTAGAAAATCATCACGTTCAGCCAGTCCGGATTGTTGTCGTTGTAATAGGATATGGCCGGCCGGGTGTTGATGACCGTTTCGTAGGGGTTGTTCGGATAGAGCTCATATCGGCCCTTTTCCTTGAGTACTTCGACATCATGCACCCAGTAATCGTACAAGGTGGGGATCATGTATTTCGGTGTGAGTTCGATTAAATCCCGATTGGTTACAATGTATTCGAGGGTTTCCTGCTCGAACCGGAGTCCTGCTGCACGGGCCCTTTCCTTGCAACCTTCCATAATCCATTTGGTGTGTTGGTTCACGAGTTCCATGGCGTTGCACCTCTCTGAAAAAGGGTGGAGAGGAATGGCATTGAAGGAACGGATGGAATTCTGTATGCCAGATGGTCCTGAAAAGTCAATGGGAAGTCCCGAATGAGCCCGAGCGGTGAACGACCACCGGATCGATCCCTTTTCATCCAGATCGATCGTTTTCTGGATTATCTGACGGTGGAAAGAGGCCTCAGCAAGGCAACCGTGGAAGCCTATGCGGCCGATCTTGCGCGGTATGCAGCAACCCTGAAGGCGGAAGATCGGACGGGCTTCTCCGAAGAAGATACTGTACTCGTTCTGAAACACCTGGTCGAGCTTCGTAATCAGGGGATTTCGGCCAGGTCCCGATGCAGACATTTGGTAAGTATTCGGGGGCTGTATCGGTTTCTGGTTCGAGAAAGACGATTGTCGACGGATCCGACACAGACCATCGATTTCCCGAAAACCGGTCTGCGTCTACCCGATGTGCTGTCTGTCGATGAGGTGACCCGGCTTCTCCAGGTTCCAGACGTCAACACGCCGACGGGAATGCGCAACGCCTCTATGCTGGAGCTCATGTATGCCGCAGGGCTTCGGGTGTCGGAGCTTGTCCATATCAAGGTGTTCGAAGTGCATACGGAGGCTGGTTTCGTACGGGTGACCGGCAAAGGGGCTGCGGAACGGATCGTTCCGATCGGCGAACCGGCCAAGGAAAAGATAGTGCTGTATCGTGACCTGGTGAGGCCGAGGTTTCTTCAGGGAGGGGAAAGTCCTTATCTGTTTTTGGGAAGGGCCGCCAAACCGATGACGCGTCAAGGGTTCTGGAAAATTTTCCAGCAATGTGCCGCTGCTGCCCAGATCACCAAACAGGTTTCTCCGCACAGCCTGCGTCATTCCTTTGCAAGCCATTTAATCGAAGGGGGGGCAGACTTGCGATCGGTGCAGATCATGCTGGGACATGTCGATATTTCCACCACACAAATCTATACCCACATTGCCCGGGATCAACTCAAACGCATTCATGAAACCTATCATCCGAGAGGATGAATTGGATTTTCACAAGAAAAAAGACCAGGACGACCGATCGTTATTGACAATCCGACCGGATATCCTTAAAGCTTGATGGAGTCGCAAAAAGTCGCAACAGCTTGGCTTCGCTCGATTGCCCCGCCATGCGGCTCAACAGAGACTACCTGACTTTTTGCGATCGCATCATGACCTCATCCAGCATGAAAAAAAGTGGGCGGTTGACAGCCGATAGAAGACGATCAATCTGCAAGACGCTGGACCGGATTTGATGGCAGGCCGGTGGCTGTTCCGGGAGAGACATCGTTGCTGATGGAGAGGATACATGAACGGACTGTTGATCATCGATGACGATGAGGGGGTTCGTCGTGCATTGGTTCGGGCACTGAAGCGGGAGACCTATGCCATTCATGTCTCCCAAAGCGGTGAAGAAGCGATCGGCTTTTTGCAGAATCACGCTGCAACCATTTCGACCGTGATCTGCGATTACAAGATGACGGGCATGAATGGCATCGAAACCCTTGAGGCCATTGGCAGGCGTTATCCGGAAATCACCCGAATCCTTTTGACCGCCTATTCCACCATGGATATGGCTATTGATGCCATCAACCAGGGGGTGGACGGATTTCTGAAGAAACCTTTCGATAATGTCGATTTGAGGACTCAAATCCGGGAAATCCAGACTCGAAAACGGCTTCGGCAGTTCGTTTCAGAAGAGGTATACCGCGAAATCGCGGTGGTTCCGGATGCCTTGCTCCCTCGATTTCAGGAAGCAAGCATATTGTTTGCCGATATCCGGGGATTTACGGTCATGAGCCGAAATCGGACGCCGGAAGAAATCGCCGACTTTCTCAACAGCTATTATTTCGGGCCGATGGGGGAAATCATCTATGACCATCATGGGGTGACGGATAAATGGATCGGTGACAGTATTATGGCGGTATTCGGTGCTTTTCGGCATTTGGAAGACCATGCGGACAATGCGGTGAAGGCGGCTGTAGCCATGCAGGAAAAGGCGGCGCAGATCAATCGGGAAATCTCTCAAGGCCCATTCCGTTTGGAAATTGGAATTGGAGTCGCGAGTGGAAAAGTCTTTTCCGGAGTCGTGGGGTCGCTTCGGAAAAAAGAATTTACGTCCATCGGAATACCGGTTATTTTGGCATCGCGCTTGCAAGCTATTGCCAAAGCAGGAGAGATTTGGGTCAGTCGTGGGACGATGAACTTGTTCAAAGAAGCACATGGGCAGGCAACCCCCGTCATGTTGCAGGTGAAAGGTTTTGAAGAGCCGATTGAGGCTTATCGAATTCGCTAGGCTTCAAAGGAGGTGATGTCGGTCGATGAGGTCGTTTGACGTTTGAACAAAGGTAACCCATACATAAAACTACAAAAAAAGGAGAATTGAAATGAAGTTGAAATGGATGGTTCTCATGGTGGTCTTGTGCGGAATCGTGATGGTTGGATCGGCCAATGCTGTGTCCTTGGAGGAAATCCAGGCGGCGATTCACCAGAAGGGGGCTGCATGGACGGCGGGTGAAAACGAAATCTGGAATAAACCGACGTCTGAAAGACAGGGGCTTGTCGGAACGATTTTGCAGAGGAAAAACCTTCCTGCGTTTAGTACACAAAAATCCTTCCAGACATTACCCCCATCTTTCGATTGGAGGAATTCCGGTGTGGTCACTCCTGTGAAAAATCAAGGGGCCTGTGGGAGCTGTTGGGCCTTTGCATCGGTTGGTGAGTTGGAATCGTTGGCTGTGATGAACGTAGGATCGGTCGGACAAGAGTATCCGGATCTCTCCGAACAATTTTTGGTATCGTATAACCTATCCAATAAGGGATGCCGTGGCGGAGCCATGGATCGAGCCGCCGAGTTCCTGAAACAATTCGGAACACCATTCGAAGCCTGTAAACCCTATACCGCTACCAGCAAGAAATTGCCCTTGCCTTGCAGCACGTGGAAAGAAGAGGCTGAAACCATCGAATCTTGGAGTTATGTGCCTAGAACCGTAGAAGACCTGAAAGCGGCTGTTTATCAGCAACCCATTGCGACGGCTTATTTGGTTTATACCGATTTTTATTCTTATACGGGAGGAGTGTATGAGCATGTTTCGGGTGAGTTGGAAGGAGGTCATGCCGTTTTGGTGGTTGGATGGGATGATGCGAATCAGTGTTTCATCGTGAAAAACAGCTGGGGGGCTGATTGGGGGGAACAAGGGTATTTTCGGATCGCCTATTCGCAAATGGCCAATGAAGTCGAGTTTGGGACGGATTCCGTTCTGTACAAATCAGAAATTCCCTCATGGATATGGCTATTGATGCCATCAACCAGGGGGTGGACGGATTTCTGAAGAAACCTTTCGATAATGTCGATTTGAGGACTCAAATCCGGGAAATCCAGACTCGAAAACGGCTTCGGCAGTTCGTTTCAGAAGAGGTATACCGCGAAATCGCGGTGGTTCCGGATGCCTTGCTCCCTCGATTTCAGGAAGCAAGCATATTGTTTGCCGATATCCGGGGATTTACGGTCATGAGCCGAAATCGGACGCCGGAAGAAATCGCCGACTTTCTCAACAGCTATTATTTCGGGCCGATGGGGGAAATCATCTATGACCATCATGGGGTGACGGATAAATGGATCGGTGACAGTATTATGGCGGTATTCGGTGCTTTTCGGCATTTGGAAGACCATGCGGACAATGCGGTGAAGGCGGCTGTAGCCATGCAGGAAAAGGCGGCGCAGATCAATCGGGAAATCTCTCAAGGCCCATTCCGTTTGGAAATTGGAATTGGAGTCGCGAGTGGAAAAGTCTTTTCCGGAGTCGTGGGGTCGCTTCGGAAAAAAGAATTTACGTCCATCGGAATACCGGTTATTTTGGCATCGCGCTTGCAAGCTATTGCCAAAGCAGGAGAGATTTGGGTCAGTCGTGGGACGATGAACTTGTTCAAAGAAGCACATGGGCAGGCAACCCCCGTCATGTTGCAGGTGAAAGGTTTTGAAGAGCCGATTGAGGCTTATCGAATTCGCTAGGCTTCAAAGGAGGTGATGTCGGTCGATGAGGTCGTTTGACGTTTGAACAAAGGTAACCCATACATAAAACTACAAAAAAAGGAGAATTGAAATGAAGTTGAAATGGATGGTTCTCATGGTGGTCTTGTGCGGAATCGTGATGGTTGGATCGGCCAATGCTGTGTCCTTGGAGGAAATCCAGGCGGCGATTCACCAGAAGGGGGCTGCATGGACGGCGGGTGAAAACGAAATCTGGAATAAACCGACGTCTGAAAGACAGGGGCTTGTCGGAACGATTTTGCAGAGGAAAAACCTTCCTGCGTTTAGTACACAAAAATCCTTCCAGACATTACCCCCATCTTTCGATTGGAGGAATTCCGGTGTGGTCACTCCTGTGAAAGATCAAGGAGCCTGTGGGAGCTGTTGGGCCTTTGCATCGGTTGGTGAATTGGAATCGTTGGCTGTGATGAACGTACGATTGGTCGAAAACGGGTTTCAGGATCTCTCCGAACAATTTTTGGTATCGTATAACCTATCCAATAACGGATGTCGTGGCGGAGCCATGGATCGAGCCGCCGAGTTCCTGAGAAAAATCGGAACACCATCCGAAGCCTGTAAACCTTATACCGCTACCAGCAAAAAATTGCCTTTGCCTTGCAACACGTGGAAAGAAGAGGCTGAAACAATCCAATCTTGGACTTATGTGCCTAGAACCGTAGAAGACCTGAAAGCAGCTGTTTATCAGCAACCCATTGCAACGGCTTTTTGGGTTTATACCGATTTTTATTCTTATACGGGGGGAGTGTATGAACATGTTTCCGGTGAGTTGGAAGGAGGTCACGCCGTTTTGGTGGTTGGATGGGATGATGCGAATCAGTGTTTCATCGTGAAAAACAGCTGGGGGACTGGTTGGGGGGAAGACGGGTATTTTCGGATCGCCTATTCGCAAATGGCCAATGAAGTCGAGTTTGGAACGGATTCCATTCTGTACGACTTGGGAACTCTCTGAACGAGTATGGGCGTTGTAACACCGAATTAACTGTTTTCCCCAGGGGGCGATCATGAAAGGATGTGCCGGAACGACAGCGTTGAAAAGCGATGCCGACAGCCTGCGAAGGGCCATCTGCAGGCATATTCGATATGATCTGGGCAAGCGTCTGGAAGATGCGTGCATTCGAGATGCTTTCTATGCCTTGACGCATAGTGTCCGAGACCGTCTCATCGAAGGCATGATCGCCACCCAGAACCGCTATGAAAAGCTGAACGCCAAAAGAGTGTATTATCTTTCCATGGAATTTTTGATCGGCCGCCTGCTGGAAAGCGACATGATCAATCTGGGCATCTACGATGCCTGCAGCAAGGCGCTTGCAGCCATCGGCTTTCCAATCGACGAGGTCATTCAGCAAGGACCGGATGCCGCTCTCGGAAACGGCGGTCTCGGGAGGCTTGCCGCCTGTTTTCTCGATTCCATGGCCACACTCGGCATCCCAGGTTTCGGATACGGCATTTTCTACGAGTACGGCCTGTTCAAGCAGGATATCGAAAACGGCTATCAGAAGGAAAAGCCGGATCGTTGGATATCCGAGGCTGGCCCACTGACCATCGCCCGACCGGAAGAACAGTGTATCATTCCGCTTTACGGCCGCATCGAACATGGTCAGGATCTGTTCGGAAACTACAACCCGATGTGGCTGGACTGGAAGGTGATCCTTGGGGTGCCTCACGATATCCCCATCGCAGGGTATGGCGGAAAAACGGTGAACTACCTGCGGTTGTATTCCGCCCAATCCTCCGCCGAATTCGATATCCAGATCTTCAATACCGGAGACTATTTCAAAGCTGTTGAACAGAAAATCGGATCCGAAAACATTTCCAAAATCCTCTATCCCAGCGATACGATCGAGACGGGGCGGGAACTTCGATTGATCCAGGAATATTTCCTCGTTGCCTGCTCGCTGCGGGATATCATTCGGAAGCATCAGCAGCTGCATCCTTCACTGGAGCATCTTCACGATCATGTACAAATCCAGATGAACGACACCCATCCGGCACTTGCGGTCGCCGAGCTTATGCGGATTTTGGTGGACGAACAGGCCATGGACTGGGACAAGGCCTGGGAAATCACCAAGGCCACCCTTGCTTATACGAATCACACCCTACTGGCGGAAGCCCTGGAGAAATGGCCGGTATCCATTTTCGAGACCGTGCTTCCTCGACACCTGCAAATCATTTATGAAATTAACCACCGATTTCTGTCGGAAGTCTCCGTTCGCTGGGCAAATGACAACAACAAACTGCGTCGGATGTCACTCATCGAGGAAGGAGCGGAAAAACAGGTTCGGATGGCCCACCTGGCCATGATCGGTTCCCATTCGACCAACGGTGTTTCCGTCCTGCATACCGAGCTGCTGAAGGTTTCGGTAGCCTCGGATTTTTATGACATGTTCCCGGAGCGCTTCAACAACAAGACAAACGGAATTACCCAGAGGCGTTGGCTGCTCAAGGCCAATCCGCTGCTTGCAGAGCTTATCAACCAGACCATCGGTGACAACTGGATCGTCGATCTCGATCGACTCAGGGGACTTGAGCCCCATGCTCTCGATCCGGGTTTTCAGGAACGCTTCGCGCAGGTCAAGTACAAAAACAAGCTTCGGCTTCAGAAAATCATCTACGACACGACGCGCATCGCGGTCGATCCCTTTTCTATCTTCGACATTCAGGCCAAACGCATTCACGAATATAAACGTCAGATGCTCAATGTGCTGCACATCATTCACCAGTACCTGTCCATGGTCGAAGACGGCCGGGTACCGAAGCACTCCAAAACGTATATCTTCGCGGGCAAGGCGGCCCCCGGTTATTGGGCCGCCAAACAGATTATCAAACTGATTCACAATGTGGCCGATGTGATTAATCAGGATCCTCGTGTCGAAGACATAATCAAGGTCGTTTTCATTCCGGACTATCGGGTTTCTCTGGCGGAAATGTTGGTACCGGCTGCCGATATCAGCGAACAGATTTCGACGGCTGGAAAAGAAGCCTCGGGAACGGGAAACATGAAATTCGCCCTGAACGGAGCTGTCACGATCGGCACCCTTGACGGGGCCAACATCGAGCTCCGGGAAGAGATCGGAAACGACAACATGTATATCTTCGGATTGACGGCCGATGAGATTCAGGATCAGATATGCGGTCGATCCTACAACCCGGTGGATATCTACATGAGCAACGACAGCGTTCGACGAGTGCTGGATGCCTTGTGGGGAAATCGGTTTGCACCGAGGGAGCCTGGGCTCTTTCAGTGGATTTATTACCATATCCTCGAAAAAGGGGACGAATACAGACATCTGGCCGATTTCCCCTCTTATGTTCAAGCCCAGGAAGCCATTCTGAACGATTACGGTACCCCCTCCGAATGGTGGAAAAAGACGATTCTGAATGTCGCTCGAGTCGGAAAATTCTCTTCCGACCGGACCATTCTCGAATATGCCCGAGATATCTGGCGAGTGCCACCCGTATTGGATACGGATGGAACAAAGACGTGAAACTGGTTTTCTGGCTCTGCTTTTTGGCGATCGGCTATACCCTGATCGGCTACCCTCTGTGGCTGTGGGTGCTGGCCAAGGTTCGACCGAAGCCTGTTCACAAGCGATGCCCTTCGTTGCCGGAGGAATTACCGACCGTTTCGGTGATCGTCGTCGTCCGAAACGAGGCCGCGCGAATCGAGCGCCGATTGGCCAATCTCCTGGAACAGACGTATCCCCCCTCCATCATGCAGATCATCGTCGTGGACGATGGATCGACGGACGAGACGGCCTTTCGGGCACAATCCTGGATGCAGAGGCGTTCCGACAAATGTGCCTTCCTGCTGATCCGTCAAGCGTCTTCGAGTGGAAAAGCCTTCGGCATCGATTCGGCCGTCGAGCGGTCAACCGGAGAAATTCTGGTGTTCTGCGATGCGCGGCAGCGCTTTACCCGGGATACCCTTCTGCATCTCGTACTCAATTTCGCCGATCCTCAGGTGGGATGCGCCAGTGGTGAGCTCGTATTCGAAACGTCGGAAGGGAGCGAGATCCAGGTGGAGATGGGATCTTACTGGAATTTCGAAAAATGGGTTCGGAGTCTCGAGTCCCGAACTGGGTCGGTGGCCGGAGCTACGGGTGCCGTGTACGCCATTCGAAAATCCCTGTTTCGACCGATTCCGGCTTGGACCATTCTCGACGATGTGCTGATTCCCATGCAGGCGGCCCTTCAGGGGTACCGGATCGTGTTCGATCACGAAGCCATTGCCTATGACGTGGTGTCGAAGGACATGCAGCAGGAAGGCAGACGAAAAATCCGCACCCTGGCCGGAAACTGGCAATTGCTCTTCCTTGAGCCGAACCTGGCGCATCCGCTCAAGAACCCCATCTGGTTTCGGTTTCTTTCTCACAAGATCTGCCGGTTGCTCGTTCCCTACTGGGGGGTCTGCATGGCAATCTGTGCCCTTGTCATCCGGGATGGGGTTTCGATCGCGTTTTTGGTGACCTTTTCAGGTATGCTGGGGCTTGCGTTTGTTCCCCTGCCGGTCCGGCTATCCGGCTCGCTGGTGGGAAAGGCCGCTCGGATGGTGCGGGCAGTCGTATATCTGTACGCGTTTGCAGCCATTGCGCCGTTTCGACTCCTGTTTTCTCCGAAATCCCTCTGGTCGTCATGAGCGCTGTACCGATCCTCTTTCTGATCTACGATCTTGAGCCCGGCGGGCCTGAGCTTCGCCTGCTCGATCTGGCTCGTTCCTTTCCCGAAGATCGACCGATACACATCTGTGTCACCAGCCGAAAAGTGACGCTTCTGCCCCAATACCTTGCCTGCCCTTGCCATGTATCGGTTTTCATCGAGCCCGTAGAAAAGGCCTATCTCGACATCGGAGCCTTGCTGCGGATCTACAGATACGTTCGACGGCATGGCATCCGGATCGTCAATTCCTATGACATCAAGGGGCTGATCCTCGCCACGGCGATTCGGATGCTTTCCGGAATCCGGGTGGTCACGGTCCACCACACGGTCGATCTGCTTCACAATTTCTCACGGCTGCACAAGCTGGCGCTTCGAATGCTGCTGCGATGGACGACGGCCGTACTGTGCAATGCGCATTTCATCCGGCGAATCATTGAAACCACCTACGTTTCTTCGGAGCGCATCCAGATCGTCTACAACGGTATCGATGCCGGGCTGTTTCGGAAAAACTTGACTTCCCGAAACCACTATAGGAGAACCTATGCCATCGATGACGATGAAACGGTCATCGGAACTTTGGCCAATTTTCGGAAAGAGAAACATTATCCGTTTCTTCTCGATGCCTTCTGTCGGATCCGCACGCGTCACCCCCGAACCCGTCTCATGTGTGTCGGAGGAGGACCCGAATTCGATTCGATTCGATCTCAGGCCGTCTCGATGGGTTTGGCGGATGGGATCTTTACTGGCTATGTCGAGGATGTCGCCGGACATCTTTCGGCAATGGATTTGTTTGTCTTTTGTTCGCTTCATGAAGGGCTTCCGAACGCCATCCTCCAGGCCATGTCGATGGAGCTTCCCATCGTCAGCACCGCAGTCGGGGGCATTTGTGAACTGATTGCCGATGGGGAAGAAGGTCTTCTCGTTCCGCCGAACGATCAGGACGCGTTTCTGAAAGCCGTATTCAACCTGCTCGACTACCCCGAAAGAGGGGCGGTACTCGGTCGAAAGGCGCGGGAAAAAGTGCTTATGTCCTTTTCCTTGCAAGCCATGGTCGAAGGATACGACCGGTTGTTTCGACAGCTTGTGCCCTCAGACGGAGAGTCCCTATAAGGAGATTTCGCGGTGCGTACAGCCGATTCCATTCTTTTTCAGCCGTTGGCCGCTCTGGGCCGATCCGTCATTCAACCCATCCAGGAAATGGGTCGCATGGCCATCTTTCTCTTTCATGGCCTGATCCACATGTTTTCCTGGCCGATTCAGGTCTACAAGATCGTGGAGCAGGTCTACTTCATCGGAACAAAGTCGATTTTCGTCATTCTGCTGACCGGAGCATTCACCGGAATGGTTCTCGGACTTCAGGGATACTATACGCTGGTGAAATTCGGCTCCGAAGGCCTGCTGGGGGCAGCGGTGGCTCTGACCATGATTCGTGAAATGGGTCCGGTTCTAACGGCTATCATGATCATCGGCCGGGCGGGATCGGCCATGGCGGCCGAGATCGGCATCATGCGCATATCCGAGCAGATCGATGCCCTCGAAACCATGAACATCAACCCGATCCGGTTTCTCGTCAGTCCTCGTATTGCCGCTTCTCTCATCAGCTTTCCGTTGCTGACGGCACTCTTCGATGTGATCGGGATCATCGGAGGTTATCTGACCGGCTCCCTGATGTTGGGGATCAATCCCGGCATTTATTTCGCCCGGGTTGAGTCGAGTGTGGAAATGGTGGATGTCAACGGCGGATTCATCAAGGCTCTGGTGTTTGCCGTCATCGTAGCCATGGTATGTTGTTATCAGGGCTACGTGACCCATACGCGACCCGGCGGCTTCGGATCGAAAGGCGTCAGCATGTCCACGACGACTGCAGTCGTCATGTCCTGTGTCCTCATTCTGGTGTTCGATTATGTGCTGACCTCCTTCCTGCTGTAGGATCGCAGGGTTCAAAATCTCGATATAACGTTCAAAAATTTGAACTATCGGCAAAGAAGCGAAAATCTCGATTATAGCCATTTATAACAACGAATTATCGAGAATTGGCCTGGGCGTTTTGGGATGCCGGTTCAAATAGATGAATATTGTGATGTGTATCCGTAAAGGCATGTATCGGGAACATGTTTTAACCGATTGAAATCGTTGTGAATAAAAAAGTTATCTTCGCCCGAGAATGTGGCATTCTGATTGCAATAGTAATGAGCAACCTAATAATTCTTCATCTTTTTCCTCCTTTTTGCAGACGACCCACGGGTGGCTATCCCGGGGGTCGTTTTGTTTTGGGGCGTACCCAATCTACTCCGCAAAACCCTACCCCAGTCCTCATGCTCGAGATCCGGCACTGAAATGAAATTGGCGGATAGCGACTTTTTGCGAGCTCCTCCATATCATCGTCTGATTTTCTTCGATTTTTGACTTTTCTTTTCACGAAAGGACATTTCCATGAAGCTCGTTCGATTCGTCTCCGATAATGGCATCCACCCCGGCTTGTGGCAGGAAGACGGGATCGTGGATTTGAGGGCGTTGTTTCCAGATATTCCGGATGTCGGCGGGCGGTTCTTCGAGGAGGGGTGGTTGGAGCGTCTGAGTGTAGAACAGGTGGGCAAAACGGCGGGTGCTGTCGTTCCGAAGGCTCGTCTGAGTTTTCCGGTGGCCTCCCCCAGCAAGATCATCTGTCTGGGCAAGAATTATGTGGAACACGCCAGGGAGGGGGGATTCGAAGCGCCGGTTCGGCCCCTGCTGTTCGCCAAAGCGCCCAGCGCCCTGAACGGACCCTACGATGCGATCGTGCTCCCCAGAAGCAGCAAGGACGTCGATTGGGAAGTCGAGCTTGCAGTCGTCATTCGGAAGCGATGCAAACGGGTATCGAAAGCCGATGCGATGGATGTCGTGGCCGGACTTACCATCATGAACGACGTATCTGCTCGTCAGGCCCAATTTGCCGATTCCCAGTGGTTCCGCGGCAAATCCTTCGATACGTTTGCACCGATGGGACCGTTTCTGGTGACACTCGACGAAATCGAGGATATCGGCAACCTGCGTTTGGAGACCCTCGTCAATGGGGTGACCATGCAGGATGGCTCAACGCGGGATCTCATTTTCGATATCCCCACCCTGATCGAAAATATCAGCGAAGATATGACGCTTTTACCCGGAGATATCGTTTCGACGGGAACACCGGCAGGGGTGGGGTTCTTTCGGAATCCACCAGTGGTTTTGCAGGCAGGGGATGTCGTCGAATGTCGAATATCCGGGTTAGGAGCGCTGATCAATCCGGTCGTAAACGATACGGCCATTCAGATGTGACGAGGTCGCAAAAAGTCAGGAAGTCTCTGTCGAGTCGCGGGGTGACTGGGGAACCTTTTTCGCTGCTGCGAAAAAACTCAGCCGCCCGATCTCGTAGGATCGGACGGATGGCCAAACAATGAATACAG
>JBFMBE010000075.1:0-15729 GCA_040755275.1 Thermodesulfobacteriota bacterium | reverse complement strand
GATCCAACGATATCCGGCGGCTTCAAACACGTTTTCGCAGCAGTCTCAAAAGGCTTCCCCAGCCACCCCGCTTATGCCCGACATTTACGAAAAGCACGGGAAAATCGACTTTTTGCGGGGCCATCAAACGATGATGAAGGAGCAACCAGTCAGGTGCTCTCAATTCACCCGCCCTCCTGCTGGAGGCCCGACAATCAGCCAAATCGGGATAGAGGCGACTGTTTGCGATCTCATCAGGAAAGAGAATCATCTGGCGGATATCCTTTCCTGAGATGGGATGGTGTAAAGTCCATTCGCGAATTCCCTTATAGCCGGATACTTTCATGAAAAATTTGAAACCTCATGCCAATCAAAGGAGTTAGGAAATGAATATTCAAACATTCGGTGTCATCGGTTCTGGACAGATGGGAAACGGTATCGCTCAGGTTGCTGCCATGAGCGGCTGCACGGTCATCATGAACGATATCGCTCCGGAATTCATCGAAAAAGGGTTGAAGACGATTTCCAAGAACCTGGATCGCAACGTTGAAAAGGGCAAAATGACGGCCGATGAAAAGGCGGTCATTCTTGGCAGGATCAAGACCAGCGTTTCCCTGAACGACATGGCGGATGCCGACTTCGTGGTGGAAGCTGCCACCGAAAACGAGAAGATCAAGTTTCAAATTTTCAAGACCCTCGATGAAGTCTGCAAACCGGAAGTCATCCTGGCCACCAATACATCCTCCATCCCGATCGGACGGATTGCGGCCCAAACGAAACGACCCGCTAAACTGATCGGAATGCACTTCATGAATCCCGTGCCTGTCATGAAACTGGTCGAGGTGATCCGCGGCATCGCCACCTCGGATGAAACCTTTCAAACGACCTGGGATCTGGCCGTCCGCTTCGGAAAAACCCCGGCTCTTGCAAACGACTATCCCGGATTCATCGCCAATCGTATCCTACTGCCGATGATCAACGAAGCCATCTACTGTCTCTATCACGGCGTCGGCAAGCGGGAAGACATCGACACCGTCATGAAACTCGGCATGAACCATCCGATGGGTCCACTGGCCCTTGCCGACCTGATCGGGCTCGATACATGCCTTGCCATCATGGAAACCCTTTACAACGGATTCAAAGATCCCAAATATCGCCCCTGCCCGCTCCTTCAGAAATATGTGGAAGCCGGATGGTTGGGACGAAAGACCGGAAAGGGATTTTACGAATATTCTTGATACGGTTTGGCTGTGATTTTTTCCAGGCCATCACTGATGGCCCCGCAAAAAGTCAGGAAGTCTCTGTCGAGTCGCGGGGTGACTGGGGAACCTTTTTCGATGCTGCGAAAAAACTCAGCCGCCCGATCTCGTTGGATCGGGCGGATAGCCAAACTTGGAATACAGAAATGCTGAGTTGCAAGATGATGTTTTTCAAACAAATATGGATGAAGCATCTCCGCCCGATCCAACGATATCCGGCGGCTTCAAACACGTTTTCGCAGCAGTCTCAAAAGGCTTCCCCAGCCACCCCGCTTATGCCCGACATTTACGAAAAGCACGGGAAAATCGACTTTTTGCGACTCCATCATCTCTGATGGTCCCGCAAAAAGTCGGAAAGTCTCGTCATCGTCGCATGGCAGGGCATACGCCTTTTTCGCTGCAGCGGATAAACTCAGCCGCCCGAGCTCGTAAGGGCCGGGCGTTGGGTCAATCATTCGATAAAGGCCAGTAAACCGCAACGGTATGATTTTCAAACAATTGTTTGTTTTTGAACGCCGCCCGGCCCAACGATCTCCGGCGGCTTCAAACAAGTATCCGCTGCAGCATCAAAAGGCATATGCCCCGCCATGCTCAGGCCCGGCAATCGACAAAATCTGGGTAGCGGCGACTTTTTGCGGGGCCATCATCTCTGACTGCCTGGCTTTTTCTTTACGCAATGACATACTGATGCAATTTGTTATGGACACTCGTCCCTTGTGAGGGTGCTCAACCGACAATCGATCCCATTCGACCCCTTTCGATCCCTTTCGCGGATCAGGACTGAGGTGGTTATGCCGAGAAAAAAAATGACATCCGAATCTCAGAAGAGCCTCGTCGGGCAAAAAATCAAAGCCTATCGCCTCGAAAAGGATATTCCGCTCGAAGCCATCGCGAATGAAACCGGCTTTTCGCTGGAACGGCTCAAACAGATTGAATCCGGGGACATTACCCCCCCCGTAGGTGCCCTGCTTCAGATTTCGAGAGCTCTCAAGATCGATTCGAGTCTGTTGCTCGAAGCACAGAAGGAATCCCTGAAAAAACGCGTGAAGGAATACACCAAACGAACAGAACATTACGCCTATACCACGCTGACGCCCGGCGCCGAAAACAAGCATTTGAAGGCCTTTCGGGTAACGATCGATCCTCATCAGGATCATACCGGCGTTGGGTACCATCACGAGGGAGAAGAGTTCTCCTATGTACTTCGGGGAAACGTCGAAATCACGGTCGGCGAGAACGTCAACAGACTCGGCCCGGGAGATTCGCTCCACTTCAATTCCGGTATCCAGCACAACCTGAAGAATGTCGGCGAGGACGTGGCGGAACTCATTGTCGTGATCTACAGTCCTTGATGGTCCATATGCAGATGAAGCAACGACAGGGTATTGAGCATGTGCGGGATCGCTTCGATGCGGTCCGTTCAACCGGAACAGGCAGGTTCGTGCTGACCCATTTACGATATTGTGGAAGGGAGCTTTTTCGATGAGCTACCATTTGACCGATGAACAATTGATGATTCAGACCATGGTGCGCGAATTCTCCCGAAAGGTCGTGGCAGAAGGCGCTGCCGAGAGGGACCAGACCAAGACGTTTCCTGCGGATATTCTGAAGAAAATGGGGGAGCTCGGGTTGATGGGTATGACCATTCCGCCCGAGTACAATGGTGAGGGTGCCGATACGATCAGTTATGTCCTGGCCCTGTCCGAAATCGCCTATTCCTGTGCTTCGACGGCAGTCGTTATGTCGGTGCACAATTCCATCGTCTGTGAAAGCATCTTGCGCTTCGGAACGGAAGATCAGAAAAAGCGGTTTCTCAAACCGCTCGCTCAGGGGAAAATCATCGGTGCCTTCGCTCTCACCGAGCCACATGCCGGGTCCGATCCCGTATCCCAGTCGACGACGGCCGTACGGCAGGGGGACCACTATGTGATCAATGGAACCAAACGATTCATCTCGACCGGTAAGAACTGCGGTTTGGTGATCGTAACTGCCAAAACCGATGAATCTCAACGCCATCGTGGTATCAGCGCGTTCATCGTTCCCAAATCATCGCCTGGGCTCATTGTCGGCAGGTCTGAAGACAAGATGGGCCTTTGTGCTTCGGATACGACCGATCTCATTTTCGAAGACTGCAGGGTTCCGTTGGAAAATCGCCTGGGAGAAGAAGGGGAAGGCTTCAAAATCGTCATGAAGGCCCTCGACAGCGGCAGAATCGGAATTGCGGCCCAGTCGATCGGTGTAGCCCAGGCAGCCCTCGATGCATCGATCAAGTACATGAAGGAACGGGAGCAATTCGGGCAGAAGATCAGCAAATTTCAGGGGCTTCGATGGATCGTTGCCGACATGGCCGTTGATATCGAGGCAGCCAGACAGTTGATGCTGTCCGCAGCAGCCATGAAGGACCGAGGGGAGCGCTTTACACTTCAGGCATCCATGGCCAAACTCTTTGCCTCGGAGATGGTCAACCGGGTGACGGCCCGCGCCGTTCAGCTGCACGGCGGTTATGGATTCACCAAGGATTATGTCGTCGAGCGGCTCTACCGGGACGCCCGCGTCTTCACCATCTATGAAGGAACCAGTGAAATTCAGCGGATCGTCATTTCCGACAACATCCTGAAAGACAAACGGAGTGGATAAGGGCGGAATGGCCCTGCTTGGATGCATTTGAGCCCGTCATCCTGTTTTTGCCGGGATGACGGGCTCTCGTTTGCTGTAGAGGCCGCTTCGTCCAATAGGCCCTACCGGATCGTCTTTCGAAATTCACTTGATTTCCGAACCGCTGGATGTCAAAAGGAAATGTTCATTCGGCACGATATGTCATGACCCTTCGATGCCATTCTCCTGATGAGGTGATGAGATGATTGATCCCAAGCGTTTGGCCGAAACCTTTCTTTCCCTGGTACAGATCGACAGTGTTTCGCGAAACGAAGCAGCCGTCTGCCAGGTGCTTCGGGAGCGACTCGAAGCTCTTGGAGCCGAAACCACCATCGATGATTCGGCACCCAAGACCGGAAGCAACACCGGGAACCTTCTGGCGCGGTTTGCCGGCACGGTCGATGTGGAACCCATCCTGCTGAGCGCCCATATGGATACGGTGGAACCGGGGTGCGGGATTCAACCGATACTGGAAAACGGCGTGTTCCGAAGCGACGGCACCACCATTTTGGGTGCAGACGACAAGAGTGCCATCGCGGTGTTGCTTGAAGCCCTTCATGTCATTCACGAAAATGGGATTCCCCACGGCCCCATCGAATGTGTGTTTACCGTATGCGAGGAAATTGGGCTGCTGGGAGCCAAACACCTCGACATGTCCCAGATTCGCTCCCGCATCGGGTATGTTCTTGATGCCACGGACATCCACGGCATCATTACGCGTGCTCCGGGTGCAAACAAGCTGACTTACGTCGTTCACGGAAAAGACGCCCATGCAGGGGCAGCCCCGGAAAAGGGGATCAACGCCATTGCTATCGCTTGCAAGGCCATCGCAGGCATCAAGCTTGGCAGGATCGATCATGAAACCACCTGCAACATCGGCATCATCCAGGGGGGCCTGGCTACCAACATCGTTCCGAACAAGGTCGTCGTGAAGGGAGAAGTCCGCAGCCACGATCCAAACAAACTCGAAGACATCACCAAAATCATGACGGCAGCCTTCGAGCATGCCGTACACCACACCCAGTCCATTCCCGGGGAACCGACCTCCGTTCCATCCCTCGAAACCCATATCGAATCCGATTTCGTCCGCACCCACCTGCCGGACGATCACCCCGTCGTTCAGCTGGCCATGGCAGCAGCAGCCGAGCTCAATATGCCGCTCGTTACCAAGACGACAGGGGGCGGAGCGGATGCCAACATCTTTTTCGGGCACGGCATCATGACCGGTGTTCTCGGCACCGGAATGAAGGACATGCATACGGTGCGGGAGTCGGTTGCCCTGGCCGATATGGTGGATGCCACCCGTCTTCTGCTCGGCATCCTGCGCATTCATGCATCTGGGTTGTAAGCCGTGGCGTTCTTTCGTCGAAATACACTGGCCATGTGGATAGCGACCGGAGGCTACTGTGGCTTTTTCCCCTTTGCGCCGGGAACGGTCGGTTCCGCAGTCGCCCTGCTTCCGGCATTCCTCCTATCGCTCCTTCCTTCGAGTGCCGGATGGCTGTTGTTGTTGATCGTCTGCATTGTTTCCGTATGGGCTGCCGATCGGGCAGGAATGATTTCCGGATGTGAAGATCCGGGCTTCATCGTCATCGATGAAATCGCAGGCATGATGGTCACCTTGTTCGGGCATCCCTTTACCATCGGCGTCGTTCTTGCAGGGTTCGTCCTGTTTCGTATCCTCGATGTCCTCAAGCCCTTTCCCATCGGCTTTCTCGAAGCCAGGGTTCCCGGAGGAGCAGGTGTCGTCGTGGACGATGTCGCAGCGGGCATTTTCGGCAATGGTATCCTGCACCTTGCAGCCATGTGCCATCTTCTTTAGGAAAGGTTGATCGTGTTGAAAGCTGAACCCATCGTGAATAACCCATCACACCCCCAACCCAGAATCAAAAGCAAGCTTCGTGAAAATGTCGAGGCGATCGTCGTCGCGGTCATTCTGGCCATGTTTCTCAGAACTTTCGTTGTCCAAGCCTTCAAGATTCCCTCCGGATCCATGAAGGAAACCCTGCAGATCGGTGATCACATTCTCGTGAACAAATTCATTTACGGTGTCAAGCTGCCTTTCGTTCACTACACGATGATTCCCGTTTCCGAACCGAAACGGCGGGACATCGTCGTGTTCGAGTTTCCGGAAGATCCCGACAAGGATTTCATCAAGCGGGTGGTGGGGCTGCCAGGAGATGTCGTTGAAATCCGCCACAAAGATGTCTATGTCAACGGTGAACTTCAGCAGGAGCCATACGCCGTTCATCTGGATCCGCATGTCATGC
Source organism: Thermodesulfobacteriota bacterium (assembly GCA_040755275.1). Lineage (GTDB taxonomy): Bacteria > Desulfobacterota > Desulfobacteria > Desulfobacterales > Desulfatirhabdiaceae > Desulfatirhabdium. The sequence goes on along the minus strand of JBFMBE010000075.1, from coordinate 9,566 downwards.
CTCCGCAGCTTCAACCCCGGGATTTCTTCGGGCCTGTCACCGTTCCTCCCAATTGCCTCTTCGTCATGGGGGACAATCGCGATCACAGTTACGACAGCCGGTACTGGGGCTTTGTCGATCTGAAAGTCGTCAAGGGAAAGGCCTTCATCATCTATTGGTCCTGGGACAAGGATCGATTCAACGTACGCTGGAACCGGCTGTTTCATCTTCTCGAATGAAACGGCCTTTGTAACCTGAACCCCTCAAAAGACGTCCTCCTGTGATCCAAAGGCGGATACGAAAGACGATACCATGCCGTTCCTTCCAAAGGACATCCTCGATATCGACTCGCTGACGCCCGAACAGATCACCCACATCCTCGACACGGCCGTCGGCATGAAAGAAGTTTCCATGCGGCCTGTCAAGAAAGTCCCCACCCTGCGCGGGAAAACGGTGATCCTCTATTTTTATGAACCCAGCACCCGGACCCGAACATCCTTCGACATCGCAGCCAAACGGCTAAGTGCGGACAGCATATCGCTTACAGGAAGCTCGAGCAGCGCGGTCAAGGGGGAAACGCTCTACGACACGGCAAAGAACCTCGAGGCCATGAATCCCGACATCCTCGTCCTGCGTCATTCCTCATCGGGTGCGCCCTACATCATGGCCAAAGCCATGCGATGTCCCGTCGTGAATGCCGGTGACGGCACCCATGCCCACCCAACCCAGGCCCTTCTCGACATGATGAGCGTCCGCGAAAACAAAGGTCGAATCGAAGGTCTCAAGGTCGCTATCATCGGGGACATCCTCCATAGCCGGGTCGCCCGCTCCGACTGCATCGGATTCACCCGCCTCGGTGCCCGGGTGACGGTTTGCGGTCCTTCTACGATGATTCCCATCGGTATGGAATCGTTGGGCGTTGATGTCACCACACGGATGGAGGATGCCCTTACCGATGCCGATGTCGTCATGATGCTGCGCATCCAGAAAGAACGGCAGAGCGGCTTTTTCTTCCCGTCGGAGCGGGAATACGCCATCCGTTATGGACTGAATGCCCGGAAACTGTCCCTCGCCAAACCGGATGCGATTGTCATGCATCCAGGTCCCATCAACCGGGGGCTCGAAATCGCACCGGATGTAGCAGACAGCAAGCGTTCGATCATTCTGGATCAGGTGACCAACGGGGTGGCCGTCCGAATGGCGATTCTATTTCTGCTCGCCACCGGAGCAGGAGGAAGTGGAGGTTTGCGACATGCGGATGTGGATTGAAAATGCATTGGTCGTCAATCCGGGAGGATTGGGCGGCCGGTTGGACGTCTGTATCGAGCAGGAGGGCCATATATCGTGCATGGTACCGCATGACCCTGGAAATCCGGAGGACATCGTTTCCCGGCAGGGGGCGGTACGCATCGATGCCGAAGGGCTGGTGCTCGTTCCGGGCATCGTCGACATGCACGTCCATCTGCGGGAACCCGGACACGAATACAAGGAGACCATCGCGAGCGGCTGCCGGGCGGCTGCCGCGGGTGGTGTCACCGCCGTCTGTCCCATGCCCAACACCCGCCCGGTGAACGACAATGCCCAGGTCACTTCGTTTATTCTGGATCGGGCCAGAGAAGCCAACGGGGTCGAGGTCTATCCGATTGGAGCCATATCCAAGGGATTGAAGGGCATCGAACTCGCCGAAATGGCCGACATGCAGCAGGCAGGGATCGTCGCAGTCACAGATGACGGCAGGCCCGTCACCAACAGCCTGATGATGCGACGGGCGATGGAATATGCCGGCAGCCTTGGCCTGTTGGTCATCTCCCATTGCGAAGACCTGGATCTTGCAGCCGGTGGATGCATGAACGAAGGTCCCGTAGCCACCCGTCTCGGGCTTGCCGGCTTACCGAATGTCGCCGAAACGGTGATGGTGATGCGGGACATCGCCCTGGCGGAGTTCACCGGTGTGAGGGTTCATATCGCCCATGTCAGCACCCGGGAATCGGTCCAAGCCATTCGTGAGGCCAAGGCCCGTGGGGTTCCGATCACCTGTGAAACAGCCCCCCATTATTTCACCCTGAGCGAAGATGTGATCGAGTCGTATAACACCCATGCGAAGATGAACCCCCCGCTGCGTAGCCAGGCCGATGTTGAAGCCGTACGGATGGGGCTAGCGGACGGAACGATCGATGTGATCGCCACCGATCACGCCCCCCATTCTTCGGTTGAAAAGGATGTCGAATTCGACAAGGCTGCATTCGGCATCATCGGCCTCGAAACCCTGATCCCCCTGTCACTCAAGCTCGTTGCGGACGGGGTGCTGGGATGGGACGATCTCGTCGAGAAATGGTCGATCCATCCGGCACGGCTCATCGGCATCGAGCGGTGCCTGCGGGAGGGTGCACCGGCAACCCTGACCCTGATCGATCCAAACCAGGAATGGGTTCTCGATCCATCCACCCTGCAGTCCAAAAGCCGCAATACCCCGTTCGCTTTCTGGAATCTCTGTGGAAAGGCCGTCTTGACGATGGTCGGCGGCAGAACGGTATTTTCGGAACGGAATCTTTCATGAGCTGGACGCGATCCCGAGAACATGCCCATATCCTCGTTGTCGACGATGAACTCAGCATGTGCGAGCTGCTCGAAATCCTGCTGGGCGAGGAAGGTTACCGTGTCACTTCGGCCCGAACGGGCAAAAAAGCCCTGGCGCTCCTGAGCGAAAACCACTTCGACTGCATTATCTGCGACATTCGACTGGGGGATTTGACCGGCATCGATGTGCTGAAAGCAGCCAAGGAAGCCGACGACAAGGTGCCGGTCATCATGATTTCGGCCTACACCACGACGGAGCTGGCAGTCGAAGCCATGAACTGCGGGGCCTATGATTTCGTCCCGAAGCCCTTCGACAATGCCGAGCTCAAACAGACCATCGTTCGGGCGCTGCAGCTTCGGAATGCGGCCGGCATTCCGGAAAGCGACCTGATCGGGAGGGAAATCGAGCAGACCTTGCATTTCGGGAAACTGATCGGCAACACCCCGGCCATGTTGAAGGTCTATGAAATGATCCGGCAGGTGGCCAACACCACCACCAACATCCTGATTACCGGTGAAAGCGGCACGGGCAAGGAACTCGTAGCGCGGGCCATCCATGAGGAGAGCAACCGCAGAGATCATCCCTTCGTGACACTCAACTGCTGTGGTATTCCCGAAACCCTGCTCGAAAGCGAGCTGATGGGATATCGCAAAGGGGCCTTCACCGGTGCCTTGCACGACAAAAAGGGCCTCTTCGAATCTGCAGACAAAGGGACGGTATTTTTGGATGAAGTCGGTGATCTGACTGCGGCCATCCAGGTGAAGCTGCTGCGTCTTGTCCAAGAAAAAGTGATCAAGCCCATCGGAGCTACCGAAGACATCAAGATCGATGTCCGCATCGTTTCCGCAACGAACAAGCATCTGGAAACAGAAGTCATCCAAGGCCGCTTTCGGGAAGACCTTTTCTACCGCCTGAATGTCATCGAAATCCGCATGCCGCCGCTTCGGGAGCGAAAAGAGGACATCCGCTATCTGGCTCAACATTTCATCGAAAAATATTCCCGGCAGATGGGCAAGCAAATCGTCAAGTTGAGCTCCTATGCCATCGATCTGTTGAATCGCTACGATTTTCCAGGCAATGTGCGCGAGCTCGAAAACCTCATCGAACGCAGCGTCGCCTTGTCCAACACCAACATCATCCTGCCCGACAGCCTGGCCATCGCCACCCACAAGAAGCTTCACAGACGACGTTGGATCGAAGGGGTGAAGAATCGCAGGTTCGACCTCGAGGAAGTCCGAGATGGGGTGAACATCGATGCGATTCTGGAAGAAATCGAACGTGCCTATGTCGAAAAGGCGTTGTTCTTTGCCAAAGGCGACAGACAGAAGGCTGCCGAACTGTTGGGAATCAATCTTCGCTCGATTCGCTACCGGATCGAAAAATTGGGGCTTTCCCCTCGGGCCCGGATGGCGGAGATGGAACGATCGGGAGATGAATGAATGGCTGATCCCGTATCCATCGGTTCCCTAATCGATCGGTTGATGAAGGATTGCCGCAAGGAAACCCCTTCCCTGCTTGCCCGCATCTGCGAATGCTGGTCCCAGATCGTTGGAGAAGAGGCCGCATTGGAAGCAAGACCCTGCGCCATCAAGGGGGAACTCTTGCTCGTTCATGTCAGCAGCCCCGTTTGGGTGCATCACCTGCATTTTCAGAAACAGGGCATTCTCGAGCGGATTCACCAGCAGGCTGACGCTTTGGTTGCCCTGAAGGATATCAAGTTCAAAATCGGGCCGATATGAACAGCAGCGGCTGTACGTTGGATACTTTAGAGCAGGGGAAGCTGCGTATCCTACAGCCCGAAAAGGGGTATCGTTTTTCGGTGGATTCCCTGCTGCTTGCGGAAAGCATCCGTGCTGCCGACGGCGAGCGTATCGTCGAAATCGGTGCCGGATGCGGTGTCGTGTCCTTGCTGCTTGCCTTTCACAACCCTACCCTTCGCATCGTCGCCGTCGAAATCCAACCCGAACTGGCCGATCTTGCCGCCCGAAACGTCACCTTGAACAGCCTGGAGGCCCTCATCGCCGTGCTCTGCCGGGATATTCGGGAACTGTCACTTCGGGATATCGGGCATCCGGCGGACAGGGTCGTGACCAACCCCCCTTTTTACAAGGCAGGATCGGGCAGAATCAATCCCCGTTCTCAGCAGGCTCTTGCCCGTCATGAATTGGCAGCGACGATTCAGGATATCGTTCAGGCGGCATCCCGCCTGCTTCGAAAGGGAGGCCGGCTCGATCTGATCTATTGTCCGGATCGATTGGCGGAACTGATGAACACCATGACTTCGGCAGGAATCGAACCCAAGACGATGCAGTTCGTTCATGGAAATCCAGGGAGCCCGGCCCGAATGGTGTTGCTATCGGGGGTTCGGGGAGGGCAGGCCGGCGGGCTGATCGTTCGGCCGCCCAAGTTCGTGACGGAAGAAAGGCGTGTCGATCGGTAAACCGGAAATGATGATTTCCGGTAGCGACAGCAAGGCTTCCAGCCCGGTGCCATGGCTCAATCGATCCAGAGGGGATGAATGGCAATGCCGTCCAATACCTTGGGGTAGAAATAGGTCGATTTTCGGGGCATGATTTGGCCGGCCGCTGCAGCCCGTCGGACTTGATCCACCCGGGTCGGATTCAGGATGAAGGATAGGTCGGCGTTCCCGGAGGATACGGCCGAGATGGCCTGCGACATCGATTTGGAATAGGATATGGTGGATTCCTCGTCGAGGTCCTTTGCTTCCAGTCCCAGGGCATCCATCAGCACCAGATGCGTCAACACGGTCACGTCCAGATCCAGCAATTCCGGAGAAACCGCCCTTCCATATCGACGCTCCATGACACCGGGTCGAAGCTGTAAGATCGAGACCTGCGGCCGATCTCTGCGGATCACCCCGATACGTGTTCCCGGCCTTTGTGGAGCCATTTGCTCTTGCAACCAGCGCTCGGCCTGTTCGACGGACCATCCATCCCCTTCCATCCGTTCGATATCGAACGAGGATCCAAGTACATCCAGCATTCGTTCCAAACACTCGGGAGCGACGTGATGAACGATTCGATGTGCGGGTAGTACCACCAGCCCCGGGTCTTCCATGGCCGTCAGATACATCAGCACGAAATGAACCGGGTGCGATGGGCCATATTCCGGATGACGGGAAAGCACGAGGTCCCGGTATTGCAGGGCCGTTTCATAGCGGTGGTGGCCGTCTGCGATCAGAACAGGACCTTGTTTCAAATGAGATGAAATGCGCTCCAAAAGACGGTGTTCCGTCAGTTTCCAGACGCGATGCCCCTGCCCTTCTCCGTCGATGAATGCAATATCGGGCTCCCGATTGCTCGAAACGATGGCTTGGCGGATGGCTTCCATCATGTCGTTTTCCGGATCGGAATAGATGGAAAAGATCGGACTCAAATTGGCGTCGCAGGCCTGAATCAAGCCGAGTCGTTCGGTTTTGACCTTGGAAAACGTGGTTTCATGCGGAAGGATGATCCCCTTCTCAAATGGCTCAAGCCGTACACCGGCCAGAAATCCCCAGCGCGTGATCCGCTTGCCCAAATGATCGAAATCGTGTGCCGTCAGATACAGCGTCGGAACCGGTTCCCGAATCAGAACGCCTTCGGAGATCCAGTGCCGGAAAGTGGCTGCAGCCCGGGTGTGGGGATTGTCGGTTTCGATGTCTGTGGGATATTTTCTGCCGAGAATCAGACGGATAATGTTGAGGGGATGCTTGCTGTGGAAGGCTTCCTGCTCTTGAGGGGAAATGACATCGTACGGCGGGGTGACGACCGCCGCCAGATCCGGTACCTTGAGAGGGTTGTAGACAAGTGCTCGAATGGGTTGAATGTCTGCCATACTCTTTCCTAATTGGATTGCATCGTGAAAGATCACTGCTGAAGCCGTTCTTTCTATCGGATCGTGGCCGGAAGTTCAAGTTTCTTTTTTCGTGATCCATGTTGACAGGTCTGGGAAAAAACGGTAGAAAGAGGCGCTTTTTTCGAAGGCAAAGCAAGGGAGAGGTGGCCGAGCGGCTGATGGCGCCGCTCTCGAAAAGCGGTATCCTGTCTAAAAGCGGGATCGTGGGTTCAAATCCCACCCTCTCCGCCAGGTCGGCCCGAAGCGTTGCAGAAACGGCGCAAGCCTCCTTCGAAACAAAGCCCTTTTCGAAGCGTTCAGGAGAGATGTCCGAGCGGCTGAAGGAGCACGACTGGAAATCGTGTGCACTGTCTAAAAACGGTGCCGAGGGTTCAAATCCCTCTCTCTCCGCCACATTCAAGTTTTTTCGTCCATTCAAGTCTAAACCCGTAAATCAAGCGATTGGTTTACGGGTTTTTTGTTGCACCCATGCCCATCACAGGATCTCGACGGCTTCCTAAAGAGGATGGATGCGGTTTCGTGCTCCATCCCATCCCTCTTCAGATATACCATGCTTCATTTGGTATGGTAGGTGAGAGTCATCCGAGAGTGCCCAACCAATGGAGAGGCAACAAGGGGAATGAGATGGGATGCTATCCAATCTGCTCGGTCCATATGCGATCGACCCAGAGAGTGCAGGATTCCGGAAGCCTCGTTTCGACGGTGATGTCCCTGCCGTTGGAAAACAACGCTTTGACGGTAGTGATCTGATATCCATCACTGCCGACCGGGATGATCCCTGAACCACAAACCCGATTTCCACCGGCAGCTTCGAGAATCTCGATCGAAACGGAATCGGACATTGATGTACAGGAGGCATGTGCCCGAACATGAATGTTCCACAAACCCGGGCGGAGGGGGTTAGGCAGTGTCATCGTGGGAAGGTTTGGGGTTTCACCGGCTATTTTCACTCCGAAACCGTTGATAGCCTCGGAATCTTTGTATTGCAGCATCTCCGATTCGATCAGTTCTGTGCTGTCGACAAAATCGGTAAAATACCAAGGGCTGTTCTGGCGCTTGTCGGGCGTGTCGATACGAAACATCAGCAGGTGATCCGTGGCACCAGCCACTGGATACCGATCGCCGTTGTTGAGAAAATGTTCGATCAGTTTCCTGTAGGATTGGGGATCGTAGGAGTCTTCACAGGGCAGGTATGTTTGTACAACGATGTTCTCGGCATGAATCGGTTCGAACATCAACCGCAAGTCCTCTCGTCTCGATACATGGGCAAGCGTCGTTTGTGTGGCAGCAACCGATGCATCGGATGGAATGGATGCCAACATCCGGCGGCTTTCGGAAGTACGACGTGCACGCGCCGGGCTTGCGGAACGCATGACCTCGGCAAGCGATGCCTCAACATCGAACCAGTCCAGCAGAAGACATCCGGAGATAAAAACGATGGCGACTGCGAATGCCTGCTTTTTCCTGACCTCTGGAACATATCGATCGCAGAGAAGATGCCATGAGCGGAGCCCCTCGATCGTGGCAAAGAACATCAGCGGATAGCTCATCAGCGGATAATGCATGGTGATCAGGGATTGCCATACATCCTTGGATAGCCATGCAATTCCGACGGCAAGCATCCAGGGAAGAGAGGCCTGCAGGCCGATGACCGGGAAGAAACCGAAATGCATCAGGTGATCTTTTAAGGCGTCCCACCGTTGGGGATTTGCCAAAACCGCCTGAAGCCATCCGAGAATCCCACCGCAGTCGGCTGGGATAAGCATTCGATGCTGTAGCAGATGCGCACCGGTCGGGGAAAACGCCGGCATGACGATCCGAACGACGACAAATGCATATACAAGAGATGCAATTGCGATGCAGACACCGGTTTTCTTCCAATCATAGATCCACCCGGCCACCAGGGCTGCAAAAAACAGGTATATGGCGGCATCCTCTTTGACAGAAATCATCATCATGGCCCATAACCATGCAGAGGATTTTCTCCGATGCATCGAAAGCAAGAAGGCAAAGAAGAAAAGCGGCACAAGACAATCCATATGAAAATCATAGAGTACGCCTACCCATAGTGGGGGAATGGCGACCCAGAACCATGCCGCCCAAATACCAGCCTTCACGCTACCGAGCCTTCGAGATGCCCACAGGCCTGCAGGAACAGCCGCCAGCCCAACAAAAAGAGCCTGCATCACCAGAATGGCCTCCGGTCCCCTGGTGATACCTGCAAGAGGTGCCATTAGATAAAGAATTGGGGAAAAATGTTCACCAAAGAAATGGTGCTTGAACAGCAGGTGCATGTTGCCACTGATGGTGGTGACAGGCCCTCTTCCGTGCCGGATATTCCATAAGATCTGGTCAAACAGCGCCAGATCTTCGAAGGATTCAAACGAGTAATGACGTACAATGGATAGAAAACCGATCCCTGCAGCGAACAGAATCGCCGGAAGCATTAACGTCCAAATCCGGATATTCCAAGCTGTCGATATAACAGGAAATGACGTAACACGGAAGGGATCGATGGAGGGCATCGAGCGATCAGGATTGTTCCCCCATATCACGCCAGTTCGTTGTATTATCCTTTTCATGAAGCGACCTTGGAACATCCCTAACACAAACAATTGTAGGTTCAAACCGATCTCCTGAATATCCCGATGTATCACAGGGATTGCATGAAATAATGGCTGATGATCTTCTTTTGGCACCTTCTTAAAGTAAAACGGGCAGTTTTGCAAGCAAGGAAGACGAGTTCGAAAGAACCGATCGATTCATCCATGAGCTGGATACGAAGAGCAACATGATGGTTGATGGAGTCGCAAAAAGTCGCTTTTCCCGTGCTTTTCGGGAATGCCGGGCATCAGCGGGGTGGCTGAGTTTTTTCGCAGCATATTCGATTTCCGATTCGGTCAGATGTGCCATGGTTCGTCCTATTGTAGGGGCGATTCATGAATCGCCCCTACATGAATCACCTGTATGGGATTTTCTCGATCCAATTCCCATTTCTAGCGACTTTTTGCGGGACCATCATGGTTGATGGCCTCGCAAAAAGTCAGGCCCTCTCATTTGACCCGCAGGAAGGCGGGTGAATTTTGCTCAGCAGCGGAAAAACTCAGCAGCCCGATCTCGTAGGATCGGACGGATGGCCAGACAACAAACA
>JBFMBE010000074.1:0-15948 GCA_040755275.1 Thermodesulfobacteriota bacterium | reverse complement strand
AGCAGGTTTTCCTTGGGAACCCGACAATCCTCGAAGGAGAGCGAGCTGGTGTTTGAAGCCCGCCACATCATTTTGTCGTGCATGGGTCTGGCTTCGTAACCCGGAGTTCCCGTTTCGACCAGGATGCAGGAGAGCTCGGGTTTGCCGTCGGGTCTTGTGCCGGTCTTGCACAGAACGGTCACCCCGGCGCTGATGTCTGTGGATGCGTTCGTAATGAAAATCTTGGAGCCGTTGATCACCCATTCGTTTCCATCGAGAACGGCCGTCGTCTTGGAATTGGCTGCATCCGATCCGGCGTTGGCCTCGGTCAGGCCGAATCCCCACAGGGCTTCGCCGCTGCAGAGCTTCGGAAGATACTTGCGTTTCTGCTCCTCATTGCCGAAATAATAGATCGGGCCGATGCCGAGCGAATTTTCCGCTGCGACGGTAGCGGCATGGGAGCCGTCCACCCGGGCGATTTCCTCCGTACAGATGATGTAGGAAAGATAATCCATGCCCTGCCCGCCGTATTCTTCGGACACGAAAACACCGAACAACCCCAGTTCGGCCATTTTCCGCATCGTTTCATAGGAAAATTCCTCTTTCTTGTCGAGTTCACGGGCAACCGGCTTGATCTCCTTCTCGGCGAACTTGCGGACCGAATCCCTAAGAATTTCATGATCGACCGAAAGCGAAAAATCCATGCAGCATCTCCTTTTGAGCGTTGGGGAGGGTTTGGAACAGCGACCCGGTCCATCCGGATCGCTGTTTTCTTGCCGCTTTCCCCGGTGGAAGTCAACAAGGAAAAGTAGGTGGTCAACTTCAGGACAAGAACAGCTAACCGCTGTTCTTCTGACTTCTGCCGCCTCGTTTCACAACCTTCCCCTGCCGCCCCGCGACTCGACAGAGACTTTCTGACTTTTTGCGGGGCCATCTCCACTGATGGCGTCGCAAAAAGTCGGAAAGGCTCATCATCGTCGCATGGCAGGGCATACGCCTTTTTCGCTGCAGCGGATAAACTCAGCCGCCCGAGCTCGTAAGGGCCGGGCATGGGGTCAGTCATTCGATAGGGGCCAGTAAGGTACAACAGTTTGATTTTCATACAATTGTTTATTGTTATACGCCGCCCGGCCCAACGATCTCCGGCGGCTTCAAACAAGTATCCGCTGCAGCATCAAAAGGCATATGCCCCGCCATGCTCAGGCCCGGCAATCGACAAAATCGGGGTAACGGCGACTTTTTGCGACTCCATCTCCACTGACGAAGTCGCAAAAAGTCAGGCGGTCTTTGTGGACCCGCAGGAAGGCGGGTGAATTTTGCTTAGCACATCCTTCAGGTCTTTTGCGACCACGCAGCCGTCCAATTCCGGAGGCATCCTCGGAAGCATCCGAAAGGCGGCCCCTCCCAAAAGAACTCTCGGGCAAACCGTATGCACCTCCTCGCGCAACCGTCTGATCAACTCGATGACATGGGGCAGATGGAAAAACATGGTTGCGGAAACACCGAGCAGATGAGCCCTGTGATCGACGACAGCCTCCAGAACACCGTCCGGTGGCACATTCGTACCCAGAAACCGCACATTCCAGCCCTCGGCTTCCAGCACATCCGCCACCATGTTGGCGCCGATCTGATGAATCTCTCCTTGAACGCCCGTAATGACGGCTCGGCCTTTCGGCTCGTTCCGAAAGTCCATTTCCTGGTAAAGGATCGACATGACATATTGTGTGATGGCCGTTGCCATGTGTTCATCTGCAACCGTAATGACATGGGTCTCCCACAATCGACCGATTTCGTACATCGCCTCCTGGAACACATCCACATAGAGATCGAGAATGCCAATACCACTTCTTTGAGCGGATCGAACGACATCGATGGTCTGCTTCCTGTTTCCGGCAAGCAGCGCTTCCAGAAACGCTCCCCGAACAATCTCGATGGAAGCCGATGAAATCCCGCCGGCGGATACAGACTCCGTTTCTACTGGACGCAGATACTCCATGAGACCTCCTTCACGATCGTCGCATCGTTGCCGTTTGCTGGAAGGGGTTATTCGATCCCGGATATCGACGCGCCATTTTCCTCGGAAGTTTCGACGACAACCCGATTTCTGCCCCCTGCCTTGGCCCGATACAGTGCTCTATCAACCCGATCGAACAGGGTATGGGGCATTTCACCTGGTTTCAAGGTGGCAACGCCGAAGCTGGCCGTCACCGGATGTGACATCCCCTCGATTCGGGCGGCAGCCACCTGCGATCGGAAACGCTCCGCTGCAGATCTTCCCTGCTCGAGGCCCGTTCCGGGCATGAGGATCATGAATTCCTCCCCGCCATAACGGGCAACCAGATCGTAGGGCCTCGCATTTCTTGAAATCATGCGGGCAAGCTCTTTGAGGACCTGGTCCCCCATGGTATGTCCGTAGGTATCGTTGACAGATTTGAAGTGGTCGATATCCATCAGAACGACCGTTAGGGGTTGACCGAGTCGGCTTGCCCGCTCGGCTTCGAGGTAGAAGGTTTCCTCGAGTTTCCGACGGTTTGCCACATGGGTCAAGGGATCATGAAAGGCCATGTCCGACATTTTGCGATAGGCCTCATTTCGTTCTTCGAGAGCCTTCGCAAGTTCCTTTCCCTTGCGGGCGGCTTCACGGGAGAGAACCACCAGCTGGTTGTTGAGATCGATCAGTTCATTCTGCAGCAATTGCAGGCGATCACCGGGTAGTTCCCCAACGAGCAGGAAGCGATTTCCGAAATGGATCATCCAGCATTGTAGAGTTTTCGGCACCAGTTCCGCATCCAACAGATTGAGAAAAAAGCCTTTCGATTCGAAAGCGGTTGGAGCAAACAGGCGTTCTTCCATCATGCGTGCGTCGGGCTCAGTCAGAACCTCCGAAATAGGGCGCCCCTCGAGTGTATCCGGCTGTCGGTTGAGCAAATCCAACAGACAAGGGTTGGCTTCCAGAACTACCCCATTCCCATCCAGCCAGAGGGCATGGACAACCCGGGACTCGGCCCAATACCGATTCAGATCGTTCAGCAGATTCTTGTTCCCCCCTTCCGGCTCGTGTGTCATGGGCGGCCACATCCGGCATGGGTCGCAGAGCCCTGCAGGGCCTGATCTGACAAGGCGGCGAATGCAGCCTGATGAACAATCATCCAGTGATAAAACGGGTAAATTTCACGGAAGGCGTCGGAAGAAAGATGGTTGCGGAGAACCTCGACCCAGGTGTCGAGCTGAGCGGGCCAGTAGGTTAATTGGAATCCATGCGCCCTGTATGCGCGAAACACCCACAGGACGGTATCCACCAGGACTTCCGGACTGTAGAGCGCCATCAACGATTCCATGAACCGGGCATGGTTCCGATGGTTGTCTTCCATCATGGAAATGTTGCCGCCGACCATATAATCGATATCGGTGCGGCTTTTCATGAGCCGGTTGATTTCGGAAGCCATGGCATCCCGATGGAGGGCATAGTCTGAAACAGCCGTTGAAGATGGTTGTTGGAGCATACGAGCCGATGCGATCAATTCTTCCCTGGTCATAGCCTCATTCTCCTTCTGCATCCATGTTCATGCCAGAGGAGCGGCCGCCCCCATATCGATCCGCTCCCAATCAAAGTTGATGCGCTCGCAAAAAGTCGCTAACCACCGATTTTCGTTCAAAGCCGGTCCCCCAGCAGGAGGGCGCGTGAATGATTTCAATTTGTTGTGCCACAAGCTCTTTTGAGAATCAAGACAGCTTTTCTCCCAGGTTCCTGTCAAGGTCCCCGGTTTATGAAACGACGTCACGGTCGTGACCGGAACTATCCGAAGGTTATCCGTAGTTCAGGGGACGTTGAGAGGGTTCTGTTGATGTTGCTATCATGTATTGGCATAGAAGTGCAATCTATGATATGGAGAAATCGGTAAGGAAAAAAGGAGCCTGTGGAACTACCGAACAATCACTTGTGGAGACGGCACATGACCCAATACACATGGTATGGCTGGCGGGGAAAACTGCTTCGAATAGACCTGAGCAAGGGAAGGATATCGACGGAAGCGATCGATCCAAACGTTGCCAAAGACTTCATCGGAGCCAGAGGATGGGGGATTCGATACCTTCTCGACGAGGTGAACCCGCTGTGCGATCCGCTGGGTCCGGCAAACAAACTGATACTGGCCTGTGGCCCGCTCACGGCCACTGCAGCACCCACCGGTGCCCGGTATGTCATCACAACCAAATCCCCCTTAAGCGGAGCGATCACGGTATCGAATTCCGGCGGGTATTTTCCTGCGGAACTCAAGAAGACCGGATTCGACATGATCCTCATCGAAGGTGTTTCCGAGAAACCGGTTTACCTCTGGATCGACGGAGAACATGCTGAACTCCGATCCGCCGAACATGTCTGGGGAAAAACCACCCACGAGACAGACGATATTCTGAGAAGCGAAACCGATGAGAAGGCGAAAACCGCGGTGATTGGTCCGGCCGGCGAAAACCGGGTGTTGTTTGCCGCTGTCATGAACGACCGGGATCGAGCGGCAGGCCGGGGCGGTGTCGGCGCAGTAATGGGGGCCAAACAACTCAAGGGCATCGTCGTCCGCGGAACATTCGACGTCCCACTGGCCGACCCGCAAGCCTTCAAGCAAGCCAATGCCCGCTATCGAGACAAGTTCAAGGCTGCGGCTCAAAAGCTTCCACCCGCCCTCCGTCTTCACGGTACGGCCATCACCGCAGCCGTCACTCAGCAAAGAGGGGTATTCCCGACCCGTAATTTCCAGACCGGTCAATTTGACGGGTGGGAAGATATCTATGGTGAGACCCTCACGAAAAAGTATCTGGTGAAAGCCAAACCCTGCTTCAGCTGTCCCATTTCCTGCGGCCGGGTGACCCGCATTCCCGACGGGCCCTATCAGGGAGAAGGTGAAGGCCCCGAATACGAGACCATCTATTCGCTTGGTTCGGATTGCGGTATCCGGGATCTGGCCGCCCTGACCAAGGCAAACTACCTCTGTAACGAGTTGGGCCTGGACACGATCAGCATGGGCTCGGCCGTTGCCTGTGCCATGGAATTGTTCGAAAAAGGGGTGTTGACGGCTGCAGACATCGGTTTTCCACTATCGTGGGGAGACGGAGCCGCTCTGATCGAGCTCGTCAAGCAGACGGCCACACGATCCGGATTCGGCGACCGGCTGGCTGAAGGCAGCCTGCGGCTTGCCGGAAGCCTTGGCCATCCGGAACTGGCCATGGTTTCCAAGGGAGTGGATTTTGCCGGATACGACCCGCGCGGCAGCCAGGGTATGGGACTGGCCTATGCCACATCCCCCATGGGCGCATCTCACATGCGGGGGGATACGGCCTACTGCGAACTTCTCGGGGTTCCATACGCCATCGATCCCTTGAGCTGGCAGGACAAAGCCGCGCTCGTCGCCAAATGGCAAGATGCCTTCTCCATCATCGATGCCGCCGGGCTTTGCGTGTTCTTCAGCGTTCGGTATCTCATGGACGGTACCCTCGATGTTCGCCCAACGGGCATTCTCGAGCTGCTCAACGCCGCAACCGGTGCAAACTACACCCTCGAAGAACTGGAGCTGGCCGGAGAACGCATCTTCAACGCCGAACGTCTTTTTCTGATGCGAGCCGGATTCGATCGCACCCACGACTGCCTGCCCGCCCGCATCGTGAGCGAGCCCATGCCGGATGGCCCGGCCAAGGGGCTGGTTTGTCATCTCGATGAAATGCTCGATGCGTATTATCCCATCCGCGGCTGGAACCGGGATGGACAACCGACTCAGGAAACCTTGCATCGACTCGGACTGGCCTGATGTCTCTCCCCCACAAGCTGAAAGGACAATGTATATGCCAACGATCGACCCCAAAAAAACGGCCCTGTCCCTGTTCGAAGAATTCAAGAAATTCGCTTTCAAAGGAAACGTCATCGATCTGGCTGTCGGTGTGATCATCGGGGCAGCCTTCGGAAAAATCATCGACTCATTGGTCAAGCACATCATCATGCCACTCGTGAGCCTCATGCTTCCGAGCCAACAGGGATATCTCGGATGGAAGCTCGTCATCGGTGCCAAGGAAATCCCTTATGGCCTTTTCCTGGGCGAGGTGGTGAATTTCCTGATCGTCGCTCTGGCCCTGTTTGTGTTCATCGTGAAATTTCTCGGATGGCTCATGAAGGAAAAGAAGGAACAACCCGCCCCAGGCCCGACACTGGATCAACAGCTGCTGATGGAAATTCGGGATTTACTTAAACAGAAATGATGGCCTCGCAAAAAGTCGTCTTTCCCGTGCTTTTTGTAAATGTCGGGCATAAGCGGGGTGGCTGGGGAAGCCTTTTGAGCTTGCTGCGAAAAAGGTTCCCCAGTCACCCCGCGACTCGACACAGACTGCCTGACTTTTTGCAGGGCCATCAGAAATGATCGTTCGAGATCCAGAAACCTGGTTCAGGAAATATGTCGATGGGTTTTACACCGGCATCGAAGAAGACGACCGTAACATCGAGCTGAAAGACATCCATACTCAGCATGTTCGGAAGAACATGGAGAGGCTTTGCGCTTCGCTGGGGCTCGATACGGGAAAACGGGACCTTGCCGATCTCATCGCACTCTTTCACGATGTCGGCCGGTTCGAGCAGTATCGAAAATACCGGACATTTTCAGACCGCAAGTCCGTCAATCATGCCCGGCTGGGCGTCCAAGTGTTGGCCCGACACCATGTGCTGGACGGACTATCCCCTGCAGCTCGAAAGATCGTGTTTCGGGCTGTCGCTTTCCACAACGCCGCAGAGCTGCCCACTGCCACAGCAACGGATGAACGCACCTTCATGCAACTCATCCGGGATGCCGACAAGCTGGATATCTGGCGGGTGGTGACGGATTACTATCGCCGAACAGACCGCTCACCCAACAAAACGGTGGAACTGGACCTGCCGGATACGCCCCAATGGAGTCGCAACATTCTCGAAGCCCTGATGGCCCACCGTTTCGCCTGCATCGCCGATATGAAAACCCTGAACGACTTCAAGCTCCTTCAGATCGGCTGGGTGTTCGACCTAAATTTCGATGAATCCTTTCGCATCGTTCGGGAGCGGAAATACATCGAAGCGATTGCAGAAACCCTTCCGGATGTTGCCGAAATCCATGCAGCCGTTCAGGAGGCGCTTCGATATATTGTCAGGGCCCCGGCTGTTGAGCATCGAGTTTGAACACGAGTTCGTACTCGCTCGATTCCGGAATCCGGGTGATCTTGAATCCCAGCTTGCGCCCCAGAGCGAGCATCTGGAGGTTTTCCGAAAGCACGACACCGTAAATCGTCTTCATGCCGCGTTCCCGGGCTATCGACAGACACTGACGGAGCAGATTCGCACCGATTCCCTTCCCTTGATAGCCGTCTCGAACAACAACGGCAAATTCCCCGCTTTCCATGTTGGGTTCTCCAATGACCCTGGCCACCCCCAGCATGGCATCTTCTTCCGATGCGTCCTCCAGAATGGCGACTTGAGCGATTTCCCGGTCATAGTCGATCTGGGTGAAGCGGGCGAGCAAGCTGTGCTGAAACGTTCGCATGGGAGTGAAAAAGCGCATGTAGATGCTGCGCGGAGAAAGAGACTTGAACAGACCGAGAAGCATGGGCTCGTCTTCCGGCCGGATGGGCCGAGTCAGGATATTGCCTACACCGTCGACGTAGAACTGGGATTCATACTGACTGGGATAGGGACTGATCACCAGATGCAGAGGTGCGGCAACCGGGGCGGGCCGAAGGCGAAGATCGCCTGAAATGACCCACGGCCCCCCCTTTTTCCCCATAACGACAATCAGGTCGAGTGCCTCGATTTCCGAAAAATCGATGGCCAACTGTGCAACCCGGATGATGGCATCCTCGAGGTTTTCGACATTGCGTCGTTCCGCCAGTTGATACGCATTCAGGAGGATGTCGATCCGGCCTTGATGCATGAGCTGTCTTGTCAGCAGACGATTGACCGGCGGTAGACCGATGGCCCGAACACCGAACAGTTCATCCGATACAGCAGCCGGACTGATCCGGATCACTGGCCCGAACTGGGGATCCGTCATCAGATGAATGCGAATGTGGCAATCGGAAAGGCCGTTCCGGATCCGACATTCCTCGCCATTGTCCAGCAGTGCAATGCCATAGGCCTCCAAAATAGCTGCTGTTTCCGAAGGCTCCGGATGGTAACGGTTTTCCATCAAACACTGAAGAATCTGTTCTTTCGCCCTATCCGTTTCGAATCGGAGCCGTTTGTTCACGATGGGCGGAATCTGCTGCAGCATCTCGATCTGCTGGCCGTGCCGCAAAATGTTCATATAGGCTCGAACCGCCCGTTCCGGGGTATCGTAGGTCGGAATCTGGGCGTTGTGAAACAGGGTTCGGGCGCCCACCACACTGCCGGCACCCAGCCAGGAAGTGACGGCCGTGACCGCCCTGGTTTTCAGGGCATCGGCTACGGCCTTTGCAACGAGATTGCCGTCGACCAGAACGTTCGGGGAAAACAGGACGATCAGACCGTGGACCTCCGGAGAAGAGAGGCAGGCTTCGATGACCCTTCTGTAGGTTTCCGGTTGGGCATCCCGAGGCAGGTGGACGGGATTGCTCCTGCTCCATTTCGATCCGATGATATCGTCGATGGCTGCAAGCGTTTCAGAGGAGAGTTTCGCGAGGTTTCCTTCTTTTTCGAAAAGCATGTCCACAGCCATCACCCCGTGTCCGCCCGAATTGGTGACGATGACGACACCGGAACCTCCGGGACGGGGTTGTTTGGCCAGGATGCCTGCACAATCAAAAAGCTCTTCGAAGGTCTTGACCCGAAGAATACCGGCCCGTTCGAAGGCCGCATCGTATACGGCGTCGTCTCCTGCCGGCGCTCCGGTGTGTTCGAGCGCCATTCGGGCACCCAAGGGAGTTCGGCCGGTTTTGAGTGCGATGATGGGCTTGACCCGGCTCACGGCCCGTGCTGCGCTCATGAATTTACGAATGTTGGTCAGGTTCTCCACGTAAAGAAGAATGCTCGCCACTTGGGGATCGCCCCCCAGAAAATCGAGCAGATCTCCGTAATCGACATCCACTGCAGATCCGACGTTGACGATATGGCTGAAGCCGATCGGTATGTGAAGGGCCATGTCGAGAATGGCAGTGCAGACGGCTGCGCTCTGGGAGAGGAAGGCGATGGTGCCGATTTCGGGCATGACGTGCCCGGCACTGGCGTTCAGGCGGATCTTCGTATGGATCAGGCCCATGCTGTTCGGGCCGATAATGCGAATGCCGTGCTCCTCGGACAGGGCTCGAAGCCGGCTCTCAATGGGTTTGCGATCTTCGGCTCTGCCGAGTGTGGACAGAACGACAAGCCCTCGAACACGGGCCCGAACGCAGTCTTCCACAATATCGAAAATAGATTCCATCGGGGTGGCAACGACTCCTAAATCGATGCGCTCTCCGATATCGGTCACCGAACGATGACATTTCAACGAACCGATCGCATCATGAAGAGGATTGACCGGAAATATATCCCCCCCGAATCCCCGCTGAACCAGGTTTTTCAGAACAATACCGCCCAATTTTTCGGTGTTTGGGCTCGCACCGATCACGGCCACGCTTCGAGGCCGAAACATCCTGTCGAGTTCTTGAATTCCCATGGTTTGCTCCGCCGTTTGGAGGTTGACTGCCAACATCCGTCCCCGCAACTCACGACACACTCCCCTTCAGGAAGATATACATGAACCCTGCCTTGTCTTTCAACCGACTTTTCCATCGAGCCGAAACATTCCGATGTTTTTCATCTTGCCATTGCAAACGTCTCCTTGTAAAGGTCGGGATACAATAGTGGTGAACTCCCCAACAGTCGCTACCAGTGATTTTCTGTAACACCGAGCCTCCAGCAGGAGGACGGGTCCAGAGAGAGAGTGCCTAACTTTTTGTGAGACCATCCATATTCATTATCTCCGGAGATCTGACATGACCGGTATCCGAATCGAACATGCCACCATCCTTACGGTTGATGCCGATTTCAGGATCATCGACAAGGGCTGGGTTGCCGTCGAAGCCGATCGGATCGTCGCCATCGGCTCAATGACCGAAGACATTCCCCCGGCAGCTTCGCAGGTGGCGGATGCCACCGGCTGTATCGTGCTCCCCGGGTTGATCAATGCTCATACGCATCTGCCCATGAGCTTGTTTCGAGGGCTTGCCGACGATCTCCCTCTGTTCGAATGGCTCCAAAATCTCATCTTTCCGGCGGAGTCGGCCTTCATCACCCCGGATACCGTTCGACCGGCCACATTGCTTTCCTGCGCCGAAATGCTGTTATCCGGAACCACCACGTGCTGCGACGGCTATTTTCTCGAATCCCATGTGGCGAAGGCCGTTCGAGATTCCGGCATGCGGGCCGTTCTGGGGCAGGGCGTGATCGACCATCCGGCTCCAGGGGTTCCCGACCCTTCCCGAAATATCGAGGCGGCCATCTCCTTTCTGGCCGAGTGCGAAGACCTCTCTTCAAGGATACGGCCTTCCTTGTTTTGCCATTCCCCCTATACATGCTCCGCGGAAACCCTTCTTCGAACCAAGGCCCTGTGCCGCAACGCTGGTGTGCGCTTCCAAATCCATGTTGCAGAAACCCAATGGGAACACGAGCACCTGATGAAAACGACAGGGTCATCACCCATCGGATATTTGGACCGATTGGGCCTGCTGGATCCGGATACCGTTCTCGTCCATGCCATCTGGGTCGATGAAACCGATATCGATCGAATCCACAAATCGGGTGCATCGGTTGTTCATACGGCTCAGAGTGCCATGAAGCTCGCTTCGGGGATCGCTCCAATCGAACGATACATCGGTCTCGGGATCACCACGGCCCTCGGTACGGACGGCAGTGCCAGCAACAACACGCTGGACATGTTCCGGGAAATGGACATTACAGCGAAACTGCACAAACTCGCCAACTCGAATCCCACCGTCCTGAACAGCCGAACTGTCATCGAAATGGCGACGATCCAAGCGGCGAGAGCCATCGGTCTCGAGCGGGAAATCGGTTCCATCGAAGTCGGCAAGAAAGCCGATATCGTCATTGTGGATGCAGCAAGACCTCATCTAACACCGCTCTACCACCCGGAAAGCCAAGTGGTCTATGCGGCCAGGGGTGCCGATATTCGAGATACGATGGTAGACGGCAACTGGCTCGTGCGAAACGGAAAATGCATCGCTTTCGATCTGGAAGCGGTTCAAGCAGAAGTCAGGAGGATTGCAGATGAGATTCGAAGAAAAGGCTTTGAAGGCCGTCGTCGACAGAATTTCTGAAATCATCGCCGTGGCACGTGGAGAAGCGCCCGCTGACATTCGATTGGAGAACTGTCGAATCGTCAACGTCTTTTCGGGTGAAATTCAGGAGGACGATATCGTCGTGGCAGGGGGACGGATCGTCGGCTTCGGTCCGCTTCCGGCAAGGGAAGTTCGGAACATGAAGGGGATGTACGCCGCACCGGGGTTGATCGACGCCCATGTGCACATCGAAAGTTCCTTGACCTGCCCGGCCCAGTTTGTATCAGCCGTTCTTCCCCGGGGTACGACGACCGTAATCGCCGATCCCCATGAAATCGCAAACGTCATGGGAACTGCCGGAATCGCTTACATGCTCGACACGTCGGCCGATCTTCCGGCCAATGTTCACTTCACCCTATCCTCCTGTGTGCCCGCCACCACGATGGAAACATCGGGAGCCGTGATCGGTCCTGCGGAAATCGCCGAGTGGATATCGAACGACCGGATTCCGGCCCTTGCCGAAATGATGAATTTCCCCGGTGTGCTCTTCCGCGATCCGGATGTTCTCCGCAAAATCGCGATTGCAACCACGGCCGGCAAACCCATCGACGGACACAGCCCAGGTCTTTCAGGATCGGATCTGACGGCCTATCTGGCTGCAGGGATCCGAAGCGACCACGAATGTGTTTCCCTGTCCGAGGCCCGGGAAAAACTGCGACAGGGAATGTTCATTCTGGTGCGGGAGGGCTCCGGAGCCAAGAACGCACAGACACTGATGCCGCTGGTAGGCCCCGACACCTGGCACCGGATGATGTGGTGTACGGATGACCGCAATCCGCACGATCTGGTGCGGGAAGGCAGCATCGATGTGTTGCTGCGGATGGCCGTTTCGATGGGGGTTGATCCAATAACGGCCATCCGGATGGGGACCCTCGTTCCTGCGACGTATTTCGGGTTGCATCATGTAGGTGCCATCGCTCCGGGACGTCAGGCGGACATGGTATTCTTTCAAGACCTCAAGTCCTTTGATGTACAAGAGGTTTACTGGAAGGGGATGCGGGTTGCTGCGGGAGGGGTTCTGGATGCGGCGGTATCGTTAGCAGCCCCCGATATACCGCGTTCCACGATGCACATCGAGGCCGAACAACTCGATTTTCGCTTGCGGGCAACCGACAGCCGCATCCGGGTCATCGAGATCGTCCCCGACCAGATCGTCACCCGGGCAGGCCTCGATGAGGCGTGCGTTCAGGATGGCTTGCTCGTATCCGACGTCCGCCGGGACTTGCTGAAACTTGCCGTCATCGAGCGACATGGTCGATCCGGTACGAAAGCCGTCGCTTTCGTACGAGGGTTCGGGCTTCGCTCGGGAGCCCTCGCCACCAGTGTGGCCCACGATTCCCACAACGTCATCGTCGTCGGGACCAGCGACACCGATATGCAGGAAGCCGTCGTTGCCGTGCGGGATATGGGCGGCGGTATCGTCGTCGTCAACGAAGGCCGGATTTTGGAACGGTTAGCCCTTCCCATTGCCGGACTCATGTCCACAAAACCCGTAACCGAGATCGCCGAATACCTCCATCGCCTCGTTCAAACGGCCCGAAGCCTCGGTTGTCCCCTGAACGACCCGTTCATGACCCTGTCGTTTCTCGCCCTTCCGGTCATTCCGGAGCTCAAGCTCACGGACATGGGCCTGGTGGATGTCGGTCGCTTCGCCATCGTACCGCTCATCCTCAGCCAAGCTTGATGGAGTCGCAAAAAGTCGCTGACCACCGATTTTTCTTCAAAGCCGGGCCTCCAGCAGGAGGGCGGGTGGTGTTTTGCGAAGCAGCGGAAACTGTTTGAAGCAGCCGGAGATCGTTGGATCGGGCGGACGCAATTCATTGATATTGGTTTGAAAAACAGCTTGTTGGAAACCAGCAACCCATTCTTTTCATTTTGGCCATCCGCCCGATCCTACGAGCTCGGGCTGCTGAGTTTTTCCGCTGCTGAGCAAAATTCACCCGCCTTCCTGCGGGTCAAATTAGAGGGCCTGACTTTTTGCGAGCCCATCACAGATTCTCGGAAAGACGGATGTGGGCATTGGGAATACGGATACGGGTGTCCATCAGGGTCAGCTCATGAACTCCCTCGACGAAAGGAACGAAAATGATTTCATGATGCAAGGGCTGGATCAGCGCCTCGGCCAGTACCGGAAGCAGCTTCTGACGGGGTGTGATCCAGCAGGCCATGTTCAGACGAATGGTTTCGACGGCTTCTTCGGCAGGCAGGTTGATGGATCGATGGCCGGACCGGGGATGTTCCGGGACCGTTTGCCATTGCGGCTGCATCAGCGTCAGGCCTCGAGCGAGGTGCATCAGACTTTTGGCTTGGATTTTGAAAGCAGGCGCCCAGAAATAACAGGGTTGATTCGCATCCGTTGCTTTCGGCACCCGCGGCAGGTTGGCCACACGGATCAAGTCGGCAACGGATTCCAGCTGAAAACCATGGATTGTCGCCTGAATCCGCCAGAACGGGAGATAGCCGTCCGCGGGTTCCGCAGTCTTCACATACCCGAAGGAGATGGGCCGCAATCCGCCTGCTTCCACTGCCCAAAGCGTTTGACAGTTCGAACAGTCGAAACAGATGCTGTCTCGCTCTCCCCGAAGATCCCAGCCGCAGGTCGGGCACAGTGCCGTCAGAAATGCGATGGAGGGTTCGGGCGCTTGGCCGCCAAAGCCGAACACCTCGTCGTCTTCGGCCAGCACCGGGCTGATGGCACGACCGGTAATGCCATCGAAGAGTTTGCGCTCGAGATAATACGGTGCAAAAATCAGGCTCTGCATTTCCCCTATTGCGGTTCGGAACCATCGGGCAGGCTCCGATTCCGGAAGCTGGGTTCTGTCGATGACCGTCAGCATCTCGGGTTGTTCACCCTGCGGTTTCAGAAACCTACCTGGAAGATCGGGGGTAACATAGCGCAGCTTGAGTGCCTGGCTTCTCAGACCGACGGATCGGGGAAACCGCTGAGAGGCGACGGCGCACACGCTGACATCCACGAAGCGGTCCTGAATGCCGATGTCGAGAACGGTGAAGAGAATTCCCCTGTAACGCCAGTAGGGAACGTACAACAGCGGCTTGTCTGCTGCAGACGGGCCAACGGGGAGCATCGTCTGCATGCCTCGGGGAAACATCAGCACCGAGGTCACCCGGCAGAACCGGCAGGTCATCAGACGGTCGGTTTCCTGCAGCACAGCCGGAGCTCCGCATTGAGGGCACTGGTGCTGAATGCTGAAAGAGGTCATGTGCCGGGCAGCTTTTCACCACATTGGTTGCAGAATTTGGCTTCCGGCAGGTTTTCCGTTCTGCAGTTCGGACATATCAGGGGGGCTGGCTTCTCATCGGTGGATTTGCCGCACCGGGGACAGAATCTGTCTTTTGGAGTGAGATTTTTTCCGCAATGCCGGCACTGCGTCAACACCAGCAGCTGATGACCACACATCGAACAGAACAGGGCGTCTTTGGGCGCCGGATGGTTGCATTCCGGGCAGGTGTTCTGCGTGAGTGGTGGTTGATCGGTCTTTGCTGAAGATGGGGTAAAATAGGAGGCGAACATGGCAGGCATCATAAGACCCATGCCGGTTCCCATGGCACTTCCTTCCGCAGTCGCCGCCTTTTCCAAGGCCATAGCCGCCTTCATCTGCAGCAACTTGTTCATGTCGGAAATGGCGCCCATGCGGCTTCGCTCGTCGATGGCCTGCTGGACCTCGGGCGGCGGGGTGATGGCGTTGATGTAAAGCTGCTTCAGGGCAAGCCCGAACTTTCGAAAATCGTCTCGAAGCCGCTCGATCAGTTTTTCGGCCATCTCGTCATAGCGGGCGGGCAGGTTCAGGATGGTGTCGATCGTAGCCCCCATGTAGTCGTTGAAGCGAGAGACGATCACCCGGTTGAGATAGCCTTCGATTTCTTCGGTCGTATAGATGCCTTGCGTGCCGACCAGGGAATTGATGAAGAGAACCGGCTGGATCACCTGGATATTGAACATCCCGAAGGCTCGAAGCCGAATCAAACCGAGCTCCGAATCCTTGAAGGCGACGGGATCCCGGGTTCCCCACTTGAGGTCCGTGAACACCTTGAGGTTGACGAAATAGACCTCCGCCCGAAGGGGGCTGGTCATGCCCCAGGGAGTTGATAGAATTTTGGTGAGAATGGGGATGTTGGCCGTCTTGAGCGTGTGACGACCGGCACCGAAGGCACCGATGGCCTTGCCGTTATAGAAAAAGACACCTGCCTGGCTTTCCCGAACCGTCAGCTGGGCGCCCCATTTGATTTCGCCGGAACCGCTTTCCGGAATCCGGTGAACCAGTTCTTTTCCGGTTTCGTCGAACCACTCGATGACCTCCAGGAAGATCACGTTCTGGTTTCCCATGGGATGCCCTCCACGGATCGAAAAAAGACAGGATCCGGCAGATAGAAGTGATTGTAACGATCCGCTAATACGGATGGCCTCGTAAAAAGCCAGGCCCTCTGGTTGGCCCGCAGGAAGGCGGGTGAATGTTGCTCAGCAGTGGATGGCGACTTTTGGCGGGGCCATCAAGGTTGATGGCCCCGCCAAAAGTCCATCATATGGACGGCTTCGAAAAAAGGCCGCAGGCAAGGAGTGCAAATCCCGAGGAGTGAGGCGTACTGAAACGTACGCCGCAACGACGAGGGATGCAGCACGACACAGCATCCGGCCTT
>JBFMBE010000073.1:0-16007 GCA_040755275.1 Thermodesulfobacteriota bacterium | reverse complement strand
AATCCTATATCCCAAGTTTGGCCATCCGCCCGATCTTACGAGCTCGGGCTGCTGAGTTTTTCCGCTGCTGAGCAAAATTCACCCGCCTTCCTGCGGGTCAAATGAGAGTGCCTGACTTTTTGCGGGGGCATCACTTCTATCGATGGAGGACAACCGTCGTGAGCATCGAAACGGACATCCGCCGAATGGCGGAGGCTGCACGAACGGCCTCGAGAGCGATCGCCGTTGCTCCGACCGATCGAAAAAACGCGTTGCTGAAGCGGATGGCTTCAGGCATCGTCTGTCGATCGGCCGAGCTCGAGGCAGCCAATCAACAGGATATCGCCTATGCCCGGGAAAAAGGGCTTTCTGCGGCGATGATCGATCGGTTGACGATCAAGGACGCGACCATCCGATCGATGGTCAAAGGCTTGGAAGAAGTGGCCGCCCTTCCCGATCCGGTTGGCGAGACGGTGGCATCCTGGACCCGACCGAACGGACTCGAGGTGGCGCGGATTCGCATCCCGCTCGGTGTCATTGCGATCATCTACGAATCCCGCCCGAACGTCACGATCGATGCGGCTGCACTCTGCCTCAAATCCGGGAATGCCGTTCTGCTAAGAGGCGGAAGCGAGGCCCTTCATTCCAACACGGTACTGGCGGACATCATTTCCCAGAGCCTTTCCGAAACCGGGTTCCCGAAGGAAGCCGCTCAGGTCATACCGATTCGGGACAGGGCCGCCGTAACCGAGCTGCTCAAACTCGAGGACCATATCGATGTGGTGATCCCCCGCGGCGGCGAAAGCCTCATTCGGTTTGTCGTAGAACACTCCCGAATTCCGGTTTTGAAACACTACAAGGGGGTGTGTCATATCTTCGTGGATCGGGATGCCGATTTCCAAATGGCCGTTTCCGTCTGTCTCAATGCCAAGGTCCAGCGCCCGGGAGTGTGTAATGCCATGGAAACCCTGCTCATTCATCAGGACGCCGCCCCCGTGTTCCTTCCGATTGTCACCCGAGCCCTGAAGGAAGCCCACGTGGAGCTTCGCGGCTGCGAACGTTCCCTGGCCCTTGTTCCCGACATGAAACCGGCAACCGAAGACGATTGGTACACGGAATACAACGATCTCATTCTGTCGATCCGGATTGTTCCGGATCTTGATGCTGCCATCGACCACATCGGGCGCTACGGTTCCAGGCACACCGAGGCCATCCTGACCCGAAACGAAGCGAACGCCAGACGATTCTTGAAGGAGGTCGATTCCTCCGTGGTGCTGGTGAATGCATCGACCCGTTTCAACGACGGGGGCGAACTCGGTCTCGGCGCTGAAATCGGTATCAGCACCACCAAACTCCATGCTTTCGGGCCGATGGGTCTCGAAGAGTTGACGGCCACCAAATTCATCGTCACGGGAAATGGCCAGATCCGGGTATAATCCCTGCATGCGTCCACGGAATCCATCATTTTCCGATGGACAATCACTGTCCCGGACTATCGCTTCCTGCCTTGGGTCCCTGTCGGCCTTTGGCCCCTTTGCGGATCATCGACCATGCACATTGCCTTGTTCGGAGGAAGCTTCGATCCCATCCACTGCGGTCATATCACAGCCGCCACCCGGCTCATCGAGCGATGCGGCATGGACCGGGTGGTGATCATTCCGGCTGCACTCCCTCCCCACAAACGCGGTCGTCAGATTGCCTCTTTTTCGGATCGCAGGGCCATGATCGAACTTGCGATCCATGCGCATCCGGATCTGGTTCTCTGCGACATCGAAGGTCGGCGGGAAGGCCCTTCCTACACCATCGATACCATCGAAAGTCTGCTTGCGTTCTATCGACCGGACGATGTGCTGCATTTGGTGATGGGAAGTGACGCATTTGTCGAACTCGACACCTGGAAGGACTGGGAACGCATTCTGACCAGCATATCGCTTCTGGTCATCCAGCGTCCCCGAAACGATCAACCATCGGAAACGCAATGCGATCGAACCATCCATTTTCTTCAACAGGTTCTACAATACAGCGGACCGGAATCTGAGGAACCTTCGGCCGTCCCGGTATGGGTGCACACGCATCGACTACCCATTCGTATCGTAGAAATCGACGCATTGCCCGTTTCATCATCCGAAATCCGTCGGCTGCTCCGCAGCGGGTCATCCATTCAAGGACTTGTGCCGACAGCTGTCGAGAGCTACATCGTTGAAAGAGGACTCTATCGATCATGATCATGATGGATGATCCATTGCTCATGGCCTGTGTTCAGGCCGCTCAAGGGAAAAAAGCCTACGACATCCTGGTGATGGACATGCGCAAATTAACCTCGATCGCGGATTATTTTCTGCTGTGCAGCGCCCGATCGAGCCGCCAGGTAAAGGCCATCGCCGAACATGTTCAGGAGGAGCTTCGAAAGGCCCAATTTCGACCGATTGGCGTCGAGGGGCTGACGGAAAACCACTGGGTGTTGATCGACTATGGAGACGTGGTGTTTCACATTTTTTACGAACCCATCCGCAAACTGTACAATCTGGAAGGGTTGTGGCGGGATGCACCTGTTGAACGAATTGAAGACGTGAGCGGCCAACCCGAAGGAGATTTCAATGACGAAGCAGACGAATGATCGCTTGTGCATGCTGATGATCTTGGATGGATGCGGTATCCGCCATGAACCGGAGGCAAACGCCATCGCACTGGCCAAAACGCCTAACCTCGATGCGCTCAAAGCCCGCTATCCTCAAACGCGTCTGCTGTGTTCCGGAGAAGCCGTCGGCCTTCCAGAAGGCATCATGGGCAATTCGGAAGTCGGCCACCTGAACATTGGGGCCGGCCGCATCGTCTATCAAGACTTGATGCGGATCAATGTGGCGATCCGAAACCGCTCTTTCTTCGAAAACCCGGTCCTCAAAGCCATCCTCGAGACCGTCCGCACGACCCATGGCTCGCGACTCCACTTGATCGGTCTGGTATCCAATGGAGGGGTCCACAGCGACATTCAGCATTTGTTCGCTCTATTGGACATGGCCCGGAACCATGGCGTCCAAAACACCTTCGTCCACGCCATCCTGGATGGCAGGGATACGCCGCCCGACAGTGGGGTGGGCTTTGTACGGCAGCTCAAAGAACACGTCTGCAGATACAACTATGGAGATATTGCCACGATCTGCGGCCGGTATTACGCCATGGATCGGGACAAGCGATGGGATCGGATCGAAAAGGCTTACCGGCTCTACACCCAGGGAATCGGAACTGCAGAAACCGATCCGGTCGATGCCGTTCAGCATGCCTATACCCGTGGAGAAACCGATGAATTCGTCACCCCGGTGACCCTGGTGGATAAAGGGGGACATCCGGTCGGAACCATTCAGAATGGAGATGCGGTGATCTTTTTCAATTTCCGGGCTGACCGGGCCCGTGAAATCTCAACAGCACTGGCATTGCCCGAAGCATCCCTTCCCTTTGACCGATCCCCCCTGCCGACATTATCCGCCTATGGATGCATGACCCAATACGATGAACACTTCCCTTTTCCGGTGGCTTTCGGGCCGGAGCACCTCAATGACATTCTCGGAGAAGTCGTTAGCCGCCATGGTATTCGGCAGCTTCGCATCGCAGAGACCGAGAAATATGCCCATGTCACCTATTTCTTCAACGGGGGAGAGGAAAAGCCCTTCGATCTCGAAGACCGATGCCTGATTCCTTCTCCCCGGGATGTGCCGACCTACGACTACAAACCGGAGATGAGTGCGCTGGAAGTCACCGAGGAAGTTCTGAAGCGGATCGACAGCCGACGATACGGATTCATCGTTCTCAATTTCGCCAATATGGACATGGTAGGACATACGGGGGTGCTGCCTGCAGCCATTCGGGCCGTCGAAACCGTCGATGATTGTATCGGCCGGATCGTCGAAAGGGTGCTCGGTCAGGACGGGATGCTGATGGTCACTGCGGATCACGGAAACGCCGAAACGATGGTCGACGAAAACGGAACACCCCATACGGCCCACACATTGAATCCGGTTCCCTTCATCCTGGTGGATGACCATCGGATCACTGCAACCCTCCGGGACGGTATTCTGGCCGATATCGCACCCACCCTGTTGCAGGTCATGGGGATCCCACAGCCGGAGGCAATGACCGGAAAATCGTTGTTGGTGGGATAGCGGGGGCAAGGAAGGGGATTGAGAACAACAATGGATTACTGCGGCTGTACCCCGGATTCCTGCCCAGGCGGGATGGGTAAATTCATGCTTTCATCGGAGGCTTCCCGGTCCGGATGAGCCGATTCAAACGGGCTGGAACTCCGGATATCTCGCGGATCGCTCGGCACCCAGCGCAGTCCTCCCCTGAAGCCATAGGCCTTGTAAATATAGAATCGCTTGACCTCCACATCCTCCTTTTCACCAACAAGGGCCGGTTTCCGGTAAACGACCATTTCCTCCGGCGGATCGACCCTTTCAAAAACCTCGTTCAGCCTGGTTTCATGACTGACAGGATCATAGGTAACCCCTACACCATCCCAACCCATCAGATCCGCATCATTCCACCAGTAGTCATAAACATTGGGTCTTTCCCATCGGTTGATGCTGACGGTTGCAGGCTGGCTCGGCACGTAGAAGGCGAGTTCGCTCGCCACCTGATAACTGAGACCGAATACGAAGGTCTTTTCGGGTGCCGGCATCGTTCGTACGGTTCTTCCAACGACTTGTCCCAGTCGATCCCAACCCAGGGTTTCACCGGATATGCGATCCAAGGAGACAGGCAGGGGAAGGATCGGCCTGACAACCTGAATCAGCACCAGGGCGGATACGGCATAGGAAAGCCCAATCGCCCATGGCCAAAGCCTTCTGCCGGAAGAACGACGAGCTCCGGCAGATGAGGATCCACCAGGACCATAGAGGTGACCGACAATAAGGATCGCTGCAATGTAACCTGCAGCAGGCCAATTTCCGTAAATCCTCGTGTGAAGGCTCAGAACCGCAAAAAAGAGGATCGTCGGCGCAGACGCAAACCAGAGGTATCGCTCCGTCCAATGCGTATCGTCAAACCGATGTCTGACGACATGCACCCAGGCCGAGACAACGAGGATGAACACAATCGGTGTCAGAAGACCTGCTTGAGAGGCGATGAAATCCCCCAGGAAATGGGGCTGAAAAAAACGCGTTTCGTTCGCTCCACCGATAAAGGCCACATGTCTGACGGAGTTCCATCCATGCCGGGCGTTCCACCAAATGACCGGGGAAAACATGACCAGACCGAGAAGGAATCCAACATAGGGCCGGATTTCCATCAAGCGTTGCCTGTGTCGCAGAGACGTCAGACCGTAGATGAAGATGCTGACCGCAAACAAGACCATCGTAAACTTGGCCAGCATCCCGACTCCAAACCAGAAACCAGTGAACAGCCATTGTCCCCATCGGCCGTTTTCATAGGCCCTTGCCCCATGGAAACAGGCCGCGGCCCATGCAGCCGCCTGGATACCATCCGGCGTAGCCAGCAATCCGCCGACCTGAAAAAGCAGGATCGATTGCGACATCACGGCAACGGAAAACACCGCTCGATCGCCGAACCAACGTTTTGCGATCCATAGAGAATACACGGAGACTATCAGGCTCGACACCACGGACGAAAGCCGGACAGCCGTTTCGTTCTCCCCCAGCCATGCCGTCGACAGGCGGATCAACCATCCAATGAGAGGCGCCTGATCATGGTATCCCCAGTCGAGATACCTTCCCCATTGCCAGTAGTTCGTTTCATCGGGAACAAGCAGAAATCGGCCGGAAAACCAGAGCCGAAAAACCGTGCAAGCGATGACCAGCAGCCATGCCCAGACCAGATCAGAGGAAATGAATTTTTTGGGTTTCGCTTCAGCTTTCAAATGGGAGCATCTCGAAGATTCGGGTTGAAAGAACGAAGGCTTCTCTATGACGGCTTCGCAAAAAGGCCGGATGCTGTGTCGTTCTGCATCCCTCGTCGTTGCGGCGTACGTTTCAGTACGCCTCACTCCTCGGGATTTGCACTCCTTGCCTGCGGCCTTTTTTAGAAGCCGTCAATATGATGGACTTTTTGCGAGGCCATCCTCTACCACAGCGGTATGGAAAATGCAATTCGAGACCCGACAGATTTCTCCTGCCCACAGGGCAGCATGGTATTCAAGTTGCATATGGCTAATTCGAATGATCGGATACCCACTTAGGACGGATGAAGCATCCCTATTCTCTGGAGAATCGAAATGGCCATTCCAAACGGCATGAAAATCGAAGACTATATGCGCCGAGCCACCGGACTTTACAAGGAAATCCGGCTCAATGAATCCAAGGAAAACCCATCGGCTCCATCATCATCGGAAACCGCATCCGCCCCTTCCTTCAGTGGGATTCTGTCGACGATTCAAAAAAAACAGCCGGAAACCGCAAAGGCTTCCGTCCAACCAATGACACTTGAAGATTACCAGGTCAAGGCGAATCGCATCACCGCTTTCCAGAAAATCGATCGGCTTCGGATGAATCGCAACAAAGCCGCCACACCGAAACCTCCCAGTGAAAGCGGGGTGGATTCGGAAATTCCGGTACGTCCGAAGACCGCATCTCCTTCATCTCTCAGCCGAAAGATACGAGGCGTTCAAAAATCGGAAGGACGTAAGACAACGACTGGGAAACCGACGGCACCGATTTCTCCGGATGCCAGGCAGGCCAAGATTCATCAAACGATCGAACAAACCGCCAAAAAATACGGCCTGGCTCCGGAGCTCGTCCACAGTATTGTCCAGGCCGAATCGAACTATCAGCCGAATGCCGTATCCTCTGCCGGTGCCATGGGGCTGATGCAGCTCATGCCCGATACGGCCAAGGAAATGGGTGTATCCAATCCGTTTGACATTCAGCAGAACATTGAGGGAGGGATAAAATACTTGAAGAAAATGCTGGAAACCTTTGACGGAGATTTGAAAAAAGCACTCCAGGCATACAATGCAGGACCTGGAGCCGTCATCCGGCACAAGGGGGAAGTCCCCTATTCCGAAACCCGAACCTATGTGCAGCGGGTGATGGCCTCCGTCAAAAACCGTTTGGGTTGAGATGAGCCGATTTCCGGCGAATTCATCGTCTCTGACACACCTGTCGGAAAATTGACGTCTTCTATCGTTTCAAGGCCTCGATCAGCCGCTCGTGGATATTCTCAAACCCGCTGTTCGACATGACCAGCACAATATCCCCGGGACGGACCGTTCGAACCGCTTCCTCAACAATGTCCCGGGTGTCCAGAAACAGCCGAACATTCTGGCCTCGCTCCGTCAAATCCGTTACAAGACGCTCGACGGAAATCCGTTCGTTCTCGGGAACCTTGGCGATGCGGGTGGGCGCCCGTAACCAGACAAGATCGGCACAGACAAAGGCTTCCGGGAACACCTCCTGAAAAACGGATCGCATGCTGGTGTGGGTCCCCGGCTCGAAAACGGCGATGATTCTCGCCTTCGGAAAACGGCTTCTGACGGCCTGTAGGGTTTCCCGTATGGCTGTCGGATGATGGGCGAAGTCATCCATCACCGTCACCCCGTTGACGACACCACGAACCTGCTGTCTGCGCCGAACCCCTGGAAACGATCGCAGACCGGTAGCGATCGTTTCCGCCGAAAGGCCGACGCTCTCGGCAACGGCAATGGCTGCAAGGGCGTTCCAGGCATTGTGTCTGCCCATCAGGGGAGAGACCCATTCGCCAAAGGCCTGGCCGTTGTGAAAAACCGTAAAACGGGTCACTTCCCCAGCCAAACACACGTCCGTCAGCCGCCAGCTCGAGTCTTCCCGCTGTCCATACCGCTTGAGCTCACCCATATATCCCGCCAACACCGCATCGAGGTGTTCCCCCGTATCGAAGGCGAACAACCGCCCATCCTCCGGCATTCGGTTCAGAAACTTGGAAAATTCCCGTCGAATGGCCCCGATGTCTGGAAAGATGTCGGCATGATCGTATTCGATGCTGGTCAGAACCGCCCGATAGGCCGGATAATGGAGAAATTTGGCCTCCTTGTCGAAGAAGGCCGTATCGTATTCGTCGCCTTCCAGAACGATGTACCCGCCATGCCCCAATCGGTAGTTGGAACCGAATCCTTCTACGATTCCACCGACAATGAAGGACGGATCCAGGCCCGCAGCATACAGAATCCATGCAATCAGCGAGGATGTCGTCGTTTTTCCGTGGGTACCGCAGACAACGATGGCTTTTCTGTCACCGACGGCGAAGCGGCGGATGGCCTGAGGCATCGAACAGCAGGGAATACCGGTTTCGATGGCCCGGACCACCTGCGGATTGTTTCGGGAAACCGCATTGCCGATCACGACCAAATCCGGCCGTTCCTCGAGATGGGCCGGATCGTATCCCTCGAGGATATCGATTCCCCGCTCCGCAAGAAAGGTACTGATCGGTGGATAGACGCCTGCATCCGATCCGGTGACGCGGTACCCTAGTTCTTTCAGCATGCAGGCCACGGCCGCCATGGCTGTTCCGCATATGGCGATGAAGTGAACGTGGCCGACGCGATCCGGAATGCCGAATGCTTCAGCCACGAGCAATCTCCTCGAATATCCGGGCGGCCGCCTCGATGGTTGCATCGATGTGTCGCTGCTCGTGAGCCACGGACACAAAGAACGCCTCGAATTGAGACGGGGCCAGATAAACGCCTGCATCGAGCATGCTTCGATAGAATCGGGCGTAGCGGTTCGTGTCACTGGTTTTCGCCAGATCGAAATTGGTGACCTGTCGATCCGTGAAAAACAGACCGCCCATGGAACCGAGATGGGCCGTTTGAAGTGGGATGCCAGCCCGCCGAGCGGCCGTGTCGAATCCTGTGCACAAACGTTCGGTGTTGCGATCGAGTGCAGCGTATATCCCTTTCGATTGCAGTGCCTTCAGGGTCGCAATTCCGGCGGCCATGGCCAGCGGGTTGCCCGACAGGGTTCCTGCCTGATAGACCGGCCCCTGGGGTGCAATGTGCATCATGATGTCTTTTCTGCCGCCGTATGCCCCTACGGGAAGCCCTCCGCCGATGATCTTACCCAAGGTCGTCACATCTGGTCGTATGCCAAAGAGCTCCTGTGCTCCACCCCTGGCCACACGAAATCCCGTCATCACTTCATCGAAAATGAGCAGGGCACCGCATGCCTGCGTTTCCGATCGAAGCGCTTCGAGAAAGCCCGGTATCGGCATCACAAAACCCATGTTGCCGGCGACCGGCTCGACGATGACGGCGGCAATCCGATCCCCCATGGCATTCATGGTTTGACGGAACCCATCGATATCGTTGTAGACGAGAGACAGGGTCTGGGAAGCGGCTTCCGGCGGCACGCCGGGGCTTCCGGGAATACCGAGGGTCGCGACCCCCGATCCGGCTGCAACCAGCAAGGAATCGGCATGTCCGTGATAGCATCCGTCGAATTTGATGATGTAATTTCTGCCGGTAAAGCCACGCGCCAACCGAATGGCGCTCATTGTGGCCTCCGTTCCCGAATTGACCATTCGGACCATCTCGATCGACGGAAACGCTTCCATGACGAGTTCGGCCAGTTCGATTTCGAGATCCACGGGTGCCCCAAAGCTCGTTCCTCGTTCGAGCACGTCCCGAATGGTCTGAACCACTTCCGGATGACGATGTCCCAAAATGAGCGGACCCCAGGATCCTACATAATCAATGTACGTATTGCCGTCTTCGTCTGTCAGCAGACAGCCTTCTCCTCTTCGGATGAAGACCGGAGATGCGCCGACGGATTTGCAGGCCCGAACGGGGCTGTTGACCCCGCCCGGAATGACGGCTGTGGCACGTTCAAACAATATATCGGAACGGTTACGGTTCATCGTTGACCTCTTCGAAAAGGAAACCCCGGAGTGAACGTCATTCGAACAGGGAGTGAAGGACACCATAGGCAAGCGGTATGAATACGGCAGGCAGCATATTGCCGACATGCAGTCGTTTGAGATCGAGCAGCTCGATGCCGATGGCCAGAATCAGGATTCCACCGACGGAAGACATGTCCGACACGACGGTCGATGTCAGAAAGGGTGCGATGGTCGATGCCGAAATCGCGATCGCTCCCTGGTACAACAGAACGGGTGCCGCAGACAGCAGCACCCCCCATCCGAGAGACGAGGCGAACAGAACGGATGCAATGCCGTCGAGAATGGATTTGGCATAGAGGGTCTGATGGTTTCCCGAAATGCCGCTCTCGAGCGAGCCGACAATGGCCATAGACCCCACGCAAAATAGCAGGCTCGTCGTTACGAAGCCCTTGGTCACATCGCTTTCACCCGATGCATACCGGCGTTGCACCCAATCTCCCAATCGGGTGAGCCGGTTTTCGATGCCGATCAGCTGACCGGCCAGACTGCCGACGGCCAAACTGAAGATGATCAACAAGATCTGGGAAAATTTCAGGGCTCCGCTGATTCCGATCACCACGACCGATAGGCCGATGGCCTGCATGACACTACGATGATAGGAAGCGGAAATACGGCCGCGAAACAACAAACCGATCAGACTTCCAGCGAGAATGGCAAGGGTGTTGACGAGTGTTCCCAACAGGATCATACGTTCCTCAGACCCTTCACGACTTCAAGCACCGGCGCATAATCGGGTTCCTGACCGATTTCGGGAACCAGCTGGACATACCGGATCACGCCTTGTTGATCCACGACAAAAACCGCACGCGCCAGAAGGCGAAGTGCAGGAATCAGCACACCATATTTCGATCCAAAATCGGCATTCCGGTAATCCGAAAGGGTGGTGACCCGTTCGATCCCCGCAGCTCCACACCATCGTTTCTGAGCGAAGGGCAGGTCCATGCTGATCGTCAGTACCTGTACGCCGTCTCCCAATGCTTCGGCTTCCTGGTTGAACCGCCGTGTCTGCATGTCGCAGACGGGTGTATCGAGTGAGGGAACCACCGACAAAACTACAACCTTCCCTCTAAAGGAATCGAGATCGACAGGAGCGAGATCGTTGTTGATGAGGGTTGCGTTCGGAGCGAGTTGACCGACTTCCGGCAGGGGGCCTGCCAACTGCATCGGATTGCCTTTGAGTGTTACGGATGGCATAGTTCCTCCTTATGAATGATGGACTCGCAAAAAGTCGCTGACCACGGATCTTCTTTCAAAGCCGGGCATCCAGCAGGAAGGCGGGTGGGTAGCGACTCTTTGAGAGTCCATCGTCTAGAAAAACACGTCTACCATTTCCGACCGAAACGGAAATACAAACCAAGGTCTTGCAGAGACATCGTAGGGGAGACCGGTCGGTCTCCCCTACAGGAAAGTTCATATTCACGGGAACTGTTCCTGGGGCGCTGATCCAATCGCTCCCTTTCGCCCCCTTCCCTTTTCCATCATCTATCGCGTTCAGGAGTCATCCGCTTTTCTCCGGACGTCAGTCTCCCGTACCCCCCCCAATTACCATCCCCACATCAGGTAGTTGTGGATGGAATCGGCAGCCTTTCGACCGGCTCCCATGGCCAGAATGACTGTCGCTGAGCCCGTAACGATGTCGCCGCCGGCCCAGACCCCCTTCTTGCTCGTCTTTCCGGTTTCCGGATCGGTGACGATGTATCCCCATTTGTTCAATTTGAGGTCCGGTGTCGATTGGGTCAGCAGGGGATTGGCGCCCGTTCCGACGGCGACAATGGCCAAATCGCATTCGGTGGTGAACTCACTTCCCGGAATCGGCACTGGTCGACGTCTTCCAGAGGCGTCGGGTTCGCCAAGCTCCATTTTCTGGCATTTCACGGCAACCAGTCGCCCTTTTTCATCCCCGATGCACTCGACCGGATTGGTGAGTAGATGGAATTCGATGCCTTCTTCCTCGGCGTGATGGATTTCGGCTTTTCGGGCCGGCATTTCATCCCGCGATCTGCGGTAGATGATCCGAACCCGATCCGCACCGAGCCGCATGGCGGTTCGGGCCGAGTCCATAGCTACATTGCCGGCACCGAACACGACCACGTCCTTTGCACGGGGAACGGGGGTATCGTACTCCGGAAACAAGTAGGCCTTCATCAGATTGGTCCGGGTAAGATACTCATTCGCAGACAGAATGCCGATCAGGTTTTCCCCAGGGATATTGAGGAATTTCGGCAATCCGGCGCCTACCCCCAGAAAAATCGCTTCGTAGCCTTGTTCAAAAAGCTCGTCGAGGGATACGGTCCTTCCGACAACGGCGTTGCATTCCAGCTTGGCCCCCATCCTCTCCAGAAAGGCCACTTCGGAAAACACGATTTCCTTGGGAAGACGGAATTCGGGAATCCCATATACCAGAACGCCGCCGGGCTTGTGAAATGCTTCGAGAATGGTGACTTCGTGCCCCTTTCGCAGCAAATCACCGGCTACGGTGAGCCCCGCAGGGCCGGAGCCGACAACGGCTACTTTCTTCCCTGTAGGCGGTTGTTTCGGCGGCAGAGCTCCCGTTCCGTTCATCCGCTCATAGTCGGCCACGAATCGTTCCAGGTTACCGATGGCGACCGGGTCTCCCTTCTTGCCCAGAACGCAGAGACCCTCACACTGGATTTCCTGTGGACACACCCGCCCGCATACGGCAGGAAGCGCATTCTGTTCCCATATGTGGCGGATGGCACCTGTCAGATCGCCTTTGGTAATCAATTGGATGAAACCAGGGATATCGACATTGACCGGGCATCCTTCCACACACCCTGGCTTCTTGCATTGCAGGCAGCGGCTTGCCTCCGCCATCGCCATCTCAACGGAATAGCCCAAGGGAACTTCTTCAAAATTGCGACGACGGATCTCGGGCTTTTGTTCCGGCATCGATTGACGGGGAATCGTTTTCTTTGCTTCCGGTTTTTCACCCATATCGTTTTTCCTCCACAATCCTAAAGGGTTGACGATCGATTCGATCGGTAATTTTCTGCTGAAAGACCATGTTTCAGGATGCCTGCTGCATCGTACAGAAATCGTTGTAACATTTCCTTTCGTCTTCGCAATAGGCCTGGAGCCTTCGCATCAATTCGTCGTAATCCACAAGATGTCCGTCGAATTCGGGACCGTCCACACAGGCAAACTTGGTTTCTCCGCCGACACTCACCCGGCATCCGCCGCACATCCCGGTTCCATCCACCATGATGGGATTGAGGCTGACCAGCGTGGGCACGTTGAATTCTTTTGTGATCTTTGAGGTGAATTTCATCATTGGAACCGGTCCGATAGCGACCGCCTGACGAATGTCGCCTCGAGCGAGCACCTGTTTCAATACATCGGTGACGAATCCGTGATGACCGTAAGAGCCGTCATCCGTACAGACATGGAGTTCGTCGGAAACGGCCCGCATCCGGTCTTCCAATATCAGCAGATCCTTGGAACGGGCGCCGATGATGCTGATGACGTAATTGCCGATTTCCTTGAGGGCACGCGTGATGGGATGCAGAACGGCGATACCGGTCCCGCCGCCTACACAGACGACTTTCCCCACCTTTTCGATATGGGTTGGCTTTCCAAGTGGACCGATGACGTCCTGGTATCCATCGCCGACTTTCAGGGTTTTAAAGAGGGCCGTACTCTTACCGAC
This sequence comes from Thermodesulfobacteriota bacterium, assembly GCA_040755275.1. GTDB lineage: Bacteria > Desulfobacterota > Desulfobacteria > Desulfobacterales > Desulfatirhabdiaceae > Desulfatirhabdium. Next base: position 2,479 of record JBFMBE010000073.1, on the reverse strand, counting down.
GATCATGTAGATGATGGTGATCGTTCCAGCTTCCGGGTTCGTGTCCGCCATGGTCAGCGGAATCCGTTCACCGGTTTCCGTGGCCTTCAGAATAACGAACTGCCCGGGTTTTGCCTTTCTGGCGATGAGGGGGGCCTCGATTTCGTTGAGAACGATCGTACCCCCGGCCATTTCTTCACGTTTGACGATCCGAAACATTCTATTCCTCCTTCATATGGAATGATAAAAGCCGCACGTGCAGGTGCGGCTGACAGGTTCATTTATGGAATGACGATCTTGAGCGGCCTGTAGATACAAAGTATGAAATTGTATTCTTCACCATAGATCGAAGGATAAATCAATAAATTTCTTATCTGCAGGAAGGCGGTATACAAAGGGAACAGCGGATGTTTCGTCGGAAGTGCGTTGCGGATTTCAGGCTGTTCGGTAAGGGTGTTCTACGGTACACCCTTACCGAATGTTCGGGAAAGAACGACAAACCATCTTATGCCGTTTCGATCCTGGCATCTTCTTCCCGATTCAGATCCACAGTCGCTTGTTGTCGCAATTTGTATTTTTGAATCTTGCCGCTTGCAGTCGTGGGATATTCCTGTACGAAGAAGAAATAGGCCGGTATCTTATGAAAGGAGATTTTGTCCTTGCAGAAGGCCTTGATCTCATCTGCAGTGACGGTCGAACCATTTTTCAATTGAACGTAGGCAGCCACTTCTTCACCGTATTTGCGGCTCGGTACCCCGACAACCTGAACATCCTTGATAAGAGGATGGGTATAGAGAAATTCCTCGATTTCCCGGGGATAGATGTTCTCACCTCCCCGGATGATCATATCCTTGATTCTTCCGGTGATCTTGCAATATCCCTCTTCGTCCATGACGGCAAGGTCCCCGGTGTGCAACCAGCCGTCCTTGTCGATCGCCGCCGCCGTTCCTTCCGGGTTTTTGTAATACCCTTTCATGACGTGATAACCCCGTGTGCACAATTCCCCCTGAACGCCCGGCGGAACCGGCTCTCCAGTGGACGTGTTGATGATCTTCACGTCAACGTTCGGCAGAGCCTTCCCGACAGTGGCCACCTTGCGCTCGAGAGAATCGGTCGTCCGCGTCATGGTGATCCCGGGGGACGCTTCGGTCTGACCATAGGTGATACACATCTCCGTTGCCCCCATTTCGCTGATGACCTGCTTCATCACCTCGATGGGGCAAGGAGCACCCGCCATGATCCCGGTGCGAAGATGCGACGTATCGTAATGCCGGTTCTTCATTTCCTCGAGTTCGGCAATGAACATGGTCGGCACGCCATGCAGAGCCGTGCATTTGGCAGCTTCCACTGTTTCCAGTACATCAACCGGATGAAACGAGACAACCGGAGCCATGGCTGCGGCCGACACGACACAGGTGAGGGTCCCCAGCACACATCCAAAGCAATGGAAAAAGGGCACCGGAATGCACAGCGTATCCTTCGACGACAGCTGCATGCATTCGCCGATACTCTTGGCATTTCCGATCAGGTTCGTGTGGGTCAGCTGAACGCCCTTCGGAAAACCCGTTGTCCCAGATGTATATTGCATGTTGATGACATCGTCGGGATCCAGCGATGCCTGCCGGCTGGCGAGCTCCGCATCGCTGACGCGGCCGGCCAATTGCATCACCTCATCCCAGGTGAACATGCCTGGATGTTTTTCCTGGCCGAGAAAAATGACGTTTTTCAGCAGGGGAACCCGTTCACTGTGCAGCTTACCAGGTTCACATCGATCCAGTTCCGGACAGATTTCCTGGACCACTTTCAGATATTCATCCCTTTCCCGAACGCCGCCGATCATCAGCAGGGTGGTGGAATCCGACTGCCTCAACAAATATTCCAATTCAAAACTTCGATAATTCGTGTTGACAGTCACCAGCACCGCGCCCATCTTGCCGGTGGCGAACTGAGTGAGTACCCATTCCGGAACATTGTTCGCCCAGATGGCGATATGCTCGCCCTTCTGGATCCCAAGCGCCATGAAGGCCCTGGCAATTTCATTGCATGTATCCCGGAATTGACTGTAGGTAAGGTCGATACCCAGTTTGGGATAAATGAGAGCCCGTTTGCCACCGAACTGCTCTGCAACGACATCTACCAATTGGCCGATGGTGGTTTCCCCGACAACATACTTCGGCAAATCCATAAAACTGGTCTCCTTTTTTCTGAAAAAATTGAAATCGATCGAAAAATAATCCCACGAATTCCCAAAAGAGGAAATGAATAAACTTCAATTTTTTGAATGTCAAGCCATGAATTGAGCCTTTCCTATTCATCCATACCATAAAGGATGGCGTCGCAAAAAGTCGCTTTTCCCGTGCTTTTCGTAAATGTCGGGCATAAGCGGGGTGGCTGGGGAAGCCTTTTGAGACTGCTGCGAAAACGTGTTTGAAGCCGCCGGATATCGTTGGATCGGACGGACGCGCTTGAACGAATTGACATTGAAAAGCAAGCCGTTGCG
>JBFMBE010000072.1:0-16009 GCA_040755275.1 Thermodesulfobacteriota bacterium | reverse complement strand
GATCGACTTTTCATTGAAAAGCAATCCGTTGCGATTCAACCAGCCTCTGTTTGCTGTTTGGCCATCCGTCCGATCCTACGAGATCGGGCGGCTGAGTTTTTTCGCAGCATCGAAAAAGGTTCCCCAGCCACCCCGCGACTCGATAGCAACTACCTGACTTTTTGCAGCGCCATCATGTTTAAACGACAACCCCATCAAACGATTCTATCCGATGGATGAATCCGGAGGGCATCATGGAAACCAAGCCCACATACGAAGAGCTGGAACAACTGGCCGAAATCTTTTCCATGACCCTCGACATGATCTGTATTGCGGACATTCATTCCGCCCGTTTCCTGCAGATCAATGAAGCCTTCAGCCGGGTTCTTGGTTATTCGAAATCGGAATTGCTGGAACGATCCTTTTTGGACTTCGTCCATCCGGAGGACATCGAAGCTACTGTCGGTATTTTGGAGGACAAGCTCAAAAAAGGCGAAAAAGTCCTTCATTTCACCAATCGATATCGATGCAAGGATGGCCGATATGTCTGGTTGGACTGGCTGTCCCATCCCGATACCTCGAAAGGCATCACCTACGCGATCGCTCATGACGTCACCGATCGGATCCAAACCGAAAAGGCTCTCCTGGAGAGTCAACGTCGTCTTCAGGACCTTGTGGACTTTTATCCGGATGCTACCCTGGCAATCGATGCCGAAAAGCGCGTCATCCTGTGGAACCGCGCCATTGAAGCCATGACAGGCATACCTGCTTCGGAAATGATCGGCAAGGGCGACCATGCCTACACCATTCCGTTTTATGGAAAACCTCGGGAACAACTGATGGATCTGATCTGGGTGGATGACAAACGGATTGAAGCCCATTACCCGACCATCGTCCGAGAAGGAAGAACGCTGATTGCCGAAGCCTTCTGCAACGCCCTCTACAACAACCGCGGGGCATGGATTTGGGCCAAGGCATCCCCTCTCTATGATCGAGAAGGCAAGATCATAGGCGCCATCGAAACCATCCGGGATATCACCAAAATTAAGGAGGCCGAAACATCCCTGCAGGAAAGCGAGCGGTTGTTTCGGACCGTGTTTCAGCACGCACCCGTCGGTATGGCCGTCATTGACATCGATCGCCGATTTCTCCAGGTCAACGACGCCATTTGCTCGATTCTCGGGTATCCCGCCGAAGAACTCATCGGCAGATCCTTCAACGCGTTCACCCATCCCGAAGACCGGGAGGACGGGAGGATTCGGTGGGCCGAAATGCTGAGTGGTCAATCGGTCACCACCCAGGGGGAAAAGCGCTACATCCATCGATCCGGCAGAATCATCTGGACCATTGCCCAAAATGCGCTCTTTACCAGAAGCGATGGCGTACCGATGTATGTCGTCAGTCATCTCATCGATATCACTTCCTGGAAACAGGCCGAAGAAGCACGTCAGAAACTGGAAGAACAGCTCCACCAGGCGCAACGCCTCGAATCGATCGGCAGACTTGCAGGTGGTGTAGCCCACGATTTCAACAACAAGCTCCAGGCCATTCTCGGCTTCACCCAGATGGCCCTGGACGAGGCCGGCCAAGACACCGTCCTCAGAAAAAGGCTTTTGGCCATCCAGAACGCTGCAGAGGGTTCGGCGAACCTGACCCGCCAACTGCTGGCATTCGCACGCAAACAGACCGTCAGTCCGAAAGTGGTGAATCTGAACGAAGTCATTTCGGGCATGATCGCCATGATCAAACGGCTGATTGGAGAAAACATCCACCTCGACTGGATACCGGCAGACGACCTCTGGTTTATCCGGATCGACCCAAGTCAGATCGACCAGGTATTGGTCAACCTTTGCATCAACGGCCGAGATGCCATCGAAGGCCAAAGCGGCAGCATCGCCATCGAAACCCAGAACATATCGTTGGATGAGACCTACTGTCGGTATCACGAAGGCTTTTTCGCCGGAGACTATGTCTTGATGACCGTGAGCGATTCCGGATGCGGCATGAAACCGGAACTGCTCGAGCACATTTTTGAGCCCTTTTTCACGACCAAGGAACAGGGAAAGGGGACGGGCCTCGGACTTGCCACCGTATACGGGATCGTTCGTCAAAACAACGGCATGATTCATGTATACAGCGAACCCGGAAAAGGGTCTACCTTCCGTGTCTATTTTCCGAGGACGGGGGAACGCGGCCAGAGCGTATCAACGATGAACGCAGTCGGTCATTTCAGAGGAAAGGAGACGATCCTGATCGTAGAGGACGACCCTGCCATTTTGGAAGTTTCCAAAGAGGTTCTTGGCAGGGCGGGTTATACGGTGTTGGCGGCGGACGGACCGGAAGAAGCGTTGCGACAAGCCCGATCTTACCCGGAAGCGATCCATCTCCTGATCACCGACGTGATCATGCCGCGAATGAACGGAAGGCAACTGAGTATCCTGGTGCAGGAAACCCATCCCGCCATTCAGTCCATTTACATGTCCGGTTATACGTCCAATATCATCGCCCATCACGGGATTCTGGACGAAGGCCTGTTTTTCATTCAGAAACCGTTTTCCATTACGACACTGCTGGAAAAGGTTCGAACGGTTCTGGATCAGGCGGGAGGGAAGGTCTAATCAACTATCAACCGAATGATCAACGCTACTGTTCATGCCCGGATCGCCACACCCGGAGGAGACGAATCGGATTTTTTCAGGAGGGCGGCCGCAGGGTGCCGCCCCTCCAGGGATTGGTTGATGATCGATCGGAATGCGGCTACCCCCCTGGATGAAAATGGGCCTAACGTGTTTTCTGACGGCTTTTATCCCCTGATGGCGTCGCAAAAAGTCGCCTCTACCCCGATTGGGTTGATTGCCGGGCCTGAGCATGGCGGGGCATATGCCTTTTGATGCTGCAGCGGATACTTGTTTGAAGCCGCCGGAGATCGTTGGGCCGGGCTGCGTTCAACGACAAACCATTGTTTGAAAATTGAACCATTGTAGCTTACTGGCCTGTATCGAATGACTGACCCAATGCCCGGCCCTTACGAGCTCGGGCGGCTGAGTTTATCCGCTGCAGCGAAAAAGGCGTATGCCCCGCCATGCGACGATGACAAGACTTCCTGACTTTTTGCGGCTCCATCATCCCCTGCATCGGCCCATTTCGTTCGAAACCTTCACGCCTTCAACGACACTTCCTGCAGCAGCCCTCCCAGCAGCCGGTGAAACCGAGAAGGGTTGTCGATCTTGCCGCCCTCTCCGATCACGGCCATGTCATAGAGCAACTGGCTGTATTCCCGGACGAGCGGATCATTGCGGTCCGCATCGTAGATGGCCTTGATCTTCGTCATCACCGGATGATCCATGTTGATCTCGAGGACTCGTTTGATCTCCGGCGGTTTCTGACCCGTGGCCTTGAGGATCCGCTCCATGAAAATGCTCATGTCGTAGGGGTTGCCGGAAAGGCAGGACAGAGAGTCCTTCAGATGGGTCGAGGCCTTCACCTCCTTGACTTTGTCTTCCAGATGGGCCTTGATGGCCGAAAAGAGCGCATTGAATTCCTCGGCCTTGCCCTTGTCCGGTGCTTCGGTCTCGAGATCGCCTTTCTCGGCACTCTTGAAGGGTTTCCCGTCGTATTCGTTCAAGGACTGCACGACCCATTCGTCGATCGGGTCGATCATCAACAGAACCTCGTAGTCCTTTTCCTTCAGCCGTTCCAAATGGGGACTGTTCATCAAGGTCGTGAGGTTCTCGCCCGTAATGAAATAGATTTCCTTCTGATCGGGCTTCATGTTGGCCACATATTCCTTGAGGCTGATCCACTTGCCGTCGGATTTCGTGGTCTTGTATCGGGCCAGCTCGGCAATGCGCTTTCGGTTATCCGGATCCGTATGGATACCCACCTTCAGGATGGGGCCGAATTCCGCATAGAATTTCTCATAGGTATCCTTTTCCATGCCTTCGAGAAGCTCCAACAGCTTCTTCACCAGATTCTTCCGAATGTTGGTCACCAGGCGGTCCTGTTGGAGGATTTCCCGACTGATGTTGAGATTGAGATCCGGTGCATCCACCACACCCTTGACGAACCGGAAATACTCGGGCATCAGCTCTTCACAATCCTCCATGATGAAGACCCGTTTGCAGTAAAGTTGAATTCCGTGCTTTCGTTCGGGGCCGAAGAGATCGAAGGGCATCTGCGAGGGAATATACAGCAGGGCGTTGTACTCGGTCGTTCCCTCGAACTTCATATGCAGATGGACCAGCGGGGCATTCCAGTCATGGCTGATGTGTTTATAGAATTCCTCGTACTCCTCTTTGGTGACATCCTTCTTGTCCTTGAGCCAGATGGCCTTCATGGAATTGAGGGTTTCTTCCACCATCACGGTCCGGGTTGTCCTGCCGATCGGTTTGCCGTCTTTGTCCTTGATGATTTCGTTGTCCGGAAGCGGTTCCTCTTTTTCGACATCCATGACGATCGGATAGGCGACAAAATCGGAATGCTGCTTCACGATGCGTCGGATGGTCCAGCGATCCGTAAAATCGATGTCATCCTTTTCCCGCTTCTTCAGATATAGGGTGATGGTCGTCCCCCGGGAGAGTTTCGAGGCCTCCTCGATGGTGTAGGAGCCATCTCCGTTCGACTCCCAGAACGTGGCCGTCGAGTGACCGGCCGCACGGGTGAGAATGGTCACTTTTTCGGCTGCCATGAAGGCGCTGTAGAATCCGACGCCGAACTGGCCGATCAGCTCGGGGGTAAGCGAGGAAGGCTGTTTGGCCAGGGCTTCCAGGAAAGCGGCAGTCCCGCTTTTCGCGATCGTACCGATGTTTTCGATGACTTCCTCATAGGTCATCCCGATACCGTTATCGGAAATTTCGAGGGTCTGCTTGATTCCGTCCGGGGTGATCTTGATGCGGAAATCCGAATCGTTTTCGAGCAGTTCCGGATGGGTCTGAGCCTTGAAACGCAGCTTGTCGATGGCGTCGGAGGCATTGGAAATGAGCTCCCGCAGGAAGATTTCCCGGTTGGAGTAAAGCGAATGAACGATGAGATTCAGCAGTTGCTGAACCTCGGTCTTGAAGGTGAAGGTTTCCTTTTTCATGATGTTCTCAACTCCTGTTTGCGTCGATTGGGTTCGTGTGATAAGGAGAACAAAATAGAGCCACTTGGTTGGCAGTGGGTGATCAACGTTGACGGCTTCGCAAAAAGGCCCTCTGGATTGACCCGCAAGAGGGCGGGGTTTATGATCGAGTCCACCTCACAATACAACAGCAAAAAATTGGCTCGATTTACGGAATGTCAAGCATCGGGCGACCCCGCGAATGCAACTCATTTTCCGGCTGCCGTTGCCGGAATCGTCAAGGCAACTTATTGAAGAAACTGACACGATAAAACGCATATGGACACCATTCTCCTCATCCTCAAGGCTGTCGCCGTGTTGATCGGCGCTTCCATGCTCGGCAACTGGTTTCTTGCGGAACTGCGTTCCGCCAAACGCAAAGGACTTCCTTGGTATACCGTTTACATGTCCCCGCCCGGTATGCTCGTCATCGTCATCATCCTGGTTTTCCCCGTTCTGGTCTGGTGGATTCGCCAATGAGCCTGGGCCAGTCCCTCTCGGAAGATGTCTTGTTCCAGAAGAACGCGTTCATTCCAGATGAGAAAACCTCTTGTTTCGGCATTCTGCGCCATGCCCGAACCGTATGGAATGCATCGGGAAAAATTCAAGGGCAACAGGACAGCCCACTCACCGAAGACGGACGACAGGACGCCGAACGATGGGCCCGATTGCTGGCCCGATGGAAATGGGATCGCCTGCTGGCAAGCGATCTGGGAAGAGCGCTGGAAACGGCCCATCGGATCGCCTCCATCATCGGCCTGCCCATCGATAGCGATGCACGGCTTCGGGAAATGGACTGGGGAGTGTGGACAGGGCTCACCATGGCGGAAATCCGTGCGCATTTCCCCATGATCTGGGAAAAGGCCTCCAGCGGCGACTGGACGTTTTCGCCTCCGCAGGGCGAACGCTACCTCGATGTCCACCGCAGGGCTTCAGCCGCACTGCGCGATGCCGCAGACCGATACCCACGCCAACGCATCCTGGTCGTTTGTCACGAAGGCACACTCAAATGCCTCTATTACCACCCCGAAAGCCGACGACCTTCGGCTGAAGTCGATCCCGTTCCTCCGATGCAATCGGGCTGTCTGCAGCTCTTCGGAATCGACCGGCAGGGTATCTTCCTCTTTCGACCCAACGCCCTCATCCTGAGTGAACCAGCCCCGATGCGATCCGCCGGCAGCAGGTGATTTCTCCATGAAAATCCTCTATTATTCCCAACATGTGCTGGGAATGGGTCATTTCTTCAGAACCCTCGAAATCTGTAGACATCTCACAGCCCACGATGTCGTTCTCGTTGTCGGCGGAAGCCTTCCGCCGAACATGCTCTTTCCGAAAAACATCCGATGGGTCTTCCTGCCTTCCCTGATGATGGACAGCGGGTTCAGCCGATTGATGGCAGGGCATGGCCAAACAGGGGACGTTTCCGATATCCAGGAAATGCGCAGGAAGATGCTGTGGGAGACGTTTCGACAGGAACGGCCCGACGTCTTTCTGGTGGAATTGTACCCGTTCGGTAGAAAGGCGTTCCGATTCGAACTCGATCCGATTCTGGAAGCGATCGAGAATGGAGAGCTGCCGTCATGCGTGGTGTGCTGCAGCGTACGGGACATCCTCGTGGAGAAATCGGACCCTGTTTCCTACGAAAACCGGGTGATCGGGACGCTCAACCGCTGGTTCGACGTCGTGTTCGTTCATTCGGATCCGGATTGGATTTCCCTCGACGAAACCTTTTCCCGGATCAAGGACATCGCCATCCCTATCCGGTATACCGGGTTCGTGGCTGAACAACCCGAACCAGACTGCCGCGTGTATTGCCGTAGGCTGCTGGGTGTGGGAGATCGGGATCGACTGGTCGTGGTAAGTGCAGGCGGGGGGCAGGTGGGCGGGGATTTGTGTGAATGCGCCGTTGGCGCATTCCGGTATCTCGATGCGGCCGACGGCTGGCGGGAAATCGTTTTTACAGGCCCCTTTCTGGAGGAAAAGCGGTTTCAGTCGATTCGACAGAACGCTCCGGCCCATGTGAAGGTCGAGCGGTTCACGCCGTCGTTTCTGAAGACGCTGTGTGCATCCGACATTTCCATCAGCATGGCCGGATACAACACCTGCATGAACATTTTGGCAACCGGCGTAAAGGCGCTCGTCCTGCCGTTTTCCCAAAACCGGGAACAGGGTATGCGGGCACGAAAATTCGCAGAAAAAGGATTTGTCGGGATTCTTTCAGAAGCCGATCTTCAACCGGATCGGATGGCCGAGCGCTTGCTTGCGGCCATCCGATCCTGGCCCGATCGTGCGGCACCCCCTCGCCTCGATGGCGGATCCGAAACCCGAAGATGGATCGAAACTCTGGGTCGGGAAAAAGCGACCCCAACAGATACCTTCGCAAAACGTCAGGAAGTCTCTGCCGAGTCGCGGGGTGAGAGGGGAACCTTTTTCCATGCTGCAAAAAAACTCAGCCGCCCGAGCTCGTAGGATCGGGCGGCTGAGCAAAATTCACCCGCCTTCCTGCGGGTCAATTGACGGGTGGAGGCGGAGGCGGCGATCCGGCCGGAGGAGGCGGTGGGACCGCGGGGGCTGGAGGCACCGTCGATGCCGGAGGTGGTGGTGGCGGCGGAGCGATGTATTGCGGCGTCTGGTAGGTCTGTACCCGGCCTGGAATCTGATTGCCTCTGGCATACATGCACTGTTGGTAGGCGATGTCATACCGTCGCTGCACTTCCATTCCCGACACATGGGCCTGAGAGCCTGAAGCCGCCGTTCCGGCGATCATTCCGCCCAACGCGCCAATGCCTGCACCGGCACCCGCCTTGCCGGACATGGAACCGATGGCAGCCCCCAACCCGGCTCCCATCAAGGTCCCGATCGCAGCACCGCTGGCAACGTTCTGATTCACCGTCTCGTTGGCCCGCCATCCGGTCTGCTGCTCGGCCCACTGCCGACAGACATAATCATCCGCTTGAAAGTCCTGAAACGATTTCCCCTGGGCCGGCAACACCATCACGCTCGGTCCGGGCGGAATGGTGGCACAGCCTGCACCGACCATCAGCACAACCACTGTCACAACGACCCATTTCTTGAGCATCGGCCGATCCTTTCGCTACCTACCTGGGTTTGTCTGAGGAACCACTTTCATCCACCCTCCGGGGCATTCCTTCACATAAGGATAATACGCTCGGGCATTTTCGCAATAATACCAGTATCCTTGCTCTGGAGGCGGTGCCTGCTGGATATAGACTTCCGGTGGACTGTATCTCGGCACCGTATGAACGATGACAGGAGCTGGTGGATTGTAGTAGTACCGCGGCCATGGATCGATGACGATCCATGGCCTGAACCAACAGCGATGATGATGGCGGTGGTGATGGTGGCAGTAAGGGTCAGCCAGCGCAGAACCGGTACCGACCGTCATCAGAAACAACAACACCATCCACAACTTGGACGATTTCTTCATATTCCTTTCCTTTCGATCGGATCGTGTTTTCTCGGAATAGCCCCCTCGACGGAGCGTATGGGATCAACCATCCAGTCGAAAGAATCAGCATAAAGCGTGCCGCGATCGGCAATCGAAAAACACCCCGAAATTACCGAAATTGCAGCCATACAACCCCGTCTTGCCCCAATGCCCTGGATAAAAATCACCCAGATATGGGTAGTAACTGTTCATTGCGATATCACCCTCATCTACGAATTGGAAATCCAATCGTCGAAAATGGCCATTGCCGCCTCTGCGCCCTGCCCGGCGGCAGTGACGATCTGCTTGTATCCGCCTTCGACATCCCCAGCCGAATAAACGCCGGGAATATTCGTTCGATGTCGGCTGTCTTTCTGGATGTAGCCATCCGCATTCAAGGTGACACCGATCTTGCGGGCCAACTCGACCGAAGGCTCGTAACCGATGGCGATGAAAACGCCGTCCGTTTCGAACCGGGTGGTCTGTTCGGTTTCTGAGTTGAACAACGTGACGGCCTCTACACGGCTCGTACCCAGAATCTCCTGCACCTGGGTGGTATACAGCACGGGAATGTCCGCCTGCCGGAGCTGTGCAACCAGAACATCCTGAGCCCGAAGCCGTTTTCCTCGGTGCACCAGGGTGACCGAAGCCCCGATGTGTCTCAGGTAGAGGGCTTCGGTAACGGCGCTGTTGCCGCCCCCCACCATGACGACCCGTTTGCCCTTGAAGAGCGGACCATCGCAGGTACTGCAATAACTCACCCCTCTTCCGGCCAGGCGTTCCTCTCCTGGAACATCGAGTTTGCGGTGTCTGGCTCCGGTTGCCAGCAAAATGACCTTCACCAAGAAGGTTCGCCGGTTCGTCTTGACCTCGAACACTTCCCCCTGTTGGATGTCGATCACTTCCTCGCCTTGAAAGATCTGGACATATTCGAGGGCGTGACTGACCATCATATCGACCAATACCTTTCCTCCGACCTGGGTAAAGCCGGGATAGTTTTCCACAAACGGTGTGGTCGCGACCTGACCGCCGAGAAGCGCCTTTTCGATCAGAACGGTCCTGAGTCCGCTTCGCACGGCGTAGATGCCCGCCGTCAGACCTGCCGGTCCTCCCCCGACGATCAACAGATCGGCATGGACTTCGGGATCTTCGATATCGGGAATGAAGAGGGTCTGGGGCTCGAGCCGAGCCAGAGAAAGGGCGAACACTTCTTCCGACTGGGCACCCTTGCCGATCAGCACATCGTTGGCATAGGTCTGGGGAACACTGAAGGCCTCATATTGTTGGGCCAGATCCGGCCTGCACTGGATATCGACGATTTCCACGGCGACCTGCTCCGGAAGCTCAACGGCGGCCTTGAGGGCGTTGACGGCTTGCTGGGGGCAATACGGACAGCTCGGACTGACAAAGACACGAATCCATCGCTCTCCCTCCATCCGATGCAACACCTTGCTGGATTGCTCGCTCAACCGGCTCTCACCGGAGCCGACCAAATAGAGCATCTGTAGAAAGGTTTTGGCCTCTTCGCCGATGGGCGCGCCCATCCAACGGATGCGGTAGCGATCCGGCGAGATGAGCAACGTCGGGCTCTGGGTGACCCCGTAGCGTTCGGCTTCGGCGTGGGAAAGGCGAAATTCCCGGAAGGTAATCCGCTTGGTCACCTGCCGAAAGGCCCGAACGACTTGCCGGATCGCTTCGACAAAGGGCGTTTCGTTCCCTTCCGGCTCTGCAAACAGGATGAGGTGGATGTCGCTGGGCATGGTTTCGAAAAACCGTTTCAGCTGCTCCAGCACGGGATTTTCTGTTTTGGAATCAACCATGGGACCTCCGGATGACAAGATGAGCGAAGAGACGAACCGGGCTTCAACGTTCGTGTGCGAGATCGAAGAGGGCTTCTGCAATCCAGAAATCTTCGGGGGTCGTGATTTTCAGGTTGAAACGGCTTCCATAGACGATGGCCACTGGATGGCCCATGCGTTCAAGAAGAGCGGCATCGTCTGTTCCGATGATCCCATCCCGGATGGCCTGACGATGGGCTTCAACAATCCGATCGGTACGGAATACCTGAGGGGTCTGGGCCTGCCACACCACTTCCCGCTGAAGGGTTCCTTCGATCCGACCGTCTCGAACCTGCTTGAGGGTATCGATTGCAGGAATGCCGAGAATGCAGGCGCCTGTCTCCTGCGCCTGTCGGATGGCGTTTGTCAGTGCATGTTCCGGAACGAAGGGCCTCACAGCGTCATGAATGAGAACGAGATCGGCTTGGGACGCTACGGCGCAGAGTCCTCGGTACACCGAATCCTGCCGCTCTTGGCCGCCTGCAACCACGTCGATGGGAACCGGAAGATCGACACGCGTGAGGACCTCGTTCCGGCAATAGGCGATATCCTGCTGGGCAGCAACCAAAACGATGGCATCCACGTGACGGGCCATGGCCGATAGACTATGGCACACCAGGGGCATGCCCCTCAAGGGCAGGAACTGCTTGGGCAGCGGCCCGCCCATCCGAACACCTTTTCCGGCTGCAACAACCACAGCGGCAATCACCGTTCTCCATCCTCAATCGTTAAAGTCGGCAGTAAGTAGTCGGCAGTGGGCAGTCGGCAGTGGGCCGGTTTTCGTTTACGGGGGCAACCACACCACAAACATGGCACCCAAATTCGATTTTTTCCGGACAGTCGACTTCGGGGATCCAAACGGCTCGTTCATCTACTACTCACTGCCCACTGCCCACTGCCGACTGCCGACTATTTCAGATAATTCAGTTCGCTCGGCAGGGGAATGCCCTTTCCGATGGTGTCCTCGCCGTAATTGACACCTGCAAGAATTTCGATATCTTTCAGCGCCCGCGTATCCCCTTCGAAAACCACTTCACGAATGTTTTCCTTGTGAATCTTGCCTCCGGCCCACTGAATATCGAGCACGCTGGAGGCATCGAAACGGTCTTCTCCGACCAGGAGGGTCACTTCACCGCCATAATGCTGAACGATCTTGGCAACCAGAAGGCTCGGTCGGGTATGAAACCCGAGGGCCACCGGTATACCCACCCGAATGCTCGAGCGCTCGATGTGTTCGTTCAGGATCACATGGGCCACACGTTTGCCTGCGCTCAAAAATCGGCCGGAATACAAGAGCCCGTAGTTGACGATCCGGTCCAGAATCATCCACGGATCCACCAGCTCGGAGAGCCGCTCCTGACATTTTTTGTAGGTGTCCTTGTATCCGGCATCGTGCAAATGGCGCTCGTAGAGGTGCAGCAAAGAACCCGCCATTTCGAGCAGGTGGAGGCATACGCTGAAATATCCGCGCAGCTGCTTGAACTTTTGCTGGCCGAAGCGATATCCCCCGTGAATGACATAGGTATCGAACGCCGACTGGAGGTTGTGGACCAGCATTTCATAGCGCCGCACCTCGACCTCATTGATTTTGCCCGGAATGATCGTCAGGATTTGATCCTGCTGGAAGGATCGAAAGATTCCAAACTGTTCATAGGCTTCGGCGATCCGAAGAAACTCGCTGGCAATCTTGACGAGATTTTCCTTCTGCCGATCGCGATCCTCATCGTCGATGTCATAGGGAAGCATCTCCGATGTGGTCAAGGTCGGAAAATCGGCAGGGGCAAAGGCACCGGCAGGTTCCCGAAGCTCCAGAAGCTTCGTCTCTTCCAGAATGACGGGTGCCAGGCGGATGAGCGCCCGGTTGAGAAGATCGAGGGTCGTCCTGCCTTCGCTTTCAAACTCTGCGGCATTCGGAAGATCGTAGAACTGCAACCGGTTGTGGATGTGTTTCTGGGAATAGGCGCTTCGGCACAGATGAACGACCGTTGCAGTGAGCTCCCGATAGAAATACCAGCGTTTGTTGTTTTTGGCACCATGAAAATCGAGTAGATCCTCGAGCAGCTTGGTCGTCGAAATCAGTTTGGAATAAAACCGCTTGGTGAAAATGGTGCCCTCTGTAGCAAAAGCCAGAATATAGCGGCAGCATTTGATGAGGTCTTCCGAAAAAAAAGAAGCCTTTTCCAGAAACTCGCTTTTCATACCGGCATCGCTCATCGTCGGCTCACATCATGTCTTTCTGGGTTTCGGCGATGGCCCGATCCAGTTCAGCCTGAAGCATGGGTGGAAGGCCTTCGATTTCAACATTCAGAAATCCCCGAACGATCGTCGATACGGCCGTCTCCTCATCCAGCCCACGGGCCATCAGGTATTCGATCTCCCGCTTGTCGATCTTGCCGACGGCAGCTTCATGTGACATTTCCACACCCGGAACGGTCGCACTCAGTTCGGGAATGGCCTGCATCAGACCGTCTTTCAGGATGAGGCCCTTGCATTCGAGATGGGCCTTGATGGGAGCGGCTTTGCCGACCAGATTTCCACGGGCCACGATGGAGCCGCCGCTCGTAATGGCCCGCGAGATGATTTCAGCCCTCGTTTCGGGCGCTTCCAGATAGATCCGGGAACCGACATCCAGATGGGTGCCCGGGCTTGCCACGAGAATGCTGTTGTAACGTGCTACCGCTCCTCTTCCGACCAGATGGGTTGCCGGATTCATCTGCAGGGAACCCACGGGCTTGAGGGACACGTAATTGGATACGATGACCCCGTCCTCTTCCACCCGAGTGACGGTCCGCGGCCGAACATTCACCTGCTCGCCCCATTCGTGGATCATCGTGAAGATGAGCTTGGCCCCTTTCTTGACATAAAATTCCGATACGCCCACATGCAGTCCGGACACGAGATGGGGGGCCGTCGCACATCCGGTGATGATATGCAGCTCGGAACCTTCCTCTGCGATGACGATGTTGTGAACATGCTGGGAAAAATTGTTCTTTGCGATATAGAGGCAGGCCTGCACGGGATGGGCGATGCGAGCGCCGGGAAGCGCACGTATGAAATAGCCTTCGTGGGGCGTTTTGCGGACACGGTCCGTAAACAGGTCCGTATCCGGAGACACGTTTTTCCACAGGTAGTCCTTCAGCCAGTCATGGGTGGCAAGGGCCTGACTGATTCCCATGACTTCGACGCCAGGCTGACAGCTTTTGCAGTGGATGACCGATCGGTCTTTCTGGATGAAGGAACCCGAACGGATCTGCTCCGTCGGATCGACACCGACATGGAGGAATTTTTCGGCATCCTGTCGTTCCAGCTCGTTCAGTCGTTCGACATAGGGGTGGTCGTCGCTTTCGCTTACGTATCGATCGAGTTGTTCGGAGACTTTTTCATTCACATCGTACATCGCACACACTCCTCATAACCGTATTCGCGGATCCACTTGAGGATTTCGCGGGCATTTCTCGAGCAGCACAGCACACCGTTATACAGCACCTGGCCTTTGTCCGAGCTGATATAGTCCAGGATATGGCCGGTGTGGGTGATGACCAGGGCCGATTTGGATCGATCCTGAACGATTTCCCGGTGCGGTCGGCTCATGGGGCGTTTGATGCCTCGTTTCAAGAGGTTGTTGATGGTTTCGCCCAACATGACGATGTTTTCGAGATCGACCCCGGATTCCGGTTCATCCAGCAGCACCAAATCCGGCTCCTGGGCCAAAAGCTGCAACAACTCGGAGCGTTTGATCTCCCCTCCGGAAAGGTTGTGGTTCACGCCTCGATCCAGAAATTCGGTGCAGTTGACCTGTGCGGCCAGCGCCTCGATATCGATCGTTTTTCCCCCTGCGCACAGCCGGACCATGTCGCGTGTTTTCAGACCGTGGATGGTGGGCGGCCGCTGGAAGGAAATGCCGATTCCCATTTTCGCCCGTTCGTGAATGGGCATGTGGGTGATATCCACTCCCTTGAAGGTGATCTTGCCGTGTGTCACCTGATATCCCGAAAACCCCATCAGGGTCATCATGAGGCTGGTCTTTCCGGAGCCGTTCGGTCCGAACAGTACATGGGTTTCCCCTTCCGGAATATGCATGTTGACATTCTTCAGGATGGGTTTTCCTCCAACTTCCACCCCGAGTTCTTCGATCAGCAACATCGTACGATCCTTTCCGAAACGGTTGAAGAAACATTGCCTCGGGCGATCGATCGCCCGAGGCAATGGGATGTCAGGCCAACGCAGTTCATAAGCCGAATTCTGTTTTCCGACCCGGTTACCCGGAACGGAACGACGGTCATTCCTCTGGGATGCCGGTTACCCGGCACCTCAAGCGACCTACCCGGAAGCTCGGACGGGCAGCCCTCAGACGCTTCCTTATTTGGTCTTGCACCGGGTGGGGTTTGCCAAGCCCTCCGGTCACCCGGAAGACTGGTGCGCTCTTACCGCACCATTTCACCCTTACCGGCCCGTACCTCACGAGAGAGATTCAGGCAGGCGGTGTATTTTCTGTTGCACTTTCCTTCGCGTTACCACGACTCCACGTTATGGAGCACCCTGCCCTGCGGTGTTCGGACTTTCCTCCAGAACCCTCGACGGGTTCCAGCGACCGTCTGCCCTACGTCGGCCTGATACCCTACTCCCATTGTTGTTGCCAATAAATGATCCGCTGGCAGTTCGGGCACAATTTGATACTGTCACCCCGCTGCAACTCGTTGTACAGTTGAAAAGGAATGTTCATATGGCATCCGTTGCATACGGCATCGATCACCTGAACGACAGCGTTTCCCCGGCTGTGGATGGAGCGGACGCGTTTGAAGAGTTTGAGCAGGCTCGGATCGGTCTGGACGGCGAATCGGGACTTCTCGGCTTCGAGTTCCTGAAGCCGAAGCCGCTGTGAGGCGGTCGACTGCTCGACAGCCGCCGTTTCCGCTTCGATGGAGGCTTCAAGCTCCTGGATTTCCGCCTGACTTTCGGCGAGTTTGACTTCCCCGCTTTCGATGTCGCTCATGAGCTTGAGCATTTCGTCCTCGATTCGGGCGTTCTGCTTCTTCAATTCATCGACTTCTTTCAACAGGGCCTGGTATTCCCGGTTGGTCTTGACCGTTTTCAGTCGTTCCTGGCTTCTGTGAATGAGGTCCTGATTCGACTTCAAGGTCAAATCGAAATCCCGATAGGAAGTTTTCCAACCGGCTATGGTCTGTGCTCGGTTTTCCACATCCTGTTGCTTCTCCCGGAGGGTTTGGGTAATCTCCTCGATCCGTTTGGATGCCTCGTTCAACTGATGCTGGATTTCCACACTCTCCGCTTCGAGCCGTTGGATGGCTACGAGCGTTTCAATCTGTTCTTTCATGAATCGTTGTCCGTTTCTATAAAAATGATTGTCCCGCAAAAAGTCCATCATATGGACGGCTTCGAAAAAAGGCCGCAGGCAAGGAGTGCAAATCCCGTCTGTGAGGCGTACGGAAACGTACGCCGCAACGAAGAGGGATGCAGCACGACACAGCATCCGGCCTTTTTGCGAAGCCGTCATACAGGATGCGCTCGCAAAAAGTCAGGGCGTTTCTGTCGAGTCGCGGGGTGACTGGGGAACCTTTTTCGCTGCTGCGAAAAAACTCAGCCGCCCGATCTCGTAGGATCGGACGGATGGCCAAACTGTAAATA
>JBFMBE010000071.1:0-16102 GCA_040755275.1 Thermodesulfobacteriota bacterium | reverse complement strand
TGGGGGGAGCCCGCGGGCGAATGATCAGCGCCCCTGATCGCCGAAACGCTGTAGAGCTGATCGACGAGGCCCGGCAGAACGGAGCACGGTTAGAAGCAGCCTGTCGGGAATTGAAGCTTACCGCTCGCACCTATCAGCGTTGGACACGCTGCGGGGATGTGGGGGCCGACAAGCGACCACAGGCTACAAGGCCTACACCAAGCAAACAAGCTGTCTACCGAGGAACGGGAGCAGGTTTTGCGGATCTGTCATGATCCTCGGTATGCCAGTCTTCCCCCGGGGCAGATCGTACCGAAATTGGCGGACAACGGAGAATATATCCTTCATTCCACTGGAAAATCGAAATACGTATCCGGAAAAGGTTCGTTCGCCAAGTTAAAATGCCACCACTCCTTGTCGTACGGTTTGAAGCCGTGCTGTTTCATGACGATTTGCAACAGCATCCGGTGCGCCCGCTGTGCAGGGGAAAGGAATGGATGTTCGGGCCAAGATTCGGGACCGAAGAAATCGAAACCGGTTCCCATGTCCAGCTCTTCATGGGGTGCGGCCAAGGATACGATCGTCAGATCTACGGTCGATCCCCTGGAGTGACCCGAACGGGTGGCGATATATCCCTCTTCGAAGACCCGGCCCTTGTCGACATTGGGATAATAGGCCGCCTTCATGTGAATGTCCTTCAGGTCGCGGCCCCAGCGTACGAAGTGATCGACGGCCCGCTGCGGGCGGTAGGCATCGAAGATCTTGATACCGAGCCCGAAGGAAGCAAGCATATTCTGGACATTCTTCAGCGCCTCTGCTGCCTGACGCGTCAAAATGCATCGTGGGCTTAGATACCCATCGACCCTCTGCCCCATGAAATTGTTTTCCGTGTAATACCGGAGTTCGCATTGGGCGGTTGGGATGAGCTCATCGACATAGACAAATTCCTGAGGCAAACCGGCGGCGAAACACGAGGCGGGAAAAACCAACAGGATGGCCACCCAGATCGCCCCTCTCCGTTTGACCATGTCATGGGAAAAACCATGTGCCATGAACTTTTCCTCCTTAGTATTTTTTCGGCGTCGAACCGCAGGCAAATCAATCCTTTTTCATCAATGATGGCCCCGCAAAAAAAACAGGCAATCTTGAAGCCTTGTTTCATGAGTCGGTCGGCACGGCTTCCTCCCGTCGGATGGCGATTCCATATTTTTTCATTCGACGCCAGAGGGTCGATCGGTCAATTCCCAGGGCGGCTGCGCTTCTGCCGATGTGCCATCGGTTCCGTCGAAGGGCCTCGATCGTTTTGGCTTTGCAGCCATCGATGGCTTCCGGAATTTGGGGGGTATCTCCGGCACCCCTTCGAACCGGAAGCTCGCTCTTTCGCGTCTCTTTGAGGTAGTCCGGAAGATGCTCCAGGAAAATCGTCTCCGCTTCGCTCAAGATGACGGCATACTCCAGGATGTTCTCCAATTCCCGAACGTTTCCTGGATAGGCATAGTTCAGAAGAACGTCCATCGCTCGGGAGGAAATGGATTTGTCCGGTTTCTGGTGCTGTGCGCAAAGCTTTTTCAGAATACTCCGGATAAGCAGGGGTAAATCCGAGGGCCTCGAGCGAAGCGGCGGCATCTCGATCCGAAGCACGTTGAGCCGATAGAAAAGATCTTCCCGAAACCGCCCCTTCTGCACCATGTCCGCAAGGTCACGATTGGTCGCCGAAATGATCCGCACATCCACCCGAACCGGATTGCGGGAACCCAGCGGATAGAAATCCTGGTCTTCCAGAACGCGAAGCAGCTTGGCCTGAAGCGATAGGGGCAAATCCCCGATCTCATCCAGGAACAGGGTTCCGCCGTCTGCGTCTTGAAACCGCCCCGGTTTCGATCGATCCGCTCCGGTAAACGCCCCCCGCTCGTACCCGAACATTTCGGATTCCAGCAGGGTATCGGGCATGGCGGCACAGTTGACCTTGATGAAAGGCCGCTGCGCCCTATGGCTTGCACCATGAATGATTTTGGCCAGAAGATCCTTTCCGGTTCCGGTTTCTCCGGAAATCAAAACGGTCGCGTCGCTGGCGGCAACCACCCGAGCCAAGTGAAACACCTTTTGCATGACGGCGTCTTTTCCGATCATGTCATGAAAGGTGTAACTGTCTTTGACGGCATTGCGAAGGGCTTCGAGGACCGAAATATCATCGAACGTCGCAAGCCCCCCGATGATGGCACCCTTTTCGTTGCGCAGCGCCATGTAGGTGGCCCGGATGGGAATGCGCTCTCCAGAGGCGATGCGCATCCGGCCCCTCGGGTTGGATAGGGTTTCACCTTGCGATATGGCCTGCTGCAAGAGCTGAAAGTCCCGTGCGTTCGATTTCGGGTCCAGCAGCTTCGAGCAGGGAATGCCCAGCATCTCTTCGCGACGGTATCCGGTGATCTTCTCGGCCCGGGGATTGATGAACGTGACATGACCGCCGCGATTCACGGTGAAAATGCCGATATCGAGATTTTCGAGGATCATCTTGAGGCTTCTTTCCTCGTGATGCACCCGGTTGATGAGATCGGAAATGGGAGATTGGTCCTGAAGAATCGTCAGACATCCCATCAGCCGGCCCTTCGCGTCCTGAATCGGCATGGCAAGCCGTGTGACGAGCCGATGCCCCGTTGGTGTCGAAGCGGATTCCCCGGCATCTTCGGCAGTCATTACCTCCCAGGCTTTTCCTTTCTTGAAAATGCAGGGGACCATGCAGGGAATGCCGACGAAGACTTCCCTACAGTCTCTTCCAAGGAATTCGTTTTCCCGAAATCCCATCAGCGTCTGCGCGACGCAGTTCATGGCGGAAACCCTGCGGTGAATGTCCACCGTAAAGGCCCCGATGCTGAGCTCATCGAGAACCTGCAGCAGGGTGTCGGTGGAAACCTTACCGCTGCCGATCGTCAGGATCGTGTCGCTCATGCCATGCCTCCACAGGCTTGATCGATGATGCAACCAGTGAAACGCCGCATTTCCTGTCGGCAAATACCCTTCATCCGAAAGGCCCCTCAAGAACGGGAAGGATTCGTCCGGTCCTGCATCCCACCATCGACCGGAAGCAGCAGGGTTAGGGTCGTGCCTGCCCCCAGGGTGCTTTGGACGTCGATCTTTCCGCCGTGCCGATCGATGATGCCGTAAACGGTCGAAAGCCCCAACCCAACACCATAGCCTTCCGCCTTGGTGGAAAAAAACGGCTCGAAAATGTGGGGCAGCACATCCGGGGCGATTCCCGTTCCCGTATCCGTGACGGCGATCGCCACAGACTTTCCGTCTTCGGCCGATGTGGCTTCGATCCGCAGCTTTCCGCCTTCGGGCATGGCGTCGATGGCGTTGAAGATCAGATTGATCAGGGCCTGCTGCAATTGGTTCATGTCTCCGCGAATTTTGGGGAGGCCTTCTGCAACTGCCGCCGTCCACTGGATGCGGCTTAGCTCCAGCTTGTGCCCGCTCAGGAGCATGCAGCGATCGATCAGCTCCCGCAGGTCAACATCCGAAAAGACGGGCTCGGATCTTCTGGAAAACAGGAGCAGGTTGGAAACGATCTTCGAGCAGCGTTCCGTTTCCCGAAAGACGACATCGAGATCTTTGCGGAATTTTTCGAGCAGGATCTCGTCGGAAAGCGGCTTTTCGAGCCTTCGGATCATCAACCGAACATAGTTGAGGATGCCTGCGAGTGGATTGTTGATCTCGTGGACGATGCTTGCAGCCAGCCTCCCGAGAGACATCATCTTGTCCTGATGCAAGATGTGACTCTGATCGGCGAGATCCTGCTCGAGACGCCGGATGTAGCGCAGATCTCGGAAATAGCAGACGATGCCGGCTCCTTCCGACGGAATCTCCGGCATCACCACGGCGGAGACCTGAACGGGAACCGGTTTGCCCGCACCATCAACCAGTTGGGTCTCATACAGGGCCAACACGTTTGCCCCCCCGAAGCGGTCGCTCTGAAGGTCCAGCAGAAAGCGCTCGTACGCATTTGGGGCAAAGAGGTCGGACAAAGGGATCTTGCCGACGATCGCCCCTCGGTTCATCGACAACAGTCTTTCCATCGCCCGGTTGAACATGCGGATGCATCCATCGGTTCCAGCACCCACGATGCCATCCATGGCGCTTTCGATCAGGTTCTTCTGAAAGGCGATGTTGGAGAGGAGTTCCTGAGAGGTTCTGGCGTTTTCGTGTTCGAGAAGGGCCGTATAGTCACGAAGCTGTTTGCGGCTTGTGTATCGGTTTCTGGCCCGCTGGAGGGCCATGGCGAGGGCATCCTGACCGATGGGCTTGGTGATGAAATCCGAGGCATCGTTTTGAAGAGCGAGGATGGCGGTCTCGATGTCTCCAAAAGCGGTGGCGACGATGACTTCGACGTCGGGGGTTTCGGCCTTGAGGTTGCGAAGCACCTCGATGCCGTCCATGACCGGCATGCGGATATCGGTGAGTACGATCTGGGGAAGATGTTCCCGGCACAACTGCATCCCCGCTTGTCCATCAGATGCACTGAACACCCGATAGCCTTCGTCCTCGAGGCTCATCGAAATCACTTCCCGAATATCGGGTTCGTCATCCATCACGACGATCGTCCAACCGGTGCCTTCTTTCATGAACGCCTCCACATGACACTTCGAGAAACGTATGGGGAAGGGGGTGGAAGTCAGGATGTCAGGAGCCAGGAACCAGGAACCTAAAGCACTTCGGAAGCTTGCGCATGTTGGAGCAATACATCGACCATTTCGGCAAATCCATATCCACCCTCTGCAGTGGTGACCCAGGCCGGCTCAGCTTCCATCTTTCCCGAAAATCGAACGACATTGGCGACGCCGACGGCATGTGGAAAAAACCCGAACATGGGCGCATCGTTCGGAGAATCCCCGCAATAGAGGATGGCCTCTTTGAACGCTTCGAGGTCCATGTCGAACATCTCTCGAAAGAATCGGGAGGCCATCGTCAGTTTGTCGTAGCTCCCAAACCATCCGTTGACATGAATCGAGCTGATTTTGGCGACTGCCCCTGCCGCTTCGAAGATGGAAACAATCGTTTCCACACGTTCCATGGACAGAGGCGGATCGATGTCTTCTGCAAAGTCGATGGCCAGATCCGCCACCCGAAAGGCCTGATCTGCAGCAATGCGGGCGCCTGGAACCTGTTGCAGGATTTGCCGGGCAAGCGCTTCCAAACGTCTGCGATCCGCTTCCCGTTCCGGGTCGCTCTTCCAATAACGTCGGATCATCTTTCGTTCGAATGCATCATACCGGTAATACAGGGCGCCGTTTTCACCGACCACGCCGTCGATGGGCCACATGCGGGCGATGTGATCGCACCAGCCGGCAGGTCTCCCGGTAACCGGCACCACCCGAATCCCCGCGGCCTGAAGCCGCTCCATCGCCGAAAAGACGCAAGACGGAAGTCTCCCCCTGCAGGTCAGCGTATCATCGATATCCGTCAACACGGCCCGAATACAGCCACGGGCACGCTGTGGAAAACATGCTATGGGTTTCATGAAGCATCCTTAATGACGGCTTCGCAAAAAGGCCGGATGCTGTGTCGTGCTGCATCCCTCGTCGTTGCGGCGTACGTTTCAGTACGCCTCACTCCTCTGGATTTGCACTCCTTGCCTGCGGCCTTTTTTCAAAGCCGTCCATATGATGGACTTTTTGCGAGCGCATCCTTAAGGATGGAGTCGCAAAAAAACAGGTAGTCTCTGTTCACCCACTCCTCGCTTCATCCGTCTTGACCACCGGATCAACCATTCTTACTATCCAATACACAAGATACGGGTTGGTGATCAAACGAAAAAGGAACCGGGAAGGTCATCTGATACAACGACAGGAAAGGAGAGACACCATGATCAACGATCAATTGGCGAAAGCAATGAACGAACAGATTCGTAACGAGCTGGAATCCGCATACATCTATCTATCCATGGCCGCCTGGTTTCATGCAAGAAGCCTGGACGGCATGGCCCACTGGATGCGGTGCCAGGCTCACGAGGAAATGATCCATGCCATGAAATTCTTCGACCACCTGAACGATAGGGGATATGCCGTCGTCTTGCAGGACCTCAAACAAATCAAGACCGAATGGCAGAATCCCATCGAAGCCTGGGAAGATACCCTGGCACATGAACGTTTCATCACTTCGAAAATCGATGACTTGACGACCATTGCGCGTGAGGTGAGAGACTATGCCGTCGAGCCTCTGCTGGCCTGGTTTTCCAAGGAACAGGTGGAGGAGGAGGCGACAGCCTCGCGGGTGCTTGAACAGATGAAAATGGTGGGACAGGACCGATCGGCACTGATCTTCGTCGATCGGGAACTGGGAACCCGGGCGTTCCCGACAGGCTCACCCCTCGATCCGGCGGCCTACAACACGTCAGCCTAAAGCCCTCCTCAAACGCCCGTGCTTTTTTGTGGGAGCGGAAGATCGTCCGCTCCCACAATTTTTCTCTTACGTCGGCAACCCACAGCTTGGACAGAATACATCCCCGTGCAGCTCGGTTTGGCAGTGTTTGCAACACACTCGACGGGTGCCTGTAACCGAGGACCGGCTCCGTTTCGTTTCAAACATGTCGGAAACACTGTCACAGGCTTCGCACAGCAAAAACGGCGCCCCCTTCTTGATCCGCAGGAACGGGAAGGAAAATAGACTCAGGTAATGGTCCACCCGTTCGATGTAGGCGTTTGGACTTCCACAAACGGCGCAGATACGGGGGGTTGGGCTCATTTTCTTGATTTCCGATCGCCACCAGGTGTCCGCACAACCTGTGGAACCCACTTGATGCAATGGTTCAGCCGACTCCAATCCACGATACTTGCAGCTTGTCGTAATGAATTTTTCCTCTTCCAGTGCCATTAGGCCTCCTTATGATGATTGGGAAGACGGAACCCGGGGACGATTCATTTCCCCCTGTTCCGTAATGACATGTTCGATCAGATCCAGATCCAGTATCGAATGAGATCGGGTCTTCATTTTGAGATCGAAATGTTCCATGGAACGAATGGTGGATTTTTCGGGAATGGTTTGTACGGACGACGGGCGATGGGAAAAACGGAAGGTATCGAGGAACAGATATACCGGAACCCGATGAATATGACACAGGCTGACGATATTCGGTGTCCCCGCCGATGCGATCACCTTGTTGTCTCTGGTGATGGACAGGGCCCCGATGAACAGCTTGTTGGCCGAATCGAGGACATGGTCGAGAACGTATTCCGGAATGACTTCGTGAGGCACATCGGCTTTGGCCAATTCGCGGATAAGCTGCCGCGTCTTGACCATATCCTGCTTGAGCACAATCACCCGGAATTGACGTCGGAGCACATCTTTTGCCCGGATCAGGATGTTGTTGACGACCGTGCTGGTCGAATACACCAGGATCACATCCCCATCCGCGACCTGAGAAACCCCCTGGTCGATGACCTTCCGAACGGTCGCCTTGAAATCGTCAATCTGTCGCTCCAAAATCTGTATCGCCTGGTCCCGCAGAGCTTCTTGCGGGAGTGCGTGATGCCGCTCCAATTCCTGTTCAAATCGTTCAATCAAGTGAATGAGCGGCGTGAAGGGGGGTTCGGTCTTCTGGATCGCCCCTGTCATTTTTAGCACTTCCGGATAAAACCGATCCGGCCCCGTTTTCAATTTCCGAAGGGATTGGATGAAGCATTCGAGCGCGACGACGGTGGTCCGAGCACCACCCAGAATATCGCCCTGCTCCCGAAACAGTCGATTCAATACGTCTTGATCGGTAGGTTTCATCGGATCAACCACAGATATCCACAGAGGTAAACGGAAGAAATCACGAGCGTCAAAATCGTGATGATGACACTGGATTTACAGAATTCCATGAAGCTGATGTCACAGCCGTGCTTTTTCGCCATACCGACCGATACGATATTGGCCGATGCACCGACCATCGTCAGGTTGCCTCCGAAACAAGCACCGAGGGACAGCGCCCACCAGAGAATGTTGTTCGGAATCGGCGTCGTTTCCAGGATGAGTTTGACGATGGGGATCATCGTGATCGTAAAAGGAATGTTGTCGAGAAACCCAGACACGATCCCGGAAACCCAGAGTACCGTCAGAACGATGACATACGGGTTGGATCCAACCTTGAGGAATACGTTTCGGGCGATCCATTCGATCACTCCTTTTTCCTCCAGCACCCCTACCAGAATGAACAGCCCGGCGAAAAACAGCAGCGTGCTCCACTCCACTTCCATCAACATATGCTCGACATCGACCCGGGTGATCAGCAGAAGGATCATGCCGACCAGAAGGGCGACAACCCCTGGAGAAATCTTTGTGATCGTCTGGGTGACAAACAGAATCAGGGCAAGCGCCAGGCAGCCCAAAGACTTTCCCAGGAAAGCCCTGTCGAAGGAAATGCCGACGAATTCATGCCTGATCTTCCGCAGCAGGAACTGCACCGAAAACAGCTTGACCAGATCGTTATCGATGGGTCGGAACTTCTCCCGGTCGGTCAGCCAATAGTATCCGATCATGGCGACCACGCAGACGGCGACCACAGGCGTCAGGTTGAGAATGAAGTCATTGAAGGTAAGAGCCGTTTTCGAACCGATGATGATGTTGGGTGGGTCCCCGATGAGGGTCGCCGTTCCGCCGATGTTGGACACCACGGCCTGGCTGATGACGTAAGGTTTTGGGTCAAGCCCCATGCCGTGAGTCAGTTCGATGACGATGGGAACGATGATGAGCACCGTCGTGACATTGTCGAGAAAGGCGGATACCGAGGCTGTCACGATCGAGAACAGCACGAGAATCTTCAAAGGACTGCCTTCGGTCATTTCAGCGATCTTGACCGACATGATCGTAAAGAAGCCGGATTTTCGAAGGATGGCGACGATGATCATCATGCCCATCAGAAGCATGATCGTCTCGAAATCGATGAATTGAACCGCTTCATGTTCACTCACCACATGGGTCAGAAGCAGCACCATCACTCCCAGCAAGGCTGCAACCGCCTTGTTGACCAGCTCGAACGTGATGGCCAGATAGACCAGAACAAAAACGATGATCGGGAAAGCAACCCCTTCCATAAGTGACTCACCTATCCGTTGAATACTATCGCTTTATTACGTCTTCGATTGCCTGCAAGCAGCAATATGATCCGTCGTGCCGATTTTGGAGGCCCACCAATACGCTCGGCTTGATCCAAAGTCAATAAAAAATAACCCATCAATATAATAAATAAACTAGAAATACCAAAAATGAATTGAAGCACTTTCATCCAAAAAATCGGCTTTGATTATCAAGTCAATATCCAACATCTCAACCCGATTAATTTGCTCCATGGAACAAAAATGAGACGTAACTGAATTGACTTGAGGATGCGGGGAATAGGAAGATGAAGACAGAAATCAGAAATCAGAACTCGAGAAGGATGAGGCTGCGTCCATCAGATGGAAGATGCCGGAAAAGATGGAATGCCCCTATCAATGTCATTGACGTAGCGAACCGGTTTAAAAGAAGGGTCAAAGCACATCTTTTGAAGTTTATGTTTTCTCGGAAATTTCCTGTTGGGACTGAGAGGTTCCACGGTTTTCACAAACAAATCATGCAGGACGGCTTCGCAAAAAGTCGGAAAGTCTCGTCATCGTGGCATGGCAATCGATAAGGTCGGGGTATCGGCGACTTTTTGCGGGGCCATCATCCTTGATGACCGCCTTCTTGCGCGGCGAGAGGTAGGTTTCGGTCGGTGACCGCGAGTTCCATGACCTCGAGCTCCTCCTCGTTGACCTCGAAGACGAACGAGGCGATCTCCTGCGTGATATCCGCCGAAAGGGTCTGCTGCCCCTCGATCTGGATCAGAAAAGTCGGTTTGGGGGAAATCCTGGCTTTATATCAAAACGATCTCTTGACGACCGGTACGGATTCGGCGCATTATCTGTGCAAATCAAAAGTTTAACTTGCCTTTTGTACACGCATGCCGTAGTATCTTTATGCCATGATCACTCGAGACATCACTCAAGAACTGTTGCGCTCCGCCGCGGAGTACCCGGTGGTGACCATCCTGGGACCCCGTCAGTCTGGCAAGACCACCCTGACCCGGATGACGTTCCCGGATAGGCCGTATTTTTCCTTGGAAGATCCGGACATCCGTATGGCGGCCGAGGCCGATCCGCGGGGTTTCCTCAGTCGGATGGAAAACGGCGGCGTCCTGGACGAGATCCAACGGCTTCCGATTCTGCTTTCCTATGTCCAAGGCATTGTGGACAAGACCAGGAAACGCGGGCGGTTCATCCTGACCGGCAGCCATCAGCCGCAACTCCACCAGGCGATCAGTCAGTCGCTGGCGGGCCGGACGGCCATGCTGGCCCTGTGGCCGTTTTCCCTTCGTGAAATCCGCTGCTACGATTCGCCCCGCGACCCTTTCGACTTGATCTGCCGCGGTTTTTTCCCCAGGCTTCATGAGGAGGGATTGGAACCGCGCCGATTTTTCAACGGCTATCTGCAGACCTACGTCGAGCGAGATGTCCGCGCTTTGATTCAGTTGCGCGATCTGTCGCTGTTCCAGAAATTCCTGATCCTGCTGGCCGGCCGGGTGGGACAGGTCGTCAACCTCGCCTCGCTGGGCAGCGACGTAGGTACTTCCGCCACGACGATCCGGAGCTGGCTTTCCGTTTTGAAGGCGTCCTATGTGGTGTTCGAACTGCCCCCGTTTTTTGAAAACGTGCAAAAGCGCGTCATCAAGTCGCCCAAGATCTATTTCACCGACGTCGGTTTGGCCGCCTTTCTGCTCGGCATCCATACCGCGGAGCAGGCTTCTCGCGACCCTTTGCGGGGAAACCTCTACGAGAACCTCGTCATAGCGGATATCGTGAAGGCCGCGCTCAACAAGGGAATCAGGCCGGAGATGTATTTCTTCCGGGACTCCCACGGCAACGAGATCGATCTGCTTATCCGGGAAAAGGGCGCGCTCACGCCGGTCGAGATCAAGTCCGCAGCGACCTTCTCCACGGATTTCCTCAAACAACTCGAATGGTTCCAAACGCTGGGCCTCAAGCGAGTCCTGCCCGGCGCGGTCCTCTATAACGGCGATCAGTCGTTCGACGTCCGGGGAGTTCGTATTCTCAATCCTCTCGACGTGGAAGACATCTGGCTGACACTGACCAGCCCCTCGGGATGAAGAGGTCCCCAATCTTCGGCTTCAGACGAGCAGTCCCATCACGGCATGTTCGACGGACGGGATGCGCAGAATGGTCCCCGGCGTCAGTTCCATGGGAGTAACTATTCGGTAAACCAGTTTTCAATATGAATATGCAGCGATACAAAAAAGGATAAGGACTGGCTACAAAAGTAGGATTATTTGCAGAGAAGCTGTTTGAAGGGTTTATGCAGCGGGTATAGCCAGATGGCTTTTATCGGCAGATTGTTCTCCCAGGGTTGGCCGAGTTTTCCCTGCCCTGAGTCTGACCCACATGTATCCATTTTGCAGCCTTATATGCGGTTCCTTTAAAACGGGGGATTTCAACAAAAGTTTCAAGCAGGATGGCCTTGCAAAAAGTCGCTTTTCCCGTGCTTTTTGGAAATGCCGGGCATAAGCGGGGTGGCTGGGGAAGCCTTTTGAGACTGCTGCGAAAACGTGTTTGAAGCCGCCGGAGATCGTCGGATCGGGCGGACGTACTGGATCGAAGTTTAGATTGAAAAGCAAGCTGTTGTGATTCAACCAGCCTGTGTTTGCTGTTTGGCCATCCGTCCGATCCTACGAGCTCGGGCGGCTGAGTTTTTTCGCAGCATCGAAAAAGGTTCCCCAGTCACCCCGCGACTCGATAGCAACTACCTGACTTTTTGCGAAGCCGTCAACGACATCGGTCGTGTCTTCGGCCTAAACTACAACCGCCAGTACCGGATGCCTTTGGATCGCACTTCAGCCGGATCGAATGCTGCCTTGACATCAATCAGGATGGGAGTGCCGTTTCGGCAGAGCGATGCAATCGGTTCGATTCCCATTTCGAGATAGGACCGGTGCTGAACGGCCAGAACGACGGCATCGACCCCGTCGAGTTCCTTCCAGTCCCCTACGAGGTCGATGCCATAGTACCGTCGGGCTTCCTCCGGATCACCGAGCGGATCGTGCACCCGCACATCCACCCCGTAGTCCTGCAACTCGTTGACGATATCCACGACTTTCGTGTTCCGCAGATCCGGGACATTTTCCTTGAAGGTCAGCCCGAGAATCGCCACCTTGGCCCCCCGGACCTTTTTGGATGCTGCGATCATCATCTTGACGGTCTTCTCTGCGATGTACTTACCCATGTTGTCGTTGATCCGTCTTCCAGCCAGGATCATTTCGGGATGGTACCCGAGGGCTTCGGCCTTGAATGTCAGGTAATAGGGGTCTACGCCGATGCAATGCCCACCGACCAGCCCCGGGCGGAAGGGCAGGAAATTCCACTTGGTTCCTGCGGCTTTCAGGACGTCCATCGTGTCGATACCGATTCGGTCGAAGATCATGGCCAGCTCGTTCATCAGAGCGATATTGAGGTCGCGTTGGGTATTTTCGATGACCTTGGCCGCCTCGGCCACCTTGATCGATGGGGCGGCATGGATTCCTGCAAGAGCCACCTTTCCATAAACCGCGCAGAGCAGGGCGCGGGTCCGATCATCCGAACCGGAAACGACCTTGACGATCTTGTCTACACTGTGTTCCCGATCCCCCGGATTCATGCGTTCGGGCGAATAGCCGAGCGTGAAATCCACCCCGAACCGCATGCCGGAATGCCTTTCCAGAATCGGGAGGCATACCTCTTCCGTAGCCCCGGGATAAACCGTCGATTCATATACCACACAACTTCCCTGCTGGAGATGCTTCCCGACGGTCTCGGATGCCCCGATCAACGGTCTGAAATCCGGAATCCGGTAGGCGTCGATCGGCGTCGGAACGGCGACGATGACGAGTCGGCAGGTGGAAATGGATGACGGATCATCCGTGAAATGAATGGATGCAGCCCGAAGTTCTTCCGCCGTCACTTCGTTCGTGCGGTCGATGCCCCCTTGCAGCTCTTGGATGCGCTGCGATTTCAGGTCGTAGCCTGTCACATCGAAATGACGGGACAAATGAACGGCCAAGGGAAGACCGACATACCCCAAACCAATGACAGCGATCCGATCCTTTCTTTCCAACAGCGATTCAAACGTCACCATCGATGGCAATCTCCTCGTTCGTTGTATTGGATTCATACACATGCAGCACGAGCCGCCGGCCGTCGGTCCGCATCTCTACGGCGCCGCAACTGGCGGTGGATAGCAACCGACAACCAGCCCTCCGGTACCGCTCCAAAACATCGGGATGGGGGATGTAGCGGTTGGTGCCGGCCGAAAAAACGACGACATCGGGCTGAACCGCATCGATGAAGGCCTGGGAACTCGATGTTTTGCTGCCATGATGAGGGGCCACCAGGACCGTGCTCCTGAGCCGCTCTGCCGCACGCGCCACAAGCCAGGATTCAGCCGGTTTTTCGATGTCCGACGGAAACAGGAACCTTATTTCTCCCATTCGAAGGGAAAGCACAAGAGAAAAATTGTTCGTATCCGGTACTTTTCTCGGCGGTTGCGGCGGTGAAAACCCCGGATCCGGATGGAGACGGTGGATTGCGATGCCCGCTTCATCCAAGGCAGTGGGTACGACATCGCCTTCAATGAGCGGGATGTTTCTGCGGTGAACGATGTCCAGAAACCTTCCGAATGCCGAATCGGGAGATGGGCGGCCGTTGGTCCAGAGCTCACCGACGGAAAAATGGCTCAGGACGTACAGAAGGCCGTTCAAGTGATCGCTGTCGGGATGGGTGAGAACGACGCGGTCGATCGACAGAATTTTGCGGGCGCACAGCGCCGGTGCAACGATGTTCCTGCCGACATCGAAGGCGGTGCTGTCCGCAAATCCCCCGCCATCGATCAGCATCACCCGTCCACCGGGCTCTTCCACAAGGATGGAAAGTCCCTGCCCGACATCGAGAACCGTTACCCTTAGATCGGCATGCAGAAAGCGCTCGTTCAACCAGAATCCAACATCCGCGATTCCGATGACGGCAAGGGCCAACCATGCCCATCGCAAGAAAACGCCCCTTGCGTTTGCAGCTAACCTGTATGACTGAACGGAAGAAAGCGGGGATGCGCCTTCCGATGGATCGCTCCGAACCGGATGCGCCTCCGGCCGGTTTGGGAGGGTCCGAAAAAACAAGGTTCGAACCGACAGCCATATCAAGGCCCCGAACCATACCAGCTCGAAAACCGTCGGCCGGATGGTGACGATGGAAGCCCAGGGAGCTGCAGCAAACCAGCGAACAAGTTGCAGCACGATATCCAGCAGATGGCAGGCAATCCCGAAGCACAGAGAAGCCCACGGCAGATGCAGCACATGCAGCACAGCACCCGCCAGCCCCACTGGAATGACCAAAAGGCTCATCATCGGAACCACGAGGGCATTGGCTGCAAGACCCACGATCGACACCCGCTGGAAATAGTACATGACAAGCGGAAGCGTTCCGAGGGTCGCGCATACGGATACAAAAACCGGCAGCAGGAGCTTTTCCCGCCAACCGAAAGGCCTCGGCAGGTAGGGCATCAGAAGGGTCGTTCCGGTGAGAATGGCCAGAACGGATACAAAAGACAGCTGAAAGGAAATGGAAAACAGGGCCGGGGGATGAACAATGAGAATGCCCCATGCAGCCAGAGCCAGAGTATTGAACGGTTCGTGATCCCGCTCGACGAGCAAGCCCACCAGAACGACGGAGGCCATGAGAACGGCCCGCTGGGTGGAAGGGGACATTCCGGACAGCAGACCATAAGCAAAAACCGGAACGAGGGTCAGAAGGGCTGCGGTCTTTTTACCAAGGGCCCGTAAGAGCAGCGGCTTGAAGCATGCAGCGAGGCGGTAGAACAGGAAAAAGGCGCAGGCGGCCACGATACCCACGTGAAGGCCGGAGATGGCCAATAGATGGCTCAATCCCGTCACAGAAAACAGATCGTTCGTTTCGGGTGGAATGCCGCTTCGAATGCCGATCAGGACGGCTTTGAGAATCTGTCGTGCCGCGTCCGATCCCTCGGTCCGGTCGATCGAAGCAGCAATTGCCATGCGCTGGGATTGCAACAGTCGAGAGAGTATTGACGGCCGACGATCCAACAGAGAGATCGCCTCCGAACGAACGAACGCCGTTCCGGTGATTCCAGAAAACCGCAGGTACCGCCGCACATCGAAGCCTCCCGGGTTTCGATGGGTTCTCACCGGATAGAGCTTGGTGGCAAAACGGATCCGGTCTCCTTCCTGAAGGCTGCAGTAGCCCGCTACAGTCAGGCGGATGCCACCTGAAACCGGATAATCGGCGACCTGCTCGATCGACAGCCGAAATCGGGAGCGATCGCCAACCGGCGCTTCGGTTTCGGTGATCGTTCCGACGATGGGAGCCGGGGTTTCCAGAATACGATGGAGGAAATGATCCACCGGGAAGTTGGAGGTCGTCCAGGGATGCAGGCTCAGATATCCAAGACTTGCGAAGAGAAGAAGAGGAGAGAAAACGACGGCTCTGGCCGTTCGCAAGGCATGGAGCAGGAGAGCGCCTGCGACGAGGGCTGAAACCGCAGCCTCGTAACCGTGGTCAGGAAAGATGTCGCAAACGGCCATCCCTGCAACGAAGCCGATGAGAAGGGCCGCCAACGGCCTGTCGTAGGGCTGGGATCCCGCCAGCATCCGCCACCTTCCGATCTCTATCTCCCCGCTTCCGCCTTCCGTCTCCTGTCCTCCGTCATCGATGATGGCCCCGCAACAAGTCGATTTTCCCGTGCTTTTCGTAAATGTCGGGCATCAGCGGGGTGGCTGGGGAAGCCTTTTGAGACTGCTGCGAAAACGTGTTTGAAGCCGCCGGATATCGTTGGATCGGGCGGAGATGCTTCATCCATATTTGTTTGAAAAACATCCTGTTGCAACTCAGCAATTCTGTATTCCAAGTTTGGCTATCCGCCCGATTGTACGAGATCGGGCGGCTGAGTTTTTTCGCAGCAGCGAAAAAGGTTCCCCAGTCACCCCGCGACTCGACAGAGACTTCCTGACTTTTTGCGGGGCCATCATCGATTGTTTGACTTCCGACCCATCAAT
>JBFMBE010000070.1:0-16127 GCA_040755275.1 Thermodesulfobacteriota bacterium | reverse complement strand
AATACAGAATTGCTGAGTTGCAACATGATGTTTTTCAAACAAATATGGATGAAGCATCTCCGCCCGATCCAACGATATCCGGCGGCTTCAAACACGTTTTCGCAGCAGTCTCAAAAGGCTTCCCCAGTCACCCCGCTGATGCCCGGCATTTCCCAAAAGCACGGGAAAAGCGACTTTTTGCGGGGCCATCAATGATGATGAAGTCGCAAAAGGTCACTCAGGAATAACTCAAGCGCTTCATCATGGCGATTTCGTCGCAATCCGGGAACTTGACGCAGAAGAGACAGCCGCTCCAGATTTTGAGCGGAAGAAAGGATCGATCGATACGTTCGAATCCGAGGGTGGAGAAGAATTCCGGGCGGTAGGTCAGGGTAAACACCTGATGAATTCGATAGCTCCTTGCTTCTTCGATGGCTGCTTCGGCGAGTTGACTTCCGATCTTCTTTCGAAGATGATCCGGCGCTACAGCCAGGGAGCGTATTTCAGCCAGATCCTCCCAACAGAATTGCAGGGCACAGCACCCAATCACCTGACCGTCTTCCGGATTTTCATATACCGAAAAATCCCGCAGATGGTCATAGAGCTCACTAAAGGGCCTGGGTAGAAGCACCCCCTGATTTCCATAGTGTTGGAGCAAGCTATAAATGGCCTTGATATCCTGCAGGGTGGCTTTACGGATCATCGTTGAACTCTTTCTTCACGAATTAAAAAATGGTATTGGATGACATGATAAAAGCTCCAAATCGATTTTCTTCTTAATGGGGTTATGCTGCGAAATCAACCCAAAAGCCTTGGTTCGTATTAACCACCCTTTTTCAAGTTCGTGATCATCGATCAATTTTTAAGTAAGTGGAGCATATGCCGATATCTTTGTCGATGGAATCGCAAAACTTGTCTTTCCCCCGATTTAGCCGTTTGCCATGCGACGATGACGAGACCTTCCGACTATTTGCGAGCCCAACATCTTTCTTGTACGTTTAGGAAAGTATCCCCGCATGTGCAGTCGAGCAAATGCAATATTGACCCATGCCAATCCAACACAACAGAAAGGAAGAATCGATGCTCAAGACCATGAAACTCGGCACCCGACTGATGATGTTTTCCTTCCTGATGGCTGCAATCGTCGCCGCCTTGGGTGTCACGGGATATGTCAGCGCCATTACCAGCGAACGATCCATCCACGACCTGACGGACGAAACGATTCCTACCCTCAACGCCGTTCTGCAACTCGAGTCTTCCTTGCAGAATATCCGGGGAACGCTTCGAACGCTTGGCATCCCGGGTCTTGCGTCCAAAGATCGCTCCAGACAGTACGAAACCCTGCAAGCCGGCATGAAAGCCTATCAGGAAGCCTTCGATGGGTTTTCGAAGGTTCGAAAGGTTGCTGAAGAAGAGGCCCTATGGAAGCAATTCCAAGGAGCTCACACGAAATTCCATGAAGCAGCCAACAGCTATGTTCAAATCAGTCGTGCCATCGACCAATACGGCATCGCAGATCCCCAACAGCTCATCAGTGAAATCGAGCGCTTTCAGAAAGAACATTATCATCTGGTTCAACAGGTGTTTCATCTGGTCTATTTTCGTCAGGCCTTCGAAGGCGGCGACAACCATGAAACCTGCCGCTTGGGCAATTTCATGGTGACCTTTCAAGCCACTCATCCCGATATCGCCAAGGCGATCGAACTCATCCGCGAACCCCACCGCCGGTTCCATGAAGCTGTCAGGAAGGTTCAGGGCACCATGAAAAAGGCGAACTTGTCGGACGCAGACGTGATGTACGCCCAGGTCGTCTATGAACAGGAAATGGCCCAGGCGATGAAATTCGTCTTTGCCAACCTGGAAACGATGGCAAAGATTGCCTATGAAGTCGATGCCAAATACGAAGAAGGCAGGCGACTTCTCTTCGGCCCCCTGACGGCAAGCCTTCGCGAAAGTAACGCTCTGCTGAACGACATCGTCCAATTTAATTTGAAAGAAGCCGTCGCTCTAACTCAGGAAGCGGTTGCAACCGGAAGCAGGATCAAATGGATTTCATCCGTTTCTGCTGTTGGCGGCATTCTGGTCGCGCTTGTTCTCGGCTGGTTCATGACCAGATCCATTGTCCGACCGATCAATCGGATCATCTTCGGCATATCGAACGGTGCAGATGAAGTGGCTTCTGCAGCAGGGCAGGTGGCATCCGCCAGCCAATCCCTGGCCCAGGGCTCGAGCGAGCAGGCGGCATCGATTGAAGAGACGTCGGCTTCGCTCGAGGAAATGTCTTCGATGACCCAGCAAAATGCCAACAATGCGGCAGAAGCCAACCGCCTGATGGGTCGCACCGCCCAGATCGTTTCTGAGGCAAACCAGGCCATGCAGGCGCTGATCGCTTCCATGGGTGAGATCTCCCGTGCCAGTGAAGATACATCGAAGATCATCAAGACCATCGATGAAATCGCTTTTCAAACGAACCTCCTCGCCTTAAACGCTGCCGTCGAAGCCGCCAGAGCCGGTGAAGCGGGGGCCGGATTTGCGGTTGTGGCGGACGAAGTTCGGAATTTGGCCATGCGGGCCGCCGAAGCAGCCAAAACAACGGCATCTCTCATCGAGGAAACCGTCAAGAAGGTCAAGAATGGTTCCGAAATTGTCGCAAAAACCAACACGACCTTCGTTGAAGTGGCCAATAGCACCAGCAAGGCATCGGAGCTGGTCGGCGAAATTGCATCCGCTTCCCATGAGCAGGCCCAGGGAATCAGCCAGGTCAACGTTGCCGTCACCGAAATGGACAAGGTCACCCAACAGACGGCTGCGACTGCCGAAGAATCGGCCAGCGCCAGCGAGGAGCTGACTGCACAGGCCGAACAGATGAAGGCAATGGTCGAAGAATTGATCCTGATGATCCGGGGAAACAGCGGAAAAGCCGGCACCCTTTCATCGGAATCTGCAAGTTCAGCGGACACACCTCGCTCGGAAACGACAAAGGCCATCGCCCTGCGAAAGGAAGGTAAGGCTCCCCAACGCAAACCTGCTGTTGCATCCGAGGTCAAGCCGGATGAGCTGATTCCTTTCGATGAAGATGAATTGAAGCATTTTTAGCACCCTTTCGAATCTGATCGGTTCCCACAAAAGTGATTCCCGCTGCTTACGTTCAACCCGAAATAGGGCCGGGTCTAAGACCCGGCCGATCGCATAGACGATCCATCCGACATCGGACCAGGTTGTACACCCGTTCACCAGCGTGATCGCTTCCTTCCGGGGCGACCGATCGGTTGCCCCGGCATCCTATTTTCGATTCCTCCTTTTGTACCAATTGCACTGCTCCCAGACCTCTTTCCCAGCCACATACCCGAAACCGGGTCATTCTCCATTCGAATCGTTCCGCGGTTCCTATCATCGAATGGAATTTGACTCATCGTTTCATGCGTGGGAATATGCTTCAGTCGAGCTATCTGAGTCGACTTTCCATTATGCTCAAGGAGAAGACTTCTATGGAACCGATCGATTGTATGGGGCT
Organism: Thermodesulfobacteriota bacterium; assembly: GCA_040755275.1. Taxonomy (GTDB): domain Bacteria; phylum Desulfobacterota; class Desulfobacteria; order Desulfobacterales; family Desulfatirhabdiaceae; genus Desulfatirhabdium. The sequence goes on along the minus strand of JBFMBE010000070.1, from coordinate 12,634 downwards.
AAGTTGTCCGCAACCGGTACTGAAAACACGAGCCTATCTGCTCGCACACCCGGATACCACTGGACTGGTGGTATGGGCGGACAATGATCCCGCTTCGCAAAACGTAAAACGCTTTTTAGAAAATCAGGGATTTACGGTAACGATCGAAAAGCAGGGGGAACGTTTTGTCGTAACCGCAAGTCAAGGCTGCGAATTGCCATTTGTTTCAGGAGCAGAAGGTTCACCGGAGGCAGAAGGGGCAAAGACCCTTATTGTCCTGTCAAAGGATGAGCTAGGGGAAGGGGATTCCAATCTCGGCCGGAAATTGATGCTCAATTTCATCAACACTCTTCCGGAAATGGGGCAGGCACTCTGGCGGATCGTATGCCTGAATGCAGGAGTGAAACTGACCATCGACGGGGCGGAAACCTTGCCGGGATTGCAGAAACTCGTCGACCAGGGAGTCAGTCTGCTGGTTTGCGGCACTTGTCTCAACCATTATGGCTTGCTCGAAGAAAAACGCGTCGGCGAAACCACCAACATGCTGGATATCGTCACGAGCCTGCAACATGCCGAAAAGATCATCACGATTTGATCCCTTTCCATCGGCATGTCTCCCACAGAGATCGCTTCGAAAAGGGCCGGAAGACTACGACGTGATCAGTTGAATCCCTAGTTGATCTAGTACAGCTTCCGGTCCTTTCATCATCGCCTGCAATACCAGATCCCGGAACAAGACCGGAGATGGCGGTGTCATCCGAATACCGATACGCTTTGGATTTCGGATGAAATCGCCGACGGCCCGCCACATTGCTTTCGAAACATCCGAATGCGTCAGAGCGATCTGACGTTCGATTTCCCGCTCCCAAGCCACAATCTGATCCATGCTGCTGATTCCCCGTTTCCGTGCTGTCGCCGCTGCAATCCTCGAAAACAGAGAGTTTTCATTATACACGACACCCAATTGCTGCAGCGCCGCATTCTGGGAATCCTTCAACAACAAAAAAGGATTCTGGACGATCCGGGGAATATCTTCCGGAAGCACGCCTTCCAATCCGACATCGATCGTCATCTGGAAAGCATCCTTGACGGAAAAATGAATCGGCTCGAACCGGCTGGTTTTCAGGGATCGATCGATCTGGAAAGAGAGGTCAAGCCCGGCTTCGATTTCGGCGAACCCAAGGTCTTTCATCATGGGGTCGATGGCTGCAATCCATTGGCGATCGAGTGGCAATTGAATGCCGTTGCATTGGATCCTGCCTCTCTGATGTTCGGCGTCGTTCTGATCCAATCGAATGGCAATCGAATCGATTCGGGCCGGTGAAGAAACATAGGCCGTTTGAACACGAACTTTGCGAAGAACGATTTCTCGTCGAAACAGACCGACACGCATCTCATCATACTGCATCTCCTTGATCAAACGCGAATCTGCGACAAAACGCGAGATCTCTTCGGCTGCCTGCCTTTCAAAATAGAGGGTTGCTCCCAAATACGCCGAAACGGTCAGGAGGATTCCGGCCGCCGTCCATATCGCCATTCGCAATTTCGATTGCATGATGCTCCTGCTTGTTGAAATGCCCTAATAGTTCACCTGAACCAAAAACAAGCCATGTGCCGGTGCCGCAACGCCGGCCTGCCTACGATCTCGGGATGCGATCATCCGATTCATTTCGGATGCGGGATACCGATGCAGGCCGATCTCAACCAGCGTTCCCACAAGGTTTCGTACCATACACCGCAAAAATCCATTTCCGGTGAATTCAATCCGAATGAGCCCATGCTCTTCGTTCAAATCCGCACGGTAAATCGTACGGACCGTATGAACCTTGGGACTTCCCGTGCTTTCAAACGCCTTGAAATCGTGTGTTCCAACCACATAGGCAAGCCCCAACTGCATGGCTTCAAGATCGAGCGGCCGATGAACGTGCCAAGCGTATTGACGACCGACGGCTTTCCGAACGGCACCGTTGAACAGATTGTATCGGTAGGTCTTGCTGATGGCATCGTGACGGGGATGAAAGCAGGAGGGTACTTCGATGCAGGAATGAACGACGATATCTTCGGGAAGAAGCGCGTTCATCCCCTGCATCAGAGCGGAGCAAGCAAGCCGCGTACGACTTCGAAAGCCGGCAACCTGCCCAAGGGCATGAACACCACGATCGGTTCTCCCGGAACCGATCAGGGTCACCGGTTCCTGAATCAGGATGGATATCACTCGTTCGATCGTGGCCTGAACGGTGGGAAGCCTTCCCTGACGCTGCCAACCATGATAGGCCGTTCCATCGTATTCGATGGTGAGTTTGAAGGTCCGCTCAGAGCCGGTCACAACGCATGTCGGCCATTGCCGCCTCGAATGCCTCGTCCATGTGTTCCAGAAAACGGTTCAACGGATATTCGCGCCTGCAACCCGTGCAGCGCCAAAGAACAAGTGATCATCGCCGCACCGGCTCCACACGTTGGCCGCAAACCGGGCAGCAGGCTCCGGTTTGAAGCCTTGGGGGTTGGATCATGATATATTCCTCAACAGGGTAATGCTCCAGCAACAGGAGCGGATACGCAAACTACAAAAATGGGAGGGGGCTGTTCGTCATGCCTCCGGATGCAGATCATAAAGTACGGGGTCGGTTTGCGGCCGAAGGGATTTGATCCCGCCCTTCCCTCCCTTCTTTTCGGGTAGAAGGAAAGGTTCTTCGTTTTCGATGATATCGCCCATCTCGGCTTCGATCGCTTCCGGATCCTCCCCCTGTTCCATACGCCGCAGCGCCGCTTCCATCCCGGGTCCAAGCCCGATCCCGGTCATATCGGTAAGCTTTCGCATCAGTTGGGCTGCCTGACGCGGGTCATTCTCGTTGATCTTGTCCGCCTCGCCTGCCAGCAGATTCATGGCCTGTTCCATCTTGCTCTCATCGAAGGGCAGATCGTCCATGTCATCGCCTTCCTTGGCCCGGCCCGTCACAGCGAAAGGAGATACCTTTCGATCGAGCTCCACTTTCAGGCACTTCGGACAGCGTGGTCGTGTCGTCGTATCGATCCGTTTCGAGAAGAAATTGAAAATCATGTTGCATTCATGGCAGAAAAACTCATAGATCGGCATGGCAATCATCCTCGATAGCTTGTTGTGCTGACCATCGGATGTCGTTGCGGATTCCGGCCCGGGTCAGCACAAAATCGTATCGGACCGGGTCATCCGGCACCAGATGGCGATATCCTGCAGTGATTTCAAGAGCCGCCTTGAGATCGGACGCCCGGCGGCTGGTAAAACCAAACAAACGTCCCCATCGGTCCATATGGGTGTCGAGCGGGATGATGAGCTGGTCTCTTCGAATCTGTGACCACCCGCCTGGATCCACAGCATCTTGACGAACCATCCAGCGGAAAAAGAGGTTTAACCTCTTGCAGGCGCTGCCGCGTTCGGGAGAAGGCACCAAATGCCCCAGGTCTCGCCCCGCATGGCGGTACAGCGCCCTGCAAAACCGAATCTGACTGGGAACGAGGGTCGCATCATCCGGAGAATAGGTTTTCAGGAAACCAGCGTACAAGGAACCTTCGGCTTCAATCATTCCCCGGATTGCCGTTAGAACATACACCAAATCTTCGCCGGATGCAAAGCGATGCCGAAACTCCCTGTACAAGGATGTCAACTCATCGGGAGTGTGACGAAGCAAGAACCGATAAGGAGATGCCTCCATCGGAGCAAGGACGCTCTGAACATGGTCCAGAATGGTCTGCACCCGGCCATAGGCCAGTGCAGCAGCAACGAAGGCGACGATTTCGCGGTCTTCTGGAATATCGTATGCGTACACAAATTCGAGCGGATCTGGATGCACGTACTCCCTGTGGTTGTACGTGTCGTAGAGCTCATCCAGAAATCTTCTCACGTTCATACGACGCGACATTCTCATAGAATCAGTCATATAACTGCAGAACGCAGAAAACCCGGCATGCCCAATATGCAGTGGTTCTTGAAGACTTCGGAAGGCGGTTGGGAAAGGAATGGTGGCGATGCAGGGATTTGAACCCCGGACACTGCGGATATGAGCCGCATGCTCTGACCAGCTGAGCTACATCGCCAAAAAGTTTTCCATGAGGATTCGAAAAGCCTTGACGTTGACTCGCCCATCAAGGCTCAATCGAGCAGCGATTTATAAAGACACCCGTGAAAAAAGTCAAGCGATTTATAGCGAAAGCTGTCAGCAGTGTTGTAGCTCACTGACCTGTATCGAATGGCCGACCCAATGCCTGGCCCTTACGAGCTCGGGCTGCTGAGTTTTTCCGCTGCTGAGCAACATTCACCCGCCTTCCTGCGGGTCAATCCAGGGGCCTGACTTTTTGCAGGGCCATCATCTATAATGAAAATCAGGAAGACAAGGCGCCCTGTGATCCGAAGGAGTATGAAAGTACCCGGATTTGTATTCACTTGAAAGAGCCCTGAAAAACGGGTAATGGAAGATATAGGAATCCTGGTGGCTCGGCTCTCACTTTTTGACAGTTTAGGCCCTCGTCATTCGTTGTTCGAATCAATCGACTACCCGTTCGAAACCCATTTCCACAGGAAAAAAGGAAACTACCCGTGACGCGTGGTTTTTCGAACACCAGGTGGGTATCCCTCTTGCTGCTGATGATCGCCGCCCTTTATTTGGCCATCCAGCTTCAGGCGGATCTGTCTGACAAACGTTTTCGAATGACTTTTTTCAATCCAGCCTCCAGCGGGCAGGATGTGCTCTACATCCCTATCGACCCCGTTTTCATGAAGCTTGCAATGCCTGCCGATCCGGAATTTCTGTCCGATCTGATCTGGATGCGCACAGCTTACTATTTCGGCGAACATGCCATGAGCAACCGGCAGTATCCCTACCTGTTGCACCTTCTCGATACCATCACCGAGCTTTCGCCCAAGTGGGAACTTCCTTTCCTTTTCGGCGCGGTCATCCTTCCGTCGGAAGGCAATGCCGTCGAGGAAGGTCTTTTTTTCATCGACAAAGGCATCCAGCACCACCCGGAAAACTGGCAGCTCTGGTTTTTCAAGGGATATACCCTCTGGCAATATCGCAACGATCCGATCGAAGCGGCGAAGATGTTCCACCGGGCATCGCTTCTTCCCGGTGCTCCTGCTTATCTGGCCGGCCTTCCTGCTACCCTGGCCAGCAAGAGCGGTCATCGAGAACTCGCCGTTCGTTTTTTGATGGAAGCCCTGAACCAATTGAAGGATCCCCTACAACAGGAAATGTTGCGAAAAAAGATCCGGGAGTTGATGCAACATGAATAACCAGCCGGCCATCCTCTGGAAAGAGGCGGGATACAGCGTCCGTCAGGGTTTCTGGATGAAACGCAAGCAAATCGTCGAAGCCATTACCCTCAGGTTGGGGGAAGGTCGGGTTTTGGGGTTGGTCGGTCCGAACGGAGCCGGGAAAACAACGACCATCAAATTGGGGGCAGGACTTCTGACCCCCACATCGGGACGGGTGACCATTCGGGGGATTCCGGCCATCGACCCCAAATCACGAGCATCCATCGGCCTTCTGACAGAAGTCCAATATGTTTATCCCAACCTGAAGCTTCGGGAATGGCTTTCCATGATGGGAGGGCTCTCCGGTTTGACCCGATCTCGGCTCAGGGATCGAATGGCCTACGTCACCGAACAGTTCGATCTGTCGGGAAGGTTGGAGCAGTACATGAAAACCCTGTCCAAAGGCCAACTTCAACGGGCCGGTTTCGCTCAGGCTGTCCTTCACGACCCGGATGTCCTGCTCCTTGATGAACCCATGAGCGGTTTGGATCCCTACTGGCGCTACCGGTTTCACCAGATATTTTCAGACCTCCGGGCTGCCGGGAAAACCATTCTCTTTAGTTCACACATTCTGGTGGACGTCGAACGGCTGTGCGACGACATTGCGCTGGTTCAGGCAGGTAAAGTCATGTGGCAGGGCTCGATGGCGCAATTGACCCGCAGGACGCTGGGATATGAAGTCGTCTGCAGAACCTCCGATCCATCCTCCATTCAGGTCTTGGCGGAAGGTGAAACCCTCAAACGACTTCCTCAGGATGAGTGGCTTTTCACGATTTCCCCGGAACAAAAACCCGAACTGATGGCCCTCGTCGTTTCGGAGAAAGTTGCATTGGAATCGCTTCGCCCTCTCCTCGAGGATATCGAGGAAATTTTTTTCGGAGAAGCCAAACGGCGACATCCGATGGAAAACCGTTAGACGGCGCTGTCCAACGACACGTATTCAAAGCAATGGAAGGGAATCTCAGTAGCGAAACGTCGTTTCGACTGATCACTCCGGCTTGATAGCTTCGATGGTTGCAGAAACGACATAGTCCGTGATCGGAACTCCAGGCGCCCAGTCCTTCATGAAGGTTTTGCTCTCCTCTTTAGGCCGGATCCGGATGTCGACAAATCCCTGATCTGCAAGCATTCTCTCCAATTCCGCCATATGGGAGGCCCCGGCGATACAACTGGTATACAGCGCCAGGTCTTTCCGAAGGGTTTCGGGCATTCCCGCAAACGCCACCACATCCGAAATCGCCAGCCGCCCTCCCGGTTTCAATACCCGGAACATTTCCGCAAACACCCGGGGCTTGTTTGGAGAAAGATTCACGACGCAATTCGAAAGAATGACATCCACCACTGCGTCTGCAACCGGGAGGTTCTCAATTTCACCCAGACGGAATTCCACGTTGCGGTATCCGCCCCTTTCTGCATTGTCACGAGCTTTCGAAATCATTTCCGGGGTCATGTCCACGCCGATGACATGGCCGCTCTCACCGACACGAGCTGATGCAAGAAAGCAGTCGAATCCGCCGCCACTTCCTAGATCGAGAACGGTTTCTCCCGGCTGAAGGGCGGCAATCGCCGTCGGGTTTCCACACCCAAGGCCCATGTTGGCACCCTGGGGCACGGCTTCGACCTCCGATTCCGTGTAACCCAGCTGTTTGGAAAGGGCTTTCGGATCGAGAATCGACCCCCCGCAACATCCACCTCCATCGCAACAACGCGTTTCCTGAATGCTACTAGTTGCGACCCGGCCGTATTTCTCCCGGACGGCCTGACGGATGGCATCTTGTTCCAGCGTACGCATCGTAAACCTTTCCTTTCGACGATGAGAATTGATGAGCTCGCAAAAAGTCGCCGTAACATCCCAGTGAAAACCAGCAGGCGTATGAATGTTCACGACGAGTTGAGAATCCATCCGTATGAACTCAGTTGTCGTTTCAACCGATTGGATATCATCGTTCGATATTTTCCAAAAATCTTCGGTATTCCACCATCTTGGAGAAGGCATTCACTGCCCGTTCGGGCGTTTCATAGAAGACGGCCTTGTACGAAAAACCGGCGTTGCTGTAAACTGTAAAGTCCGTCGGCTCCGTCAAAAGGCTCACACCGAAGATCGGTTTCTCATAAGTATGCATCAGTTCGATGATCCGCTCGACATAGCGTTTCTCGAAATCGGCCATCGTCTGCTGCATGAGCTGCAGGAAATCTTCGCCGATATCGGGATCTGCAATGCGAATGGATTGGATCATCTTATTGACCAGGATCCGGCGTCCCTTGATTCCCAGATGAATCACCGCATCGCATTCGTCCCACTGAAGCAGCATTTCGATGATCTTCAGGGGAATCTCCAGGTCGTTTTCTCCGACGATGTCGACGGGATTGGCCTTGCTCCAGTACGGAGGCAGGATGGTGTCGATGCGGCGAATCAGGAAATCAGGCAACCGGGGGACATCGAGACCGAATTCGGCACAAAGATCCGCAGTCACCACTCCCCAGCCACCACCGAGCGTCATGATGGCGGCTCGGTTCCCCTTGGGAAGCGGAAGGGAAGAAAATGCTGCGGATAGATCCAAAAGCTCCATCGGCCGCTCCACTTTCACGATGCCCGCCTGTTTGCACATGGCATTGAAGATTCGGGTATCCGATGCCATCGCACCCGTATGGCTTGCAGCTGCCTGCATGCCTGCCTGGGTCTGCCCCCCCTTCAACAATACGATGGGTTTCTTCCGACCGACCCGTCGGGCGCTTTCCATGAAACGTTTTCCGTTCTTGACGCTTTCTACATAGAGCATCACCGTCCGGGTCACATCGTCCACTTCGAAGGCGTCGATGAAATCCTCGATGGTGACCATGCCCTCGTTTCCAGAGCCGCAAAAGGCGCGAATACCGATGCCCTGATTTTCCGCAAAAGCCAGCAGCTGCGTTCCCATGTTGCCCGACTGGGCAACGACGGCCGTGGCTCCAGCGATAGGCCAAACATGGCTCCCCGTGCAGTACAACTGAATATGGGGATTGCAGATGCCCATGGTGTTCGGGCCGATGATCAAGATTCCCGCCTCACGGGCCTGTTCCATGAGCCGTTTTTCCAGCGCCTTTCCTTCCGCACCGGTTTCGGCAAATCCCGACGATATCAACAGGACGTTGTGGATTCCCTTCTTCTGAAATTCCGGAATCAAGGCGGAAACTCCAGCTGCAGGAACTGTGACCACCGCAAGATCGATGGGACCGGGAACTTCGGAGACGTTTCGAAAGACCGGTCTTCCGGCAATCGTCCCGCCTTTTGGATTGACAAGATAGATTTCTCCAGAATAGCCTCTGGCTGCAGCGATGCTGAAGAGCCTGTGCCCCCATTTGCCGATATTGGCCGAAATGCCGACAAAAGCGATGGAATGCGGATAGAAAAGCTTGCCAAGGCGTTTGGGATCGATCGCAGGCTTGAAGTTTTCCTGTGGACAACCTTCCTGACGGATGACGACTGCATCGACGGCAAGCACCCGCCCATCGGGTGTGATCTTGAGTGGATTGATGTCCACTTCTGCAATGGATGGATCTTCGACGGCAAGGCGAGAAAGGCCGAGCAGCGTCTGGATCAGGGCGTTTCGATCGACCGGCCGCTCACCACGGAAGGCATCGAGGAGTTTTCGACTGCGGATTTCCTGCATCATGCCTTCGGCGTCTGAAACCGTCAGCGGGGCGATCCGAAAGACAACATCCGACAGGGCTTCCGTGTAGATGCCTCCCAGGCCGAACATGATGACCGGCCCGAACTGCGGATCCCGAAACAAGCCAACGACGAATTCCCGGGTTCCGGCGATGAACGGTTGGACCAGAAACCCTTCGAGGTCCTTCCCCGCCCGATCGGCGATTCCCTGAACAGCTGAAATGACGGCCTCGTCTCCGGAAAGGTTGACACATAACAGGTTTCTTTCGGTCTTGTGGAGGAGATTTCGGCCAAGTCCCTTCAGAACGACCGGATATCCCACTTCTCGGGACAAGCGGAGTGCATCTTCTGCATTTTCGGCGATTCTCTCGGTAACCGCCGGAATCCCATAAGCTGAAAGCAGCTGCTTCGAATCGTGTTCGTTCAAGGCAAAACGACAGGTATTTTCTGTTGAACTGGTTTCCATGATGAATTTCCTTTTCCCCAAAACCATAGGTTCTGGATGGCCGAACATCTACGATGGTGGATTTCTCCATCGCCAACGGATACAATCGATCATACGATGATGGCCCCGCAAAAAGTCAGGCCCTTTGGATTGACCCCCAGGAAGGCGGGTGATGTTTTGCGAATTGTTTATACTATCGGAAACCGCCGTTCCTTGTCAAAAGCGAATTGCCCATGACCAACCGATATGGTAGCATTGGCGCAAATCCTATGGAACACATGGCTTGTAACTCGTAGTCCATGGCTTACATCCGATAGCATATGCCCCCTTGATCACGAGGAATTTTTCATGCACTACGTCGGCAACATCATCCGCCCGCCATCGGAGGCCAACAGCATCCTGCTACAGGTCACCGTGGGATGCAGCAGAAACAAATGTACGTTTTGTGGAACCTATATGGGCGAACGGTTTCAGATCAAGCCCGATGACATCATCCTGGAAGACATCGCCTTTGCGGCCAAATACTGCCAACGTCAGCGAAGGGTCTTTCTGTGCGACGGCGATGCCCTGATCATCCCCCAGAAGCGTCTTGTCCGTATACTGACGGAAATCCGCGCTCAATTGCCCTGGGTCACCCGCGTCGGCTCTTATGCCAATGTCAAAAGCCTTCGCATGAAGACCGACGAAGAATTGATGGAACTCAAGGCGCTCGGGTTGGGCATTGTATATGTGGGGCTGGAAACCGGAGACGATGCCACCCTTTCGGCCATCCGCAAAGGCGCAACGGCACAGGATATGATCGACATGGGAAAAAAGGCCCGTCGGTGTGGTTTGAAATTGTCGCTGACGGTTCTTCTCGGCATTGCCGGAACGAATCGATCTCAGATCCACGCCCGACAAACGGGGAAAGTACTTTCGGAAATCGACCCCGAATATGTGGGTGCCCTCTGCCTGATGCTGATTCCAGGAACTCCTCTATACGCGGATGCCGCTGCAGGCCGCTTTCATTTGCCGGATTCGACCGGCATGCTGCGGGAACTTCGTACCATGTTGGCAGAAACCCACATGAGTCGTGGGTTGTTCATGGCAAATCATGCTTCGAACTATCTGCCGATTCGCGTCCGAATGCCGGACGAAAAGCATGCCGCACTTGAGCTGATCGACAACGCCCTGGCCGGAAAAATCAATCTAAAACCCGAATATCTCCGGGCATTGTAAGCAATCGACAACCGCTCATCATGCAGCCGTAAGCCAGACGGCTTCGGCTCTTTTAAAGCGGCAAATCGCCCATCTGATGACGAGGTGGCAAACAGTAGGGCACTCCCTATCGACCAGAAGGCAAGACGTACAAATCCCGAAAAGTGAGGCATGTCTACGGAGACGAACGCCGCAACGACGAGGGATGGGGCAAGGCTTGGTATCTTACGTTGGATGCGCTGTCAGCTTGAACTACAAGGAAACCTGAATGGACTGGAAACTGCTCTTAACAACGTTTGGAATGGTTTTTCTGGCAGAGCTTGGAGACAAGACACAGCTAGCGACGTTCTGCCTGTCTGCGGATTGCAATTCGAAACTGCCAATTTTTTTGGGATCTGCTGCTGCGCTGGTGACAAGCTCCCTGATCGCCGTACTGCTGGGAGATGCAGTCAGCCGGTGGGTACCGGCACTTTACATCAAACTGGGAGCAGGCGCTTTTTTTGTCATCGTCGGCGTTTACACGCTCGTTTCAGCCGTTCGAAACGGTTAGATACGGTTAGAAACGCTGCTCCTCCGGGGATACGGCTATGCCAACATACGACGGATTCTTCCTTCCAGGGCTGGCTCGAGGCAGTTTCCAAGATCAGACTGAATGGCCTTGAGGCATTCACGAAGGATAGCGGTCCATGGATGTGGGGAGGCCAATTGGATTTCCATCGTCTGGATATCGCTGAGGATTTGAGAAGAATCGAAACCGGATGGAAGGGCTGCGATACAATCCTGAATACTGGATGCCAACGTCTTCAAGGCCGCCCGGGCAGATTCGGTGATCCGAGTCTCATTTCCAAGCCCTGCTTCGGGATCTTCCACCATGATATATTGTTCGGCCATCCGCTTGCCGTCTTCTGTAAGACCGACGGCACCGGACAGAGTTCGGATCTCGACAACACCCAATGCCATCAATTCCTCGACGGCTCTGCTGGCTGCAGCCTTGTCCAACCCGATTTCCGAACCGACGACGGTCATCGATACCGTCTTGTTGATATCGGTTTTCGTGTGCTGGAGCAGCGCCGAAAAAAATGGTTCAAGAGATTCGGGGATGGACCCGCTTTCGCTCATGGCTATGCTTCTTTTCTGGATTGATTGATTTGATTGCGAAGAACGGATGAACAACGAAACGTCACCACACGTCTTCCATCCAGGATGAGGTCCTCGCCTGTAGCCGGGTTTCGCCCTCTTCGCTTGGCCTTATCGTTTACGCAAAATTTGCCGAAACCACTGATCAGCACATCCTCCCCGTTTTCCAGGGTCCGTTTGATAATTTCGAGCAGCGTTTCGACAATGAATATCGTCTCTTTGCTATGGATACCCAACTCTTGATGAATGGCCTCGACGATGTGAGCTTTGGTCAGCGTCATGACACCTCTTTTCCTCCGAAAATGGTTTCAATAGAAAACGGCGGTTCATAGGCCAACAAGCCATGCCCCATTCAAGTGTGCGCAGCATACGGGTATCTTGTTCTTTTGTCAAGAAATCCGGAACTTTTCCTATCGACCCGCATACCCTATCAATGCAGTCTGTCTCGATTCGGATGAGCGACAACATCAAGATGTGGGGAGTGCAACGTTCACCCGCCTTCATGCGGGTCCATTCAGAAGGCCTGACTTTTTGCGACTCTATCCATATGGACCGTTAAGATGAACCGGCATTTCCGTCGAAAACTGCTTGATCCACTCATTCTGCTGGTGTAGGGTTAGCGCCGATATTTTGGAAAAGAGCCAAAAGCCGGCATGCCCATTTGCTGGTTCTGCCGGATGTAAGATCCGATCCTACAAGCTCGGATGGCTGAGTTTATCCGCTGCAGCGAAAAAAGCGTATGCCCTGCCATGCGGCTAAGCAGAGACTGCCCGACTTTTTGCGACCTCATCACTTGTGATAACCCCGCAAAATGTCCATCATATGGACGGCTTCGAAAAAAGGCCGCAGGCAAGGAGTGCAAATCCCGAGGAGTGAGGCGTACTTAAACGTACGCCGCAACGACGAGGGATGCAGCACGACACAGCATCCGGCCTTTTTG
>JBFMBE010000069.1:0-16831 GCA_040755275.1 Thermodesulfobacteriota bacterium | reverse complement strand
CATCATGAATCATCCCAATACAGCCTACGGCATTAACTGCCTTCCTGCCGCCTCGGCCCATTGAAACACCGGGGATGGAACCATGCCGAGAGCAAGCACCAGAAATGCCAGAACCCCTCCCCAGAGCATGCCGAAACCGGTCTGGGTTCTCATGACGGCAGCCGTCTCCTCGCGCTCGACCGTATAGGCGTGCCGCACGATGTTCAAATAGTAATAAATGGCAATGGCCGTGTTGACGGCTGCCGTAACGACGAGCCAGTTGTATCCCCTGTTCCAGGCCGAGCTCAGCAGAAAGAGCTTCCCCATGAACCCGGCTGTCGGAGGCAGCCCCACAAGAGAAAAGGCGCCGACGGCAAGAACGAAGGCCAGAAAGGGGGAGCTCTTGTGCAAGCCGTTCAGATCGTTTAGCGTCACGTTTTCACCCTTCGGAGACAACCGACAGATGACCCAGAAACAGGTCAGGTTCATCAACACATAGATCATGCTGTAGAACCCGGCTGCTGCCAACCCTTGTGGCAGGCCGGAAACAAGTCCCAACGTCACATAACCGGCATGGGATACGGAAGAATAGCCGAGTATCCGTTTGACATCTTGTTGGGTCAAGGCGGCCAGGTTTCCGAAGGTCATCGAAAGCGCACCGAACACCGCGATGACCGTTGTCGCACTGAGACCCGGAACGAGGGTGGCCGACAGGCGGATCAAAACGACCATAGCCCCCAGCTTGGGGAGGGTTGCGGCATAGGCCGCCGTTTCGTTACTGGTTCCTTCATAGACATCCGGCGCCCAGAAATGAAACGGAAATAAGGCGAGCTTGTAGAAAAAACCGGCCATGAACAGCGTCACCCCGAGAAGCCCCATGGGCGCTTCCGTCATGTTCCAGGGTTTTTGAAGGAGCGCCGCAAGGTAGCTCGTATGCTGGGCAGCCAGAATGTAGGACAATCCATAGAGGCTTACGGCTGTCGCTGCAGCTCCGAACAGGATGTACTTGACGCCTGCCTCGGATGCCTTCGGGTCCTTTCCCCTCAGGGGAATGAGTGCATAGAGACTGTAGGAGGAAAGCTCGAGCGCCAGATAGATGGTGATGAGTTCAACCGAGCTGGCCAAGCACATCAAGCCGAAGGCGCTCAGTGCCAGCAGCAGGAAATAGTCGGATCGGTGTTCCAACGCAAGGGTCGGCTGTTTCTGTGCATTGAGAACCGCAAAAAAGAACCCGAGCGATATGGCGAATTTAAAGAACTGGGATAGGCCGTCCAGCCGGTATGCTTCCCAAAAGACGAGTCCCTGCGCTGTTAGGCCGAGCCCAGCCACAACGATGCCGACGGCTGCAGCAAAGGGCAACCACCCGGTCACATCGAGTTGATCCGTGGATGTGGTTCTGCCGAAGATGCTCTGGCCGAACAGGCACAGGATCAGCACGATCTGAAACAGTTCCGGCAAAAACATGGTTAGATCGACGTTCACAAATGATCTCCTTCAAGGACGGGGTCTCGAGAGAAAATGGTTCACGGGTTCCTGACGGGCTGTCCGGCTGTCGGCAAGGACCACGCAACGGTCCGGCCGACGCGCTCGACAACCTGTGCCCTGGGTTTCTGAAATTCGGCGATGACCCGGTTCAGGGTTGGATCGATCGCCCGTAGCGTGAGACCGGGTGCCAGGCCGATGTAGAACACCAAAACGGCCAGGGGAAGAAAGACGATCCATTCGCGCACCGACAGATCCGGCCAGTTGCGTAAGGACGAGGGCTCCCCCCACGCAAGGTTTCGGGTGAGCCGCAACATGTAGGTGGCACCCAGCAGCACCCCCGGGATGGCGGCCGCCCCCACCCACGGATGTTTCGCAAACACTCCGATCAGCACCAGAAGTTCACCCACGAAGCTGTTCATTCCTGGAAATCCCAGCGAGGAAAGGGCGAACAACCCGAAGAACCCCATGTAGGCGGGCAGGTATTTGCCAAGCCCCAGGTTGTCCTTGATCAGGCGGCTGTGACTTCTCTCGTAGATGGTGCCCACCAGGATGAAGAGTGCGCCCGTGGTGATCCCATGATTGAGCATGACCATGAGGGCCCCTTGAAGCCCCCGCTGGGTGAAGAGGAAAATGCCGAGCGTGACAAATCCCATGTGTGCCACCGAGCTGTAGGCGATCAGCTTCTTCATGTCCTGCTGTCCCAGGGCCACGAAACCGCCGTACAGGATGGACGCAATCGAGATGGCAATCATTGCAGGTGCAAAATAGACGCTTGCTTCGGGTGTAAGGGGCAGGCAGAAGCGCAGAAATCCATAGGCTCCCATTTTCAGGAGAACCGAGGCCAGCAGGACACTTCCTGCCGTCGGGGCTTCCACATGGGCTGCAGGCAACCAGGTGTGAAAGGGGAACATCGGTACCTTGATGGCGAAGGCCAATGCCATCGCCAGAAAGGCCCAGAACTGGAACCGAAAGCTGTAGATTCGGTCCGTGAGCTCCGGAATGGAGAACGTTCCGCCTTCGAGATAAAACGCCACCATGGCGACCAGCAACAACGTGCTGCCGGCAAGCGTGTATAGAAAGAATTTGAGGGATGCGTAGCGTCTGTCCGGCCCCCCCCAGACGGCGATCAACAGGAACATCGGCACCAACATCGCTTCCCAAAATACATAGAAGAGCACGAAATCGAGTGCGGCAAAGACACCGATGCACGCGGCCGTCATCAGAAGAAGACTGATATGGAATTCTGTAATCCGGCTGTGGATGTAGCGCCACGAGCACAACACGCACAAGGGCAGCAGAAGAACGGTCAGAAGGATCATCAACAGACTGATGCCATCGACACCCAGATGGTAGCTCAATCCCCACTGCTTCACCCAGACCGTCTTTTCCTGAAACTGGTATCCGGCCTGGGAAAGATCGAATCGAAACAGAGGCAGCGCCAGCAACACTTCCAGAATGCCCATGACGAGGGTGGATACCCGAACGCTGCGTTCGTTGCGGATAAAGGGCAGGACAAGGCAGCCCGCAAGGGGAAACCAAACGAGGGCGGACAGGACCGGCCACTCACTCATAGGGGTACATTCTCCGTTTGAACTGGTTACTGGTTACAAATGGCCTCGCAAAAAGTCGCATCTACTCCAATTTTGTCGATTGCCGGGCCTGAGCATGGCGGGGCATATGCCTTTTGATGCTGCAGCGGATACTTGTTTGAAGCCGCCGGAGATCGTTGGGCCGGGCGGCGTTCAACAACAAACGAATGTTTGAAAATCAAACCGTTGGTGCTTACTGGCCTGTATCGAATGACTGACCCAATGCCCGACCCTTACGAGCTCGGGCGGCTGAGTTTTTTCGCAGCATCGAAAAAGGTTCCCCAGTCACCCCGCGACTCGACAGAGACTTCCTGACTTTTTGCGGCTCCATCACAAATATCCGGATATCAGAAGACAGAAGCACAAATGCCCAAACGATCGTTCGCCCCTGCACTTCTTCAGACACCTACAAGAACAGCCACACACCCACAGCCACAACCATAGCCAGCACCATGGCGGAAGCCAGGTAGTCCTGAATCTTGCCGGTTTGAACCCGGGTGGCTTTCTCCCCAATGGCCCGAACACCCAATGCCGTTCCATCCACGACGCCGTCGATCGCCTTCTTGTCGAACCAACTCGATCCGGATGCGGCTGCCAACAACCCCCGAAGACCCACCCTCGCATAGAATTCACTCCACCAGAAGTCGATCCGGTCACCGATGATGCGGGCCAAGGCCATGACGAATCGGCCGATCATCCGATAGACGTAGTCGAAGTCGAGATTGATCTTGGCTTCGGGTGTCAACTTGTAGCGGAGAATGTAAAAACCAAGACCCGTAAATCCGAGCAGGAGCAATGACTGAAGCACATGCCAGGCCGTGTACGGGGTATATTCCACCGGGTTGGGCAGAAGCTTGTAGAGAAAGTCGGGATAGACACCGATCAGGAAACACAGGATTCCGGCCGCTCCCATAGCCACATACATGTTCATAGGCACGGGTTTGAGCTCGATGCCGCAGTCGGGTTTCGAGAACCATGCAAAATAGGGCAGCTTGATGCCGACGGAAAGGAACGTACCGACCGCGGCAAATTCCATCCCGAGAGCGAGCCAGGTATGGTGAGCCTCCGCAGCCCCGGTGATCGTCATCGTCTTGCTGACGAAACCTGAAAAGAGTGGAAATCCGGAAATGCTGACCGCTGCAATCATGTACCAGAAGAAGGCCCAGGGCATCCTGCGGAAAAGCCCTCCCAGGTTGGAGAGCTTGGCCGTACCGGAAGCGTATAAGAGTGTGCCTGCCCCCATGAACAGAAGTCCCTTGTACAGGATGTGGGCATAGGCATGGGCACAGGCCCCGTTGACGGTCATGGCCGTTCCCACACCGACACCCGCCACCATGTAACCGACCTGAGAGACGATGTGATAGGCCAGGATGCGTCGGGCGTTGTTTTCGATCGTGGCATACACGACCCCATAAATGGTCATGAGGGTTCCCATGATCCCGAGGATTTCAAATCCGCTGAAAGACCGCAGCAGGACATACACGGCCGTCTTGGTGGTAAAGGCGCTCATGAAGACGGCTCCGGTCACCGTGGCTTCGGGATAGGCGTCCGGCAGCCAGGCATGAAGCGGAATGACGGCTGCATTGACGCAGAAGCCGAGCATGATCAACATGTCGTAGTATCGGGCCGATCCCGGGTCGATGGCATCAAAGGCGAAGGTTCCGGTCGCTTGATGCCGCAGCAACAGCCCGGCCAACAGCAACAGTCCGCCGAAGATGTGAAAGAGAAAATACCGGATACCGGCTTTTGTGGAAGCCGGAGCCCGGTTCAGCCAGATGAGGAAAGTGGATGCCACGCTCATCATTTCCCAGAAGATGAAGAGGGTGACGAAATCTGCGGCAAATACACAACCAAAGGCCCCCGTGATGTAGGTGGAGGCTGCCACATGCTGCCAACGGTCTTCGATATGAAACGCATACACAAAGCCGATCAGGGCTTGAATGGCGAACACATGGGCGAAAACGACGGCGAGGGCATCCACCCGGCCCATCCCGAGGGTCAAGCCCAAGTAGGAAACGGCCGCATAAGAACCGGGCTGCATGGACAGCACACTGGCGATCGCTGCAGCTGCGGCTGCTATCGGAAGCCATCTGCCGATGCGCACAGGCAGCACCCAGACCAGTGCTGCAGCCATACCGAAACCGATCGACGGATGAACGAAGGAACCCATGATCACAACCCTTTCCGCTGGCTATGGCTCGGTTCGGTCATAATAATCCTCGTCTTTCCCGAGGATGGTGTGTGCCAGTCCCTTCGCGGCCCTTCCCAGGAAGATGGCACCAGCCACTCCGAAAACGGCCCAAAAACCCGGAAAGGCTTCCAGACCGAAATGGGGGTGATGCGGCCGGATGACGACGTTGAGAACGACCAGAAGTCCGAGCACGGCGAAAAAGCCGAGACGAAGCTTCCGGCTCAGCGGATCTTCGGATGGTTTCGAAACGGGTGTTCCCGGATCGCTCGATGCGGACATGGTTCGTTACAATCCTTTGAGGCTGTGGATGAACTGAAAGAACATATCGGGATAGATACCCAATAGGACACTGATGGCGGCTGTCAGGCACAGAGGAACGACCATGGTGAGCGGCGCTTCATGGTAATGGTGAAAATCGACTTCGGGGGAAGGCTCCACGAAAAATGCCCGATAGACGACCGGTCCAAAATAGGCGGCGTTCAGGATGGTACTCGACAGCAGGGCGATCAACAGGGCCCAGTGGCCGTAGCTCACGGCCCCGTTCACCATGTACCACTTGCTGACGAACCCACAGACCGGTGGTACACCGATCATGGACAGGGAGGCTACAGCAAACGCCCCGAAAGTCCAGGGCATTTTCCGGCCGAAGCCCCCCATCAGGCTGATTTTTTTCTGATGGGTCGCCACATAGATCGCCCCTGCCGTGAAAAAGAGGGTGATCTTGCTGAAGGCATGGTGTGCGATGTGGGCGATGCCGCCGGTGACAGCCTGGGGGGCGAGCATGGCGACACCCAGCACCACGTAGGAAAGCTGGCTGACCGTAGAATAGGCAAGCCGCGCCTTCAAATCGTCTTTGGTCATGGCGATGACCGAAGCCAGCACGATGGTGGCTGCGGCAAATACGGCCACCAGATCCCCCAGACCGAGCGCTCCCATCGTATCCAGACCAAAACCGGACAGGAACACCCGACAGATCGAAAAGACGCCGGCCTTTACGACGGCAACGGCATGCAGCAGTGCAGAGACCGGTGTTGGAGCTACCATGGCTGATGGAAGCCAGTTGTGGAACGGCATGATGGCCGCCTTGGCCAGACCTGCCGCATAGAGGACGAAGGTGATTTTAACCAGAAGCGGATCGGCGGTCTTGGGAAAGATCCCGGCCGTGATATCCCCCATCCGGAAATCGAGTGTACCGGCCAGTACGTAGGTAAGCACCATCGCAGGCAACAGGAAGAGCTTGGATGTGCCCATCAGATAGACCATGTATTTCCGGGCTCCATGATAGGCCTCCTCATCCTGATGGTGAGCGACGAGAGGATAGGTGAAAACGGTGATGACTTCATAGAAGAGGTAGAGCGTAAACACGTTGGCCGAAAGGGCCACGCCCACGGCACCGAAAATGGCGACGGCAAAACAGAAGTAGTACCGGGTTTGGGCGTGCTCGTTCAAGGACCGCATGTAGCCGACATTGTACGCTGTCGCCAGAATCCACAGAAAGGACGCCACGAGAGCGAAGATCATGCCGAGCCCGTCCGCCCCGAATTTAACGGTGACCCCCGGCAGAATCGTAAACACGGTCAGCACCGGTACATTTCCCCTGAGCACAGCAGGGGCCAAAACCAACACCGAAGCGAAGGTCAGAGCGGCGGCTGTAAAGGAAACCCCTTCCCGAACGTTGATCCGGGATCGAAACACATAGATCAGCGCCGGGCTGATACCCGTCACGAGAATCGGTACAAGCAGCCACAGGGATGGATCAGACATGGATCAGCCTCTCATGAGCGACATCTCGTCGCCTTCCGAAGTTCCCGTCCGTTTGTGGGCCACCAGCACGATGGCCAAAACCAGCGTGGCCTCTGCAGCCGCAAGGCCCATCACCAGAAGCGCACCCAACTGCCCCAGTTCATCGATGGCCGGGGTGAGCCTTGCGCTGGCGACCAAGGATAGGCCGGCACCGTTCAGCATGAGCTCGACCGAGATGAGCATGCCGATCAGCGTCCTTCGGCTCAGCAGACCGAACAACCCGATACCGAGCAAGCACAGCGCTGCGATGTGGTAGGCGCTCAGGGGATTCATCCGCTTTTTCTCCTCTCGAAACTCAGAACGACAGCCCCGATCATGGCTGCGACCAAAACGACCGAAATCAGTTCGAAGGCCAGGGCATAAGGCCCGGCGAGGGTCTCACCGAGCTTGTCGAGTCCAACCTCGGCTTTGAGCGGCAGAGCCGCTATCCGATGTTTCCAGATGAAAGTTCCCAGTACGACGGCGGGAAGGATGCCACAAACGGCGGCCTGGATCACCCGTTTCCGATCCGTATGGGAGTCGGCCTCCCGACCGGCCTCCCCTCTCGGATCCCGGGTCAGCATGATGGCAAAAAAGATGAGCACGCTCACGGCACCGACATAGATCAGAATCTGCATGAGAGCCAGAAACGGCGCTGCCATCAAGAGGTACATCCCGGCCACACCGAAGAGGGTGGTGATCAGCCCGAGAAGCGCCCGGACCAGACTGGGGCTTCGGACGGCCAGAAACCCTCCGACAAGGATCAGGATCATGTAGATCCCATAGGCGATTGGGGCGAGAACGTGTTGCATGGTCGAATTCCGTATTGGGCTATAGGCTATGGGCTATAGGGGATCGGCTCATGGGCAGGCAGCCGGGTTTCGCTCGGAGATGCCGTTTCCCAACTGCATTCGTTCCAGGAGATCCAGGTGAAACGCCTCCCTCGATGTTCCACAAAAATACACGTGTTTCGAGAACCGAATAGCTGCCACCGGACAGTTCTGCACGCACAGCCCACACAGGCTGCACAGACTGTAATTCAACAGAAACCGATCGAGAACCCGCTCGATCCGCTCGGGTGCAGGCAGTGCCCCACGAGAACCCGGAGAAACGATTTCGGGATTCAGCCAGAGCGGTTTCGGCGCCATATCGCCGTTTTCAACCGGATGGAACGCGATCGTGATACACCGGGACGGGCAGATGTCTTGGCATCGGCTGCACATAATGCATCGGGGGATGGCTGGATCGTCGTCCCGCGGCACCAGTTCGATGTGACCCCGGTAAGAATCGAGATTGTCCACCTGCTGTCTGGGATAGTGCACCGTCAGCCAGGGCTTGAAGAATTCCTTTCCCGTCACCTCGAGTCCGACGACGAGGCTCCACAACCGTTTGAGGGTCTTTGCAACCATTGCCATATCAACCTACCACCTTGATGACGAGAGCCGTCACGACGAGATTCGCAAGGCCGAGCGGAATGAGCCATTTCCAGCAGACATTGAGCAGCTGATCGAACCGCACCCGGGGATAGGTCCAGCGGAACCACATCATGACCAGCAACAGAGCGAAGGTCTTGGCCAGAAACCACCAGTGTCCGTCCGCCACCGGACCTTCCCAACCGCCCAAGAAGAGGCTGGAAGCCACGGCACACCCGACGATCATGTAGGTATACTCCGCCAGAAAGAACAGCCCGAAACCCATCCCGGAATACTCCGTATGGAAACCGGCCGTAAGCTCGCTTTCGGCCTCCGGCAGGTCGAAGGGGGCCCGGTTCGTTTCGGCAACCAAGGACACGAAAAAGATCACAAACGCCACCGGTTGCACCCAGACATTCCAGGAAAGGATCGATCGGCTCTGTGCCAAGGTGATCTCGGTGAGATCGAGCGATCCGCTCTGAAAGGCGATGGCGAGCACCGCCAAGAGAAGCGGTATCTCATAGGCGACCGACTGGGATACGGCCCGGGCCGATCCGAGCAGACTGTACTTGTTGGCCGAGCCCCATCCGGCCAGGCACAGGGCCAGGGTGTTCAATCCCGAAAAGGCCAAAATCAGCACGAGGCCGACGTTGATCTGCATCCCCGTCAGGGAGGGACCGAAGGGAATGGGCAGAAAACAGACCACCACGGGCGCAAGCGACAGGATCGGGGCCGCCCAGAACAGAAACGGATCGGCACCGAAGGGACGGACGAGCTGCTTTCCGACAAGTTTTCCGGCATCCGCCAAGGATTGGAGAATGCCGTGGGGTCCGACTTCGAAGGGACCAGGCCTGCGTTGGATGAAACCGGCCACTTTCCGTTCGGCATACACGAGCACAAGCCCCATCACCCCGACGAAGGCCATGGTCAGCACGAGGGCGATCACGATCCGGATGAAGGGATGGGCCAGGAGATGCAGCATCGTGGGGATCATCGGTCAATCTCCGGAATGACGAGGTCGAGGCTGCCCAGAATGGACAGGGCGTCGGCCAGAAGGCAGCCGACGGCAAGCTCCGCGAACACATGCAGGTTCGAAAATCCGGGGGCCCGAAGCTTCACCCGATAGGGAACAGGGGAGCCATCGCTCAGCACATACACCCCGATCTTTCCCCGTGCGCCTTCGACTGCGAAGTAGGCTTCCCCACGGGGCGGGATGATCCGCTCAGGCAGATCCGGAGCCATGACGGGACCCTGCGGCATCCTGTCCATGGCCTGTTCGATAATGGCAAGACTCTGCTCCATCTCGACCATGCGGACGCGGTATCGATCCATGGCGTCTCCGCTGTGGCCCACTGGAATGTCGAATGCGAATCGGTTATACAGCGAATAAGGCTCTGCCCGACGAACATCGTAGGCGACACCGGAGCCCCGCAGCACAGGCCCGGTCGCTCCATAGCTTCTGGCCGTTTCAGGGGACAGCACCCCAATATCCTCGCATCGACCCCGAAGAATGATGTTGTCTGTAACGAGATCGTGGTACATCGGCAGCCTAGGCCGGAAATACGCGATGAAATCGCGGACCATCCCGCAAAAATCCGACGGAATGTCCGCGCTCACCCCGCCGATGCGGTAGTAGCAATAGGTCAGGCGGCTTCCGGTGACGGTCTGCAGGATATCCATGATCCGCTCCCGGTCCGCGAAGGCATAGACGATGGGTGTGAAGGCTCCGAGGTCCAACAGGTAGGCCCCCCACCACAACAGATGGGAGGAAATTCGGTTCAGCTCGCAGGTGATGATTCGTATGATTTCAGCCCGTTCCGGCACGACAATCCCCATCAGGCGTTCGACCGCACCGACATAGGCCCAGTTCCATGCCAGGGCGTGGAGGTAATCCACCCGTCCCATGTTCGGCAGATACTGAACATAGGTCCGGTTTTCCCCCATTTTCTCTTGCATGCGGTGAATGTAGCCCAGCACCGGCTCACAGCGCCGAATGTACTCGCCGTCCATTTCCACCACCAGACGCAGCACCCCGTGTGTGGCAGGATGCTGAGGTCCGATGTTGAGGATGAGGGTTTCCCCTTCGGTCTTCTCGACCAGCTGCTCGGCAGCAAAATGCCTTGTGTAGTAATCACCGACGGAGCGGGATGCCACTGTTTCCATCAGAACCTCCGGCCTTCGTCGACGAACGCCTGGATGGCCGTGTCATAGGGCTCGAAATGTCGCTCGAGGATCCGTTTGGCATGGTTGCGACGGGAGCAGCTCGGACAGACGGATGTATGGAACGCCGGAACCCCGGGTTCACCCGCCCGTTCGAGAACCGGCGCAAGATCGATAACCGGCCCAAACGGCCGCCCACAGCTCGTGCACGAGCGCAGGGGGATGCGGGATGCTTCCTTTCCCTTGAGAATGACCGATCGATATCCGTCGTGGTCCTCGATTCGAATGGCATTGACCGGGCAGATGATGGCGCAGGCACCGCATCCGATGCAGTGGGTGGCCACCCGCCCCATGAAGGTGCTGACCGTGATTTCGACACCCCGACCCGACAGGGTGAGGACGTTGGCACCCACCCGCTCGCAGACCCGGGCGCAAAGGCCGCACATGATGCAGTCCTTGTCGTCTGCGGGAAACCGATGCAGATCCGCCCCATAACGCTCCCCCAATTCCTTGAGCACTTGCCGGTCCGGGCATCGGGTGGCCAGCAGTTCGATGATCAGCTTTCTGCCGCCTCGAAGTCGGGGGGTATCGGTCTGAATTTCGGCATCCTGCCTCAGGGGGTAGTTGCAGGAAGTCACCAGGCGGGTTCTACGATGTTCGGTCAACTCCACCGTACAGATACGGCACATGGCCGCCGGCTCCAGTCCAGGCACATGGCACAGGGTCGGGATGTAGATGCCGTTTTTCCGGGCGACTTCGATGATGGTCTGTCCGTATTCGGCAGCGACCTCTTTTCCGTCCATGATGATCTTCATACACGGCTTCCTTCGTTGGATAGCGTCGTTATCCCGCTTCTATCGAATGGCAATGGCATCGAACTTGCAGTTGCGGTAGCACTCCATGCACTTGATGCACAGTTCCTGATGGATGAGATGGGGCTCCTTCTTCTCGCCGGTGACGGCCTTGGCAGGACATCGCTTCTTGCAGACGCCGCAGCCCGTACACACATCCGGCAGAATTTCGAGGTGATACAGGGCCTTGCAAACCCCGGCCTTGCATTTCCTGTCCCGGATATGCTCTTCGTATTCCTCACGAAAGTACCGAATCGTGGAAAGAACGGGATTGGCTGCAGATGTGCCCAAGCCGCACAAGGAGAAACTGTTGGTGAAATTTCCGATTTCCTCCAGCAGCTCGATATCACCGTCCCGACCTTCCCCTCTCGTAATACGGGTGAGGATATCCTCCATCTGGGTAAGCCCTTCCCGGCACGGTGTACACTGCCCGCAGGACTCCTCCACCAGAAAATGGATGAAATAGCGGGAGACTTCCACCATGCAGGTGTTTTCGTCCATGACGATCATGCCGCCCGAACCCATGATGGAGCCGATTTCGGCAAGCTTCCCGAACCCGACGTTGATATCGAGAAATTTCTTGGGGATGGGAATGCACCCGCCCGAAGGCCCGCCGGTCTGGACCGCCTTCAGTTCCTTCCGATTGGGAATGCCGCCGCCGATGTCGTAGACGATGTGCCGCAGGCTCGTCCCCATCGGCACTTCGATCAGGCCGACGTTGTTGACATTGCCGGTCAGGGAGAACACCTTCGTTCCTGACGAGCGCTCCGTTCCCATCGATGCATACCAGGCGCCGCCGTTCAGGATGATTTTCGGTACGTTGGCATAGGTTTCCACGTTGTTTAGGTTCGAGGGGCTGTCTCGAAACCCTTTTTCGGTCGAACGGATATATTTCGGTCGGGGTCGGCCGACCTTGCCTTCGAGCGAAGACATCAGGGCCGAGGACTCGCCGCAGACAAAGGCTCCAGCACCCGTCGAAACCGATACCTTGAAGTTGAATCCGGTTCCCAGAATGTTCTGACCGAGAAGCCCCAGATCTTCCGCCTGACGGATGGCGTTCGACAGGGTCTGCACGGCCAACGGATATTCCATGCGGACATAGAGAAAGCCTCGATCCGAACCGATGGCGTAGGCTGCAATGGCCATTCCTTCGAGCACGGCGTGGGGATCGCCTTCCATCAAGGAGGCATCCATGAAGGCTCCGGGATCCCCTTCGTCTCCGTTGCAAATCACGTAATGCCTTCCGGGTTGCCGGGCACAGGATTCCCACTTGAGACCGGCAGGAAAGCCGGCCCCACCGCGGCCCCGGAGTTTGGAGATTTTCATCTCTTCGATGACCTCTTTGGGCTGCATCTCGGTCAGAACCTTGGCTAGACCGCTGTATGCCCCCCAAGCGATGGCATCCCGAATGTCGAAGGGATCGATCTGCCCCACCCGTTCCAGCACGACACGAGTCTGGGCGGCAAAGAACGGGATCTCGCTGCGCTTCTCGATGGGCTGTTTGGCTCCCGGAGGTTTGTACAGAAATCGGGGGATGAGCTTTCCGCCGATGATCGTTTCCTGGACGATTTCGGCTGCATCGGAAGGCTTGAGCTTCTGATAGAAGATGTCCTGGGGCTGGATCGCCAGCATCGGACCTCTGGAGCAGAAGGAATGGCAGCCCGTACGCTTGACCAGGGGCGCGACCTTCACGTCCAGGTTGGCGTCGGCAACGGCCTGCTTCATGGCTGCCAGGAGATGGAGGGCTCCGAGTGCTTTGCAGCCGGTGCCGCAGCAGACCAGAATTCGGGTGGCATCGGGATGTTGTTCCGCAATCAGCTGGTTTCTATAGGCCGCAAGGTCTTCAGGGCGGCTCAGTTTCCTGGTCCAGCTCAAGTCCGGTGCGGGAGAAATCGATGTCATGGTGGCTCCGCTATTCGGCAAGAATGGGATCGATCAGTTCGTTGATCAACCCGACGGTGGATTGCGGGTGATAGGTTTCGTCGAGAACGACGATAGGCGCCATGGCGCAGGCCCCGAGGCAATTGACCGTCTCGAGCGTGATTTTCATGTCCGGGGTCGTTTGACCCGGCTCGATGCCCAATTTCTGGGCGACATGCTGAACCATGCCACCGCTTCCCCTCAGGTGACAGGCCGTCCCCGTACAGACGTGCAGGATGTGTTTGCCTTTGGGAATCAGGCTGAAGGATGCATAGAAAGTAGCAACCTCGTAAATCTTGGTGAGAGGAACGCCGATGGACAGAGAAAGATAGATGAGGGCCTCTTCGGGCAGATATCGATACTGCCGTTGAATGGCCTGCATCATCATGATCATGGCCTCCCGCCTTCCACCGTATTCCTCTTGGATGATGCGATCGAGCACGACGAAATCGATCTCGGGTTGTTCACAACACGTCACGGATTCAGACATGAGATTCACCTCGACGGAACTGCATTTTCAAGAGAATGCAAAAAAATGGAGTCGCAACCAGTCGGAAAGTCCCGTAATCGTCGTAGGGCAAACCAAAAATTCGATAAGGACGGCTTGTTAGGTCTCGATCCACCGGGATCTGGATCTACATCCCTCTTCTTCTCCTGGTTTCAGGCTGCCAGCCCCTGACTTCTGCCATCTGCATCCACACCTGATCCGGTTTCCGATCAGGCGGCCTCTGCGTTTTCCAGGACGGTCAGGCTCAGGCACTGGGTGGTGCATACGGTGACACAAACCGGCTTGAGCCCCTGATCGAGCCGATCCTTGCAGAGATCGCACTTGACGACCTTCTGCGCTTCGGGATTCCACTGGACCGCCCCCCAGGGACAAGCGACCATGCAGGCCTTGCATCCGACACAAAGCTCCTGCTCGACATAGACGATGCCGTCGGCTTCTCGCTTCCGCATAGCCCCGGTGGGACAGGCGGCCACACAGGCCGGATGCTCGCAATGAAAGCAGCCCATGTACACATAGGCTTCCCGGGGAAGCCCGGATACGAGACGCGGGCCGAGCATGACGATCTGGCATAGCCGGGGGCCTTCCGGAAGCCCCTTGTTTTCCTTGCAGTAAACCTCGCAACTGAGACAGCCGATGCACCGCTCGAGGTTCTGGGAAATGGCGTAGGTGGTCATGAACGATCTCCTTGAATCAGAAAAGCCCGAAAAAGGCGGCGGCCGATCAACAGGCGGAAGTCCGAACTCCGGTGGTGTCTTCCACCCACCGTTCGATGGGAATCAGCCCGAGAACGGAACGTTTGCCACTAATCTTCAGCAGAGGCGGTGCTTCGATATCGTCAGGTAGCAGAAGCGGCTTGAGATTCGGATGTCCGTCGAAGCGAACCCCGAAAAAATCGAAGCATTCCCGTTCGTGCCAGTCGGCCCC
The DNA here is from genome assembly GCA_040755275.1 of Thermodesulfobacteriota bacterium. Classification (GTDB taxonomy): domain Bacteria; phylum Desulfobacterota; class Desulfobacteria; order Desulfobacterales; family Desulfatirhabdiaceae; genus Desulfatirhabdium. The sequence continues at coordinate 2,030 of JBFMBE010000069.1, read as the reverse complement.
TTTAAAAATACCGCACAGGGAAGGTGCACTCGGTGGTTCACCGCGAGCGAACACCCGCAACGTCACCCGCCTGCAGGCCTCACAGCGGTCGAAGTGATAGATCAGCCAGATGCCTTCAGAAACATGGACACCTGTGACATCTTCGAGATAATAGCCGGCATCCGACAGCAGACGGGCAGCATCCAGAAGCGTCGAGGCATCGATGGAGATGTCTACGAAGGAGCCCGTTTTTTCATAAACCGGATGGTGCACGATGCACTTTCCCGACTGCCTGCACAGATCCACCAGGTGCCTTTCCGTTGCGTGGCTCATGACAGGACCGCCTTTTCGGGAAGAGGCCACCAACGGCGGCCGGTGATCTTTTGTTGTAATGCGAAGAGTCCTTCGAGCAGACCTTCGGGCCTGGGCGGACAACCCGGAACATAGACATCGACAGGAATGATGGCATCGACCCCTTCCACAATGCCATACTGCCCTTCGAAAGAGAAGGGACCGCCCGAAATGGCACAGTTTCCCAAAGCCATCACCCATTTGGGGGCCGGCATCTGCTCGTAGAGCCGAACGACCGCAGGAGCCATTTTTCGCGATACGGTTCCTGCCACGATCATCAAATCCGCCTGCCGGGGCGATGGGCGAAAGGCCTCGGCCCCGAATCGTGCCAGGTCAAACCGCGCCATGCCAACAGCCATCATTTCGATGGCACAGCAAGCCAGACCGAACGTCATCGGCCAGAAGGACATGGACCGACACAGGTCGAGGATATCCTGTACCGGCTTGATGCGAACGATCGGTGGATCGATCGTTGTTTCCGCCGGTTTCAGAACGTGATTTTTCTCGGCCACGTGAATACCCCTTTTTTGAGGAAATAGAGGACTGCAAGGGCGAGGATTCCCAAAAAGACGACAACTTCCCAGAAAACACCCCATCCGGGGCTGTGCGGGTAGTGGACGGCAACAGGAAAAAGATAAAGGACATCGACATCGAAGGCGAGAAAGAGCAGGGCATACACATAATAATTGATGCCGAATCGGACATGGGCGGGCCCATGCGGTGTCATACCGCACTCATAGGGAAGACCAAGATCCTTGGAACTGCTGCGGGGGGCCAAAAAACGGGAAGCAATGAGGGGAAGAGCGCCGAGGAGAGCGCCTGCTGCAAGGAAGAGAACGATTGCCAGGTGAACCCACTCAAAAACCATTCACATCTCCTTCGATGGATGGACGGTTGATTCGGGACAAAGGCAAATTACCGCTTAGATGATCGCCATTTCAATAAAATATCGATTATCGAATGAACGATCTTCAGCTAAGTTGAATGCGTCTTTTATGCCCTGAAAAATTGGATGTCAAGAAAAAATAATGTTTGGGAAGTAAGATATTGATATATCAAGTAAAATTACAGGTTTTGGAATGTAGGTTTCTGGCCTCATGATACCCACGAGGGTGGTCAAGACCAATTATCATGGAGGGAGTTGCAACCAGTCAGATGCTTTCGATCGACCCGCAAAAGTGCCGACATGGAAAGAAAATCAGTGGATGGCTGCTAGTTGCGAGCGCATCACTATTGATGGCCCCGCAAAAAGTCACCTTTCCCGTGCTTTTCGTAAATGTCGGGCATAAGCGGGGTGGCTGGGGAAGCCTTTTGAGACTGCTGCGAAAACCTGTTTGAAGCCGCCGGAGATCGTTGGATCGGACGGACGTGTTCGATCGACTTTTCATTGAAAAGCAATCCGTTGCGATTCAACCAGCCTCTGTTTGCTGTTTGGCCATCCGTCCGATCCAACGAGATCGGGCGGCTGAGTTTTTTCGCAGCAGCGAAAAAGGTTCCCCAGTCACCCCGCGACTCGACAGAGACTTTCTGACTTGTTGCGACTCCAACACTATTGATGGCCCCGCAAAAAGCTCATCATATGGACGGCTTCGAAAAAAGGCCGCAGGCAAGGAGTGCAAATCCCGAGGAATGAGGCGTACTGAAACGTACGCCGCAATGACGAGGGATGCAGCACGACACAGCATCCGGCCTTTTTGCGA
>JBFMBE010000068.1:0-17207 GCA_040755275.1 Thermodesulfobacteriota bacterium | reverse complement strand
ATATTTGTTTGAAAAACATCATGTTGCAACTCAGCAATTCTGTATTCCAAGTTTGGCTATCCGCCCGATCCTACGAGATCGGGCGGCTGAGTTTTTTCGCAGCAGCGAAAAAGGTTCCCCAGTCACCCCGCGACTCGACAGAGACTTCCTGACTTTTTGCGGGGCCATCATCGATTGTTTGACTTCCGACCCATCAATGTTTGAAGCTGCGCTGCCCCGTAAAGACCATTGCGGCACCATATTCGTTGCAGGCTTCGATGGACTGGTAGTCGTTCTCGGAGCCCCCGGGCTGGATAACGGCCGTCACCCCCTCCCGAAGCCCGACATCGATACCGTCCCGGAACGGAAAGAAGGCATCGCTCACCATCGCTGCTCCCCGAAGCCCCCCATTTTCCGCCTGGACTCGGGTGTCGATTTCCCGGCGCTTGTCTTCATCCTTCATGTCGTTGTAGGAAACACCCCAAGCCTCGAAACAGTAGCGGTCCGCCAGTTTGCGGTACGCCTTGTCCCGCGCGATTTCGGCGACACCTACCCGATCCTGCTCACCGGTGCCGATGCCGACCGTCACCTGGTCCTTGACGTAGATGACGGAATTGGAGGTAATGCCGGATTCCACCAGCCATCCGAAAAGCATGTCGTCGATTTCGGCGGACGTCGGCTGCCGTTCGACCCGATAGATCCTCCCCTGGTACGTGCATTCTGCAGGAAGGAGTTTTTCAGGGCTTCTTGCTTCCGGCACGAAGGACCACTGAACGACGATACCGCCGTCGATAAGGCTTTTGAAATCGACGACCCGCTCTCCGACGAAGGACTGAAGCCTCTCGATGTTCCGGATGCGGATCACCCGAAGGTTCTTCTTTTTACCGAAGATATCCATCACCCCATCCTCGAATTCCGGGGCGCACACCACCTCGGCATATTGCCGGGAGATGGCTTCGGCCGTCGCACGATCAACCGCTCGGTTCAGGGCGATGCAACCACCGAAGGCCGCAATGCGATCGGCCATATTCGCTTTTTCGTAGGCTGTCAGCAGGCTGTCCGCCCGGGCAACCCCGCAAGGATTGTTGTGTTTGACGATGACTACCGTCGGCCTGTCGGTGAAATAGCGAAGGATGTTCAGGGCGTTGTCTGCATCGGTGAGGTTGGTCTTCCCAGGGTGTTTCCCCGATTGAAGGAGCTCGACATCCGAGGCGAGGTACCTGCCCGGCTGGAGCGTTCGGGTATCCCCCAGGACCAGGTTGCCGTTCATGAGACGGTAGAGGGCCGCCTCCTGACCGGGATTTTCGCCGTATCGAAGCCCTTTTCTCTCCCCGCCGATCTCCCAGGTCACCTTCTCGTAAAAGAGGGTCTGCCGGTTCGATCCGTCCACGAAAGAGATTTCCATGGCCGGAGGGAAATGGTCGGTTACGATCGTTCGGTACATTTGCTTGAGATCATCAGCCATCGTCGTCTCTCCTCATTCGAGATCATCATTAAAGATGGAGTCGCAAAAAGTCAGGAAGTCTCTGTCGAGTCGCGGGGTGACTGGGGAACCTTTTTCGCTGCTGCGAAAAAACTCACCCGCCCGATCTCGTAGGATCGGACGGATGGCCAGACAGTAAACAAAGGCTGGTTGAATCGTAACGGCTTGCTTTTCAATCTCAATCTCGATCCAGTATGTCCGTCCGATCCAACGATATCCGGCGGCTTCAAACAGGTTTTCGCAGCAAGCTCAAAAGGCTTCCCCAGCCACCCCACTTATGCCCGGCATTTACAAAAAGCACGGGAAAAGCGACTTTTTGCGACTCCATCCAACTTCACCATTTCTCAAAAGAAGCCAACCGTTCTTGTCCGGCCTCCTGACTTCTGCCTCCTACCCTCTCGGCCCTGCCGCAATATCCGGTATCAGCTCGAGAACAATGGACCGCAATGTCCTCGAGGCGCGATCGGCAACCTCGATGATTTCTTCGAGGGTATGTCGTTTCGGGTGATCGGGGTCGTGCACATTGGTGATGACGGAAACACCGAGAACCCGGATGCCGCACTGATTGGCCGCAATCACCTCCTGAACGGTGGAAAACCCGACGGCATCCGCTCCGATGGCCCTCAAAAATCGGATTTCGGCAGGTGTTTCGAGCGAAGGTCCCTTGAGCCCGACATACACACCTTCACGGTAAGCCATTCCCCGTGCCTCGACACATGTGCGTGCCAGGCGCCTCAGATCGACTGCATAGGCCTCGCTCATATCCGGAAACCGGTCTCCCCAGGCCGGATCATGGGGTCCAATCAGCGGATTTTCTCCGGTGAGGTTGATGTGATCCTTCAGAAAGAGCAGATCTCCGGGCCGAAGAGAAGGGTCGATCCCCCCTGCGGCATTGGAGACGATTAGGTGCCGAATGCCGATAGCCTGCATCACCCGGATGGGGAAAGTGACTTCCTGAGACGTGTAGCCTTCATATAGATGGAACCGCCCTTCCAGCACCAACACCGGAACCTCCTGCACCACGGCACAGACCAGCCTTCCGGCATGGGTGGCAACGGTTGAAAGCGGAAAATGCGGAATCTCACCATAAGGGATGCTGACCCGATGGTCCGACTCCGGAACGAGCCGTGAGAGTCCCGTTCCGGTAATGACAGCAACGGTCGGGCGGAGGATCGGGATGTCGCCCAAGACATCAAGGGCTTCCCGAATGGATCGGTTGCGTCGGGCAATGGGGTTTTCCAAAGGGTCGGCTTTCATGTTCATCATGGATGATGGCCCCGCAAAAAGTCGCCGCTGCCCCGATTTTGTCGATTGCCGGGCCTGAGCATGGCGGGGCATATGCCTTTTGATGCTGCAGCGGATACTTGTTTGAAGCCGCCGGAGATCGTTGGGCCGGGCGGCGTTCAACAACAAAGAATTGTATGAAAATCTAACTGTTGTACCTTACTGGCCTGTATCGAATGACTGATCCAATGCCCGACCCTTACGAGCTCGGGCGGCTGAGTTTATCCGCTGCAGCATCAACAGGCATATGCCCCGCCATACGACGATGACGAGACTTTCCGACTTTTTGCGGGGCCATCATTGATGGAGTCGTAAACAAAAAATGCTTTTCAGGAATTCTCCTTGAAAAGCATCGGGTGAAGGCATATAGGGAAGCGTTTGGAGCCGGCGCGCGGATTCGAACCGCGGACCTGCTGATTACGAATCAGCTGCTCTACCTGCTGAGCTACGCCGGCGCACTTATGAATACGCTTGGATACTGCTTTTATGGCTCAAAATCAAGAGAAAAATCGGATTTCAGATATCTTCGGCATCCTCGACAGGCGTAACTCCCTGATCGTCAAAGGGCTCGAAGGCTCATCCCCCGCCTTCCTGCTGTCACGCATCGCATCCGATCTGCATACACCGATGCTGATCGTCGTTCCCACCCATGCGGATGCCGAACGCATCGCAAGAGACATGCAGACCTATGCCGACGAAACGCTCTCCGTGGACATCTTTCCGGCCTACCCCTCGTTTTCCGGAAAAGTACTCGCTTCCACGGACACTTCGGCCCAACGGCTGAAGGTGCTCTACCATCTGCTGAGCGAAACCGGACCATCAATCGTCATCACCGGTGTCGAAGCCCTGATGCAGCGCTGCATCCCCCGGAAGGTTCTTTCAGAAAGCGCCGAACTCGTTCAGGTAAACGAATCGATCGACCTGGAAGGCTTGATCGAACGACTCGTCTCCTATGGATACAACCGAAGCGTGATCGTGGAAGAACCCGGCGACCTCGCCGTACGCGGCGGCATCGTCGATGTCTTTTCCCCTCTGTATCCCGATCCGGTGAGAATCGAGCTCTTCGGCGACCTGGTCGAATCCATCCGGTTCTTTTCGGCATCCACTCAGAGAACCCTCACCACGGCCGATGAGGTCGTCCTCATTCCGGCCAAGGAAACCATTCTGAACCTCACCCAGGTGGAGGCCTTGCTGTATCGGCTTCGGGAGGAAATCGCCCTGCAGGAACTCCCCCTCGACGAGCTGCGCTTATGGACCGACCGCATCCGGACGGAGGGCGTCTTTCCTGGCATGGAACGCCTGATGCCCCTCATCTATACGGAGCTCGACACCCTTTTTGAGATGATCTCCCGAAGAACCCTGCACGTCCTGGTGGAACCTGCGGACTTGGGACGATCGTCCCGGATGGTTCTGGAAAAGGCCTTCGTCCGGTACGAAACGGCCCGCCGCGAAAAGCGCCTTTCCCTGCACCCATCGTCGCTTCTCGTCGATTGGGACGGGCTGAAGGAAAGGCTTCAGGGCCGATGGATCCTGAGGTTGCAAAATCTGCCCGGAACCGATCCCGGGCCCTTCGGCGTCCTCGACGTCATTGAAACCCAAACGGAAGAAACCAACCATCTCTTCCAGGAACCGTCTCGACAGAAGGACAAGGAACACCCACTTCTTCCCCTGGCAACCTTCCTCCGAAAGATTCAGCAGAACGGATGCCGAACCTATGCCGTATGTGCCACAACCGCCCAGGCCGACCGCCTTTACGCCCTGCTCAAGCCTTATGGCATCTTCTGTCAGTCGGCAAAAGGATTTACCGATGTGGCGACTTCTGCCATCGATCGGCTTTGGATCACCATCGGCCGGGTGTCCACGGGTTTCGTGTGGCCCAATATGGGGATTGCCGTTCTTTCAGAAGACGATATTTTCGGTAAAAAGCATCACCGTCGGAAATTGCAAGGACCGAAAATCCAGACCCGGGCTTTTTCACTGAGCGAGCTTCAGGCCGGAGATCTTGTCGTTCATCCCGAGCATGGCATCGGCCAATACGAGGGTCTCGTTCGGCTTCGGGTGGAGGGCTCCACCGACGAATACCTGCAGCTGACCTACCGCGATGGGGACAAGCTCTACCTGCCCGTGGTCCGGATGAACGTTGTCCAGAAATACCTCGGCGTCGAAGGCATGGTGCCGACCCTCGACAAGTTGGGCGGGAAAACCTGGGAAAAGGTCAAACAACAGGTCAAGGCTTCCGTCGAAAAGATGGCTGGAGAACTGCTGCATCTGTACGCCAGCCGAAAAGTCGTCCAGGGCTATGCCTTTTCCGGAATCGACGACTATTACCGAGAATTCGAGGCCGGCTTTCCCTATGAGGAGACCCCGGACCAGCTAAAAGCCATTTCCGAGGTTCTCGAAGACATGCAGTCCGAAACACCAATGGATCGGCTCATCTGCGGAGACGTAGGATACGGGAAGACCGAGGTGGCCATCCGGGCGGCATTTCTGGCTGTCAACAACGGCAAGCAGGTGGCCGTTCTGGTGCCGACAACCGTTCTGGCCGAACAGCATTTCGCGACTTTTCGGGAACGATTCGCCGAATACCCAATCATCGTCGAGAGCCTGAGCCGATTTCGAACGAAGAAAGAACAGACTCGCATCCTCGAAGGACTTCGTGAAGGCAAAATCGACGTCGTGATCGGCACCCACCGGCTGCTTCAGCCCGATGTGTCGTTTCGGAGTCTGGGACTGGTCGTTCTGGACGAAGAACACCGCTTCGGCGTCAAGGACAAGGAAACCCTGAAGAAGCTTCGCAAAACCGTCGATGTCCTCACCCTGTCGGCGACTCCGATTCCCAGAACCCTGCACATGTCGCTTCTCGGCATTCGGGACATTTCCATCATCGCCACCCCCCCCGAAGACCGACAGGCCATCGAAACACAGGTCTGCGAGCGAAGCGACGAGGTCATCGTCGAAGCGATCACCAACGAGCTCGAACGGGGCGGGCAGGTCTTCTTCGTGCACAACAACACCTACTCCATCCAGGCAATGGCGGATCACGTAAGGACCCTGGTACCGAAGGCACGGGTCGGGGTCGCCCATGGTCAGATGGCCGCCAGGGAACTCGAAAAGGTTATGCTCGACTTCATGAACCGCACCATCGATGTCCTGGTCTGCACCACCATCATCGAAAGCGGATTGGACATCGCCACAGCCAACACCATGATCGTCAATCGGGCGGACACCTTCGGCCTCGCTCAGCTCTACCAGCTGAGGGGACGCGTCGGCCGCTCTTCAGAAAAAGCCTATGCCTACCTCTTCGTCCCCCCGGAGGCCCATCTTGGAAAGACCGCCCTGAAACGGCTCAAGGTGTTGATGGAGCACAGCGACATCGGGGCCGGCTTGGAAATCGCCATGAACGACCTGAAGATCCGCGGAGGGGGCACGATTCTGGGCGCTTCTCAGTCGGGACATATCGCAGCCGTCGGCTACGACATGTTTCTCAAACTCATGGAAGAGGCCGTGGCCAACCTCAAGGGCGAGCCGATGCTGGCACCGATCGAGCCTGACATCCACATTCCGGTGGATGCCTTCATTCCGGAAGATCTGGTCCCGGACATCGATCAGAGGATGGCCATCTACAGACAATTGAGCCGAATGCGGAGCCTTTCGGAGATTTCGGCATATAAAGCGGAACTGATCGATCGGTTCGGAAAATTGCCGAAAGAAGTCAAGAACCTCCTGCTCAAGATCATGCTGCGGGTACTTTGCATCGCTTGCGGGGTCAAACGCATCGATCTGGTCGGTCAGACGCTGATGCTGCGTTTCTCCGAGGCCCACCAGAAGAATCCCTTCGGTGTCGTGGATATGATTCTTGCATCAAAAGGAGCGATGAGCGTCACCCCGGAACATGTCCTGAAGGTGCAGCTTTCCGGAGAGTCCCTGACGGAGATGCTGGCTGAAACCAAAAACATCTTGAAAGACATTCGGCAGCGTGTTAACGAATGATGGAGTCGCAAAAAGTCGGTGACCACCGATTTTCCTTCAAAGCCGTGCCTCCAGCAGGAGGGCGGGTCAATCCAGAGGACCTGACTTTTGCGAGTCCATCAACCAAATGCAATTCGGATGAAGTCGTCAGAAATCCTTCATACGGACGGGTTCGGAACAAAGGCCGCAGGCGAGAAGTGCTAATCCCCACGGAGTTCGGCATACATCAACGTACGCAGCGACAACGAGGGATACAGCACAATGCAGAGCATCCGGTTTTTTGCCACGCTGTCCATTCATTACAGGAGCCTTGTGTGACGGGTAACACCAGCCGTTTTCGTCCAATCCTTTTGATGTGTATGGTGATGTGCCTTCTGACCTCCGCTCGGGATATCCATTCCGAAGTGGTGGACCGGATCGTTGCCGTCGTCAACGATGACATCATCACCCTTTCCGAGTTGAACGAGGCCATGCGGCCTTACGAGCAGAAAATCCTCGCGTCCGGATATACATCCGAACGGGAGCGGCAGATGCTCTTCCGGGTCCGGGAAGACATGCTCAATCAGTTAATCGATCAGAAGCTGACGGATCAGGAAATCGCCCGCTACAAATTGAACGTCAGCGACAATGAAATCGATCAGGCCATCGAGCGAATCAAGAAGACCAATTCCCTGACGGACGAAGGCTTCCGAGCCGCCCTGGAGCGGGAAGGCATGTCCATGGAAGCCTATCGGCAGAGGATGAAGGAACAACTTCTACGGGCGAATCTTTTGAATAAAGAAGTCAAATCCAAGATCGTCATCACCCGGGAAGACGTCCGGAAATACTATGACGAACATCCCGATCTCTACAAGGTCACCCAGAGCTACGTTCTCGAAACCATTCTATCCCGACCGGAACCCTCCAGAGCCGACATTTCCAATGCCGTTTCCCGAAACGCCCTCGAAACCCTGCTTCCCCTCCTGCGAAGCGGCAAGCCGTTCTCGGACATCGTATCCACCGTCCAGCAGCCTGGGCTCGATCTTCGTCAGATCGAACTCGGGGAATACCGCCTCGATGTGATGGCTCCTGAAATCCGGGATACGGTTACCCGATTGAAACCGGGGGAGTATTCCGAAGTCATCGAAACGGATCAGGGTTTTCAGGTCTTTCGGGTACTCGAAATCCGCAAAAACGCCGGCAAGACCCTGGAAGAGGCCACCATCGAAATCGAAGACAAACTCTATCGGGAAATTCTGGACGCCCGCTTCAACAAATGGCTCCAGGAGCTCCGCAAAAAATCCGTCATCAAGATCGTTCAGTGATGGAATGTTTCGCTACACCTGCCATTGTGCTGAAGCGCATTCCATACGGGGATTCGGATCTGATCGTCACCTTCTGGAGTCTCGAGCGCGGAAAGACCACCCTCATCGCCAAAGGAGCCAAGAACAGCCGCAAGCGGTTCGCAGGTGTGCTCGAGCCGTTTACGGTACTGCAGATCGTCGGAAAACCCGGAAAGGGGCTTCCCCTGCTTCTGGAAGCCCAGGCTATCGAGACCTTCCCGGAAATCCGCTCCCATGTGATGAAGACGGCGATTGCCAGCTATTGGGCGGAAATCGTCCTGCTTTGGATGGAGGCGGACCATCCCCAGAAACGGGTATACGCCCTCTTGGCCGCCATGCTTCAGGAGCTCAACCGATTCCAAGGATCGCTCGAACTGTTGAACATGTATTTTCAAATTCATTTCCTGGAGCTGTGTGGGTTGGGTCCCGATTTCTTTCACTGCATCCTCTGCAGAAACGAGATTGCGGCTGACGGAAGGCCCGTTCGGGGCATGGATTTGACCAAGGGCGGATTCGTATGCTCCGAATGCGCTCCTGCACCTTATGGCAGCGGTGATCTTTCGGCCCAGACGATCCGACTGTTTCAGTGGATGCGACGGGTGGACTGGGAACGGGCGATTAGGCTCCGGGTACCTGGCTCCAGTATGCTGGAAGGGGAGCGGTTTCTGGAAAAATTCCTGAGCTACCATATGGGCCGGGAATTCCAAAGCCTTGGCGTTTTGCGACAATTGAGACAGATGCCGGCGGCCCGGCCCTGGTCGGTATCGGCAGCCGATTCGAACGCAGGCGGCAATCGGCCTGCAGAACCGACCATTGGAGGTCGTGGATGTCCATCTTCCAACGGATTCTGAAACAAGGCCCTGTGATCGCCTCGGCCCCCTGTCGGATCGATTTCGGCGGAACTCTGGATATCCGGACCTTTCATTATCCGCTTCGACCCTATCGCCCTTGCACCTTCAACGTGGCTGTAGGCATGCGCACACGGGTCATGTTGCTGCCCGGAACCGAAGGAGAAATCCGTGTCGAATCGAAAGGATTCGATCCTGCCGTGTTCCCCATGCGGGGGGCGAACCTGAAACACCCGTTGGGCTTGTTCGCTGCAATCGCCCTTTTCTGGGGCATGGACGGCATTCTGATTCGAATCGAATCGGCATCGCCCCCACGAAGCGGTCTGGGCGGCTCTTCCGCAGCTGCGATCGCGGTGATGGCTGCGTGCTGCAAGGCTGCCGAAGCCAATGAGAACATGCCGTATTCTCCACGGGAAATCGTTTCTCTCGCCCATGCCGTCGAGGAAAGTGTCGCCGGTGTTCCCTGCGGACTTCAGGATCAGCTGGCTGCAACCTATGGAGGTGTCAATCTGTGGAGCTGGCAGGACGGCGTCCGTACGCCTGCGTTTCGCAGACAGGTCATGATTCCGGTTCGAAAGGCTGTCCGGTTGGCCAAGCATCTGACGCTGGCCTACTGCGGCATCCCCCATGAATCGAAATCGGTCAATCAGACATGGATACAGCAGTTTCTGGCGGGCCGGTTTCACCGGGAATGGGTTGAAATCATCCAGTTGACCCGACAATTCGGATCCGCCTTGGCCATCGGAGACATATCCGCAGCAGTGGCCCTCATGCGACGAGAACTCGAAATCCGCCTGAACATGACGCCGGATGTCCTCGACGATGTCGGCCGGGGGCTTGTGGCGGCAGCCGAAAAGGCCAATTGCGGAGCACGCTTTACCGGAGCCGGCGCAGGCGGATGCATTTGGGCTTACGGCAGGGAGACAGACATCGAAAGTCTCCGGCGGACATGGGGGGAAATGCTGAAGGATGTCCCTGGCGGGATGCTTCTTCCCGTCGATATCGACGTTCAGGGGCTGCACTGCGCCCGACTTCAAAAAGGTTCCAGCTAGACCTGACACGGTCGATCATGACCGCCATCTCTCCGGATCCCGGAGAATCTGCTCGTGGCTTCGTACCAGATATGCCTCTTCCTTTTCGTGACTTGAATATGATGAGCCCGCAAAAAGTCGCTAACCACCGATTTTCCTTCAAAGCCGGGCCTCCAGCAGGAGGGCGGGTGAATCCTGAGGGCATGACTTTTTGCGGGGCCACCACATATATCGATCTGACTGTTTACCACTCCATCACGGCTCATCGCCGTTGACAACCCTCTCATCCGAGACGAGGTAACCGATGCATTTTCAAGACGTCATCCTGACCTTGGAGAATTTCTGGGCCCGCAAAGGCTGCATGATCGCACAGCCCTACGACGAAGAAGTCGGCGCCGGGACGTTTCACCACTTCACCCTGCTCAAGGCGCTCGGCCCGGAACCCTGGAACACGGCCTATGTCCAGCCTTCACGCAGGCCGACCGATGGACGCTACGGCGAAAACCCCAACCGATTGCAGCACTACTACCAATACCAAGTGCTGCTCAAACCCTCTCCGCTCGATGTTCAGGAACAATACCTCGAAAGCCTTCGGGTTCTCGGCGTCGATCCGCTGGAACACGACATCCGGTTCGTGGAAGACGACTGGGAGTCACCGACTCTCGGTGCATCCGGCCTGGGATGGGAAGTATGGCTCGACGGCATGGAAGTCACCCAGTTCACCTACTTTCAGATCGCCGGCAGCATCGAACTGCATCCCATTTCCGTCGAGCTGACCTACGGGCTGGAACGGATCGCCATGTACCTACAGGGAGTCGACAACGTCTACGATCTCAAATGGAACGATACTTTGACCTACGGGGACGTCCACCACATGCAAGAGGTCGAGCAATCGACATACAATTTTGAAAAGGCGGATGTCGATGTCCTCTTCGGACTCTTTAACACCTACGAAGGTCAGGCCAAACGGATCGCAGACATGGGATTGGTGCTTCCGGCCTACGAATTCTGCCTGAAATGCTCCCATACCTTCAATTTGCTCGACGCCCGCGGCGCCATCAGTGTCACCGAACGAACGGGCTATATCACCCGGATCCGGACCCTGGCCCGGATGTGTGCGGAAACCTACCTGAAGCAACGGGAGAAAATGGGGTTCCCGCTGATCCAATCCCGATGACAGGAGCCAGCGAACCACCGAATACCCGCTCGACGCATCCTGAAATGCACCAGCAACCTGGAAACACCATCGAGGCGACTATGAAAACGTTACTGATCGAAATCGGAACGGAAGAAATTCCGGCTGGATATATCGAACCGGCCCTACGGGCTTTTTCGGAATCGCTTGTTCGAAAACTCAGGGACAACCGGATCGCTTGCGGAGAAGCCCGAATCCTGGGAACACCGAGGCGTTTGGGGGTCATGGTTCCGGATACGGCCGACAGGCAGGAGGCTCTGGAAACCGAGGTGATCGGCCCACCGCTCAAGGCGGCCCGGAACGAACAAGGTGAATGGACGACCGCAGCGCTCAAATTCGCCGAAAAGGTGAAGGTTCCAATCAACCGTTTGAAAATTCAGAACACGCCCAAGGGCGACTACCTCTGTGCACGGGTCCAAGAGCCGGCGGAAAAAACCCCGGTCGTTCTGAGCCACCTGCTGCCCGAGCTGATCCAGGCCATCCCCTTTCCCAAGACGATGAAATGGGGAAGCCTTCATGTGCGGTTTGCCCGTCCCATTCATTTCATTCTGGCCCTGTATGGGAAGCAGCTGATTTCCTTCGAGCTCGGCGATATCCAAAGTCAAAAATTCACCTACGGTCACCGGTTCATGGCTCCTGCCCGCATCAAGATCGACGACCCGTCGCAATATCTCGAAAAGCTTGAAAAGGCATGGGTGATTGCCGACATCGACCGACGTCGGGCCATGGTGAAACAGGAAGTGACGGATGCGGCCGAAAAGCAGAACGGCCGCATCATCGAGGACCCGGAATTGCTCGATATCGTCACCCACCTCGTGGAATACCCGACTGCGGTCTGCGGCTGGTTCGACAAGGCCTTTCTGGAGCTTCCGGATGCCGTATTGATCACCTCCATGAAGGAACACCAGAAGTATTTCGCCGTGCAGGACGCCCGAGGAAAGCTGATGCCCTGCTTCATCGCCGTAAACAACACCCGGGCCAAAGACATGGACGTAGTACGCAGCGGACACGAGCGGGTACTGCGGGCACGACTCAACGACGCCCGGTTTTTCTACAGGTCAGACCTCGAAAAACCGCTCGAATCCAGCGTCGAAAAGCTCAAGGGCGTCCTGTTCCAGGCCAAACTCGGCACCATGTACGAAAAAACCCTTCGGGTGCAACGGCTTGCCGAAATCCTGGCGGACATGAGCGGTCTGAATGAAGAGAAGAAGCGTCTGGCTTCCCGGGCCGCCTACCTCTGCAAGGCCGATCTCGTCACCCAAATGGTGGTCGAGTTTCCGAAACTTCAGGGAACGATGGGCAAGGTCTACGCCCTTCAATCCGGAGAACCCAAAGCCGTCGCTGTCGCGATCGAGGAACATTACCGCCCGACCGCCTCCGGCGGTGAGCTCGCCAAGAGCACTGCCGGAGCCCTTGTGAGTATTGCGGATAAATTGGACAGCATTTGCGGATGCTTCAGTGCGGGGCTACTCCCGACAGGTGCATCCGACCCCTATGCGCTTCGAAGACAGGCCATCGGCATTCTGTTGACGCTCAAGGCGCACAAGCTCGAATGGCCCATCGAGACCGCGGTCATCGAAGCCCTGCGTCAATATGATCTGGAGGAAACCGACGTTCTGAAGACGGCACGCACCGTCATGGAATTTTTCGAAACGCGGCTTTCCAACATCCTTGCAGATGCCGGATTTTCGAAAGATGTCGTCGCGGCTGTTCTGAGCGTGGGGCTGGATTCGATGACGCGGGTCTGGAAACGGGTGGAGGCCATGGAACAGCTGAAACAGGCCCCAGACTACGCCCCCCTGTCCATTTGCTTCAAGCGCGTCGTGAACATTATCCGGAAGGCCGATCCTGCCGAAACGACCAGCATCGATCCAAAAGCCTTCGCCGATCCGACCGAAATCCGACTCCATCGTCTGGTCGAACAGATTGGATCCCGCTGCGAGGCCCTGTGCGCCGGCGGTAAATTCGCCCAGGCGCTTCAGCAGATG
Organism: Thermodesulfobacteriota bacterium; assembly: GCA_040755275.1. Lineage (GTDB taxonomy): Bacteria > Desulfobacterota > Desulfobacteria > Desulfobacterales > Desulfatirhabdiaceae > Desulfatirhabdium. Next base: position 4,108 of record JBFMBE010000068.1, on the reverse strand, counting down.
GTGAAACTTCGCGGCCCGGTCGATGCCTTCTTCGATGCCGTTCTGGTCATGGCCGAAGATCCGTCGCTTCGCAGAAACCGCCTCGGCCTGCTGTCCCGAATCGCCGGCTTGTTCGCCCAGATCGCCGATTTTTCAAAACTTTCGTGAAACCGCCGGAATTGAAAAGGAGACTTCCATTGGCTTTCGATCCATCCAAAGACAAAATCCTCAAGGCCTGGAAATGCGAGGATACTGGACTCATCGTTTCCATCAACCAGTATGACCAGGGAGAACCCAAGCTGCAGATTGGACCGCGCATCCTCCAGCGAAAAGAAGGCGGTCAGCGGACACCCGTCAAGGCCGGTCGACTCACCATTGAAGATGTGGATTGGTTGTTCTCGATCATCGATGAAGTGCGAGACGAGCTTTCCAGGCATGCCAAACCCGAATGAAAATCCAATGCCTGCCGAGCAGGGCCTCGTTCGTCCGGTCATCACCCGAAACACGCCGAGGCTGGGGGATGCAGCCGTCATGGTCGCCCCCAAGGGCGATTTCGATCTTCTCAAGGGGCGATGGAATCGGGCCGAGAACGATATCGATCGCGGGCTCTATCTCGGAAACGTCACTGGAAAACAAGGGGCTTTTTGCGCATTCGGCCCTTTATTGGGGGCCCCCTTCGCCGCTATGGTGCTGGAAACGCTGACTGCCTGGGGTGCAAGACGCTTCCTGTTCTATGGTTGGTGCGGAAGCATCGACGAAGCCATCCTTCCCGGCGAGATGATCCTGCCGACTGCAGCCTTCATTGACGAAGGAACATCGACCCATTACGGGTATGCCCTCGGCGATTGCGTTCCAGCCGCATCCAACCATGAGCGGATACAATCCCTGCTCACTGCGGCAAACCTTCCCTATCGAAAAGGACCGATCTGGACCACAGACGCCGTCTATCGGGAAACTCCCTCCAGGATTCGGCGTTTTCAGCAATTGGGTGCATTGGGTGTGGAAATGGAGATCTCGGCCCTGTTTTCCGTGGCCCAACACCTTCGGGTGGAAGTCGAAGCGATTCTTCTCGTTTCCGACAGGGTAAGCCCCGAGCGGTGGCATCCCGGTTTCCGGGATCCTGCGTTTCGGGAACGTCGAAATCAGATCGTCGACCTGCTGACAGCTTGGTGCCAACAACCATGATGGCCTCGCAAAAAGTCGCTAACCACCGACTTTCCTTCAAAGCCGTGCCTCCAGCAGGAGGGCGGGTGATGTTTTGCGAAGCAGCGGAAACTGTTTGAAGCAGCCGGAGATCGTTGGATCGGGCGGACGCAATTCATTTGTATGGATCTGAAAAACAGCATGTTGGAAACCACCAAACCATTCTTTCCATTTTGGCTATCCGCCCGATCCTACGAGCTCAGGCTGCTGAGTTTTTCCGATGCTGAGCAAAATTCACCCGTCTTCCTGCGGGGCCATCAACTATGACAACTATCGATCCAACCATTAAAGCCCGTGTCCGGGAGCTGCGCCAGGAGCTGCATCGACACAACGTGCTCTACCACGCCCTCGATCGGCCGGAAATATCCGATGCCGAATACGACCGGATGTTTCAGGAGTTGATCGCCCTCGAGGCCCGATATCCCGAGCTCTTCGATCCCAACTCCCCGACGCAGCGGGTGGGAGCCGCCCCGCTTTCCGAATTCGAGTCCGCCCCCCACTCCCTCCCGATGGTCAGCCTCGATAACGCCTTCGACGAAGCCGAAATCCTCGCATTCGACCGCAGGGTAAGAGAAGCCCTCGGTAAAGAGGCCGATGCGCTTCGATATACGGCCGAACCCAAAATGGACGGCGTCGCCGTCGAGCTCATCTATCAGAACGGTCGGCTCACGAAAGCTCTGACCCGGGGGGATGGAACGATGGGAGAAGTCGTGACGGCCAATGTTCGAACGATCGGATGCATTCCGCTCGTGTTGATGCAGGATCACGATGCGGATGTCGACATTCCGCAAATCCTCGAGGTTCGAGGGGAAGTCTTCCTGAACAAAGCCGATTTCGAAGCCCTGAACCGGAACCGTTCCGCATCCGGTCAGCCTCTCTTCGCCAACCCTCGAAATGCTGCAGCCGGCTCCTTGCGCCAGCTCGACCCCCGAATCACCGCAGAACGCCCGTTGTCCTTTTTCGTCTACGGAATCGGCCTGTGGTCGGACCTATCCATCGATTCTCACGGTGATGTGCTCTTTCAGCTCCACCGTTGGGGTTTCCCGATCAATCCACGCACCCTCGCCAAGGTTCCGCTTGAAGACGTCCTGACAGGCTACCGACATCTCCACGACGAGCGCCCCCGGCTTCCCTACGACATCGACGGCATGGTCGTCAAGGTGGACAGCCTGAGGCTTCAGGAAAAACTCGGCATGAAGGCTCGAAGTCCGAAGTGGGCCATCGCATGGAAATTTCCGGCTGAAACAGCCACCACCCGCATTCGACACATCGACGTTCAGGTTGGGCGAACCGGCGTGCTGACGCCCGTTGCCCATCTTGAGCCCGTACATGTGGGAGGGGTGACCGTCAGCCGTGCCACCCTGCACAACATGGAGGAAATCGAGCGCAAGGACATCCGGATCGGAGATCTGGTCGACATCGAGCGGGCCGGTGATGTCATTCCCAAGGTCATCGGTGTCCGAACCCAGGCTCGGACGGGATCAGAAACCCCCTTCGAGATGCCCGCCGTCTGTCCGTCCTGCGGCAGCACCGTAATACGGGGAGAGCTTGGCGATCGGGAAGAGGTGGCCTATCGATGCATCAACGCCCAGTGCCCGGCCCAACTCAAGGAACACATCAAGCATTGCACGGCCAAGACGGCGTGGGACATCGAGGGCATCGGGGACAAGCTTGCCGATCAACTGGTCGAACAGGGGCTGGTTCAATCCATTGCCGATATCTGGACACTCCAGGTCGAGCAGCTTCGCAAGCTCGAACGGATGGGAGACCTATCCGCCAGAAAATTGATCGATGCCATTGCCGCCAAGAAACGCATGCCGCTCAAACGCTTCCTGTTCGGCCTTGGCATCCGGCATATCGGAGAAACGGTTGCAGCCACACTGGCCGACCGTTTCGGCTCCATCGACGCCTTGTCGAATGCACCAGCGGATGCCATCCGGTCCATCCCCGGCATCGGCGACACCATCGCCGACAGTGTCGCCGCCTTCTTTAAAAGGCCGGAAAACCGCCGGTTGATTCAACAAATCCTCGATGCAGGGGTGGAAATCGTCGAACAGCGGCCTCCCTCCTCTTCGGATCGACTGCCGCTGTCCGGGAAAACCGTCGTCATTACCGGAACTCTGCCCGGAATGAGCAGAAGCGAAGCCAAACAGCGCATCGAAGCTGCAGGAGGCCGGCTGTCGGAAACCGTCACCAAATCGACCCATGTCGTTGTTGTCGGCGAAAAGCCGGGATCGAAACTGGCTCAGGCCAAACGGTTGGGCATCGAGGTGATGGATCCGGAAGGATTCTTCTCCCTGCTGGACCGGATGGCCGGAATCAACGATCAAGCGAACGGATGAGGGATGTCGATGGCACACCGATGAGCTGACAACACCCTTTTTGACCAACAATCTTCCTTTTCTTCGCGATACACCTCTCCCAACCCTTCCCATTTTTGACGGTCCCGCAAAAAGTCGCATCTACCCCGATTTTGTCGATAGCCGGGCCTGAGCATGGCGGGGCATATGCCTTTTGATGCTGCAGCGGATACTTGTTTGAAGCCGCCGGAGATCGTTGGGCCGGGCGGCGTTCAACTACAAACAATTGTTTGAAATTCAAACCGTTGTAGCTTGCTGGCCTGTATCGAATGACTGACCCAATGTCCGGCCCTTACGAGCTCGGGCGGCTGAGTTTATCCGCTGCAGCGAAAAAGGCGTATGCCCCGCCATGCGACGATGACGAGACTGCCCGACTTTTTGCGACGCCATCATTTTTTTGATGGAGTCGCAAAAAGTCAAGCCCTCTCATTTGACCCGTAGGAAGGCGGGTGAATTTTGCTCAGCAGCGGAAAAACTCAGCAGCCCGAGCTCGTAGGATCGGGCGGATGGCCAAAATGCAAAGAATGGTTTGCTGGTTTCCAACAGCTTGTTTTTCTAACCAAAAC
>JBFMBE010000067.1:0-17383 GCA_040755275.1 Thermodesulfobacteriota bacterium | reverse complement strand
AGCTTGCTTTTCAATGCAAATTTCGATCGAGCGCGTCCGTCCGATCCAACGATCTCCGGCTGCTTCAAACAGTTTCCGCTGCTTCGCAAAACACCACCCGCCCTCCTGCTGGAGGCCCGACATTGGAGGAAGATCCGTGGATGGCGACTTTTTGCGACTCCATCATGAATGACGGCGTCGCAAAAAGTCGCTTTTCCTGTGCTTTTCGGGAATGCCGGGCATCAGCGGGGAGGCTGGGGAAGCCTTTTGAGCTTGCTGCAAAAAAGGTTCCCCAGTCATCCCGCGACTCGACAGAGACTTCCTGACTTGTTGCAAGTGCATCATGCATATCAGTGTGGTTGGTAGGGGCGTCCGGACGGTCGCCCCTACCGAATAGGATCTCTTACTGCTGCAGCAACTGAATGGCTTGCTGTGGGATTTGCTTGGCCTGAGCCATCATGGCCACCCCCGCCTGGGACAGAATCTGGTTTTTCGTCATTTCGGCAGTTTCACGGGCGAAGTCTGCATCCGTGATCCGACCGTTGGCAGACATGAAGTTTTCCGCAACGTTCTGCAGGTTGTTGATGGTGCTCTCCAAGCGATTTTGAACGGCCCCGAGTTCGGCCCGGTTGTAGGATACCCGGTCGATCGCATCATCGATCCGTTTGATGGCGTTGTTGGCATTGGCAAGGCTCATCAAACTCAAACCGGAACCGATAGCCTCAGCACTTCCCCCCTGTTCGACAAACCCGGCCTTGGCCACAGAATCCGGTTCGCCTGCCGCCCCAGAGATCACGATATCGGTTCCCGTATCGGATGTCAGTGTAATCTTGCCCAAATACGAATGGGTTCCTCCAATCAATTCTTTTGCATCCGTTACATTGATGGTCAACCCGGAATCGGACATGAGGATCAGCTTTCCATCTTCCCCTGCTGTAGCCGTCACACCCGACAAGGTGTCATTGATCTTTGTGATGATGTCTTCCAGGGAATTGGCCGAGGTCAAGTCAATGGTGCTTCCATTGATGGTCAGATCGGTAGCCGCCAAGGTGGCGGACAGGATTTTTCCCATATCGACTGTCAATTCCTTGTAAGTGACGGCAGCTGCCTTGACCCCGGTCTGTTCCGTTACCGCGTTGATGGCTGCCGCCTTGTCTGCCGCACTGGCACTCTTCGTGGCCCCAATGGCTACCCCATTGATGAAAAGATCACCCGCTTCCAACAACTTGGTGCTGACTTCCTTTCCAGTAACCGATGTCGCACCGGTGGATGGATTGAACCCCCATTGTTGAAGCGCTCCAATATCTGTGGCATTCGTCGCCGTAATGGCAATCGGTTCGTTGTGCTGATCCCTCAGGGATAGATATCCTCGATAGGATCCTTTCGTCAGACCCGAATTGTCGGTCGTACCGTCAATGACGATATCCTTTCCCGTATCGTTGCTCAGGGTGATCGACCCGTCGCTATTCAGTACAGCCGTAACCCCTGCCACATCCCGATTGATATTGGCCACCAGCTCGGTCATGTTTCCAGATTTGGCAACCTCTTGCCCATTGATTGTTAAACCCCGTACATTTCCGGATACGCCTCCCGATCCCCGAACGGTGTTGTATGCGGTTGCGGATACGCCGGTCTGACCCGTCTTCTCGTTGATCTGGACGGCGGCCTCGTAGGCGAAGTCGGCAGTCGCCGCACTCCCATCGATCGCCACACCGTTAATGGTCAGCCCCGAAGCGCTCAGGTCGCTTCCCACCCGGCCGCTGTTGAGCTCACCCAGGGCTGAATAACCGTTCAGGTGCAGGTCCTTGGTCCGAACACTCTGAAGCTTCACGGAAATACTTTGTCCGGCATCGGATCCGATCTGAAAGCTCTTGGCCCCGCCCGATCCATCCAGAAGTCGAACTCCGTTGAACTGGGTGGATGTGGCGATCCGGTCGATTTCCGCATAGAGCTGATCGAGTTCGACCTGCATGGCGGCACGGTCTGCCTGGGAATAGGTGTCGTTGGATGCCTGAACGGCCAGCTCCCGCATTCGCTGCAGCAGATTGGTCACCTCCTGCATCCCACCTTCCGATGTCTGCAGCAGGGAAATGCCGTCGTTGGCGTTTCGGACGGCCTGGTTAAGCCCGCGAATCTGGGCGTTGAAACGGTTCGACACGGCCATGCCGGCCGCATCGTCCTTAGCGCTGTTGATGCGAAGCCCCGAAGACAGCCTCTCGAGACTCCGGTTCAATGCATTCTGGGAGCGCGTCAAATTCTTCTGCGCCACTTCCGACGGTAAATTGGTACGAATTGTCATTGCCATGGTGCTGCCCTCCTTTGGCGGATGCCGAATGGGTCATCCGAAATTCAAACGAACGATGAATGGTAGAATATCGTTATGATTCAAACGAAGTGTCACTTCGATCCTCTTGGTTGCGTATCGCTTCCATCATGCTGCAATAGGCCTTTTCGAGGCAGCCGGTCACCGACCGGCCATCGACGAGTGTGGAAGCACGGATCCGGTGCCGCATCCCCTGACGAAGCAGGACAAGCCTTCGGTTATCGATCGCAAGCTCGACGGCTTTCTCGACATAGTCTTCGAGCGAGAATGCAACCAGCTCATCCATACCGATGCGATGCAGAATGCTGCATCCAACCCGGGACACATGCGTTCTTCCAGCTGCTGTCAGAACGGGTACTCCCATCCACAGGGCTTCACAAGTGGTTGTCGTACCATGATACGGAAAGGTATCGAGCGCAATGTCCACGTCGTTGTACAAGCCCAGGTGATCTCGGTAGGATAGCATGCCCTCCATTCGGATCCGATCGGAATCGACGCCCCGATCGACAAACCGTTTGATCAACCATTGCCGCACCTCAACATCCCGCAGCGGTTGGGCCTTGACGATCATCCGGCTTCCCGGGGTTCGCTGCAGAATGCGGCACCAGGCATCGAGAACGATGTCACTGATTTTTGCCAGATTGTTGAAGGATGCAAAGGTCACAAAACCGGTACGGGTACATGGTGCAGGCGCAACTTCGGGTGCATCCTCCCTCGGTCGGTAACATAAAAATCCCGTTTCCAGACGAAGGAGCCTCTCCGTATGGAGGGATTCCGTCATTCCGGGTGGATCCGCGTCGACATCTGTCAACCGATAATCCATTGTCTTCAGACCGGTTGTGTCAGGATATCCCAAATAGGTGACCTGAACCGGGGCGGGACGCCGCGCAAACAAAACCAGACGGTTTCTCGCCGTATGTCCGGCCAGATCCACCAGAAGATCGATCCCATCCTCCCGAATTTGTTGAAAGACGTCCTCGTTGGAGCAATGTGCGATCTTTCTCCAGACGTCCACGTAGCCTTTGATCCGTTGTGAGGTTTCATCTTCGATGGCAGCATCCGAATATGCCGTTATATGAAACCGTCTCCGGTCATGATGGGCCAGGATCGGTTCAATGAAATAGGCAACCGAATGGGTCCGAAAGTCCGGAGAAACATATCCGATTCGGATCTTGTCCCCATTCAAACGGTTTCTGGGGAACACAGTCGGTGATTCATCCGGTCTTTGGACATGGGTCATCACCCGGTCTCCCCAAATCCGATGCGCCCGAAAGATCATCTGCGGATCGATGGGGCCCGCATAATGCAGTCCCATCAGAAGATTCGACCCCGCATCCCAGTAATCGGGCTTGATGTCCCAGGCCTTGCGAATGTACTGCAGCCCCACTCCGACATCGCCCTGCATCAGCAGCACATGTCCCAGGTTGTTCAAGGTCTCCGGTTGTGCGTCATCGATGGAAAGCGCGTTCCGAAAACTGGTAATGGCATCCGTAAACCGATCGGTATCCCGCAGGAGATTTCCGTAGTTGTGCCATGCCTGAAGGCAACGCGGATTCAGATTCAGGGCTTTTTGATACGCTACTTCTGCGTCCTGCATCCGCTCGATGTCGGCCAGGACGATCCCCAGGTTGCAATAGGCATCTGCAAAATCGGGTTTGAGACGAACGGCCTTCTGAAAACTCTCGATCGCTCCTTCGAAATCCCCGAGACGTTTCAGCGTATTTCCCAAATTGCTGTAGACTTCGGCATAGTCGGGTTTGAGGGAAAGCGCTTTTCGATAGGCTTCCACTGCTTCCCGATACCGACCGGCTTCGTATAGAGAAGCCCCTAAATTGTAGTGAAACATGGCCTCTTGAGGCTGAACGGCGATGGCTTTTTGGATCCACTCGATGGCATCTGTATACTGCTTGCGGCCATAGGCCACCATGCCGATCAGGTGAAGGGCGTCGGGGTGCTTCGGAGACAGAGATAATATTCGGATATAGGTCTGGAGAGCATCTTCCAGCCGCCCCTCTCGATGGGCCGCAATACCTTCTTGCAGCCCTCGGGCAATGTCGCTCTGTATTCTTCCGACAGGACTTTTTTTGCGTAGTTTGTTGGGTGTGGATTTCAGCTTCATGCCGATCATCGCTCCTGCATATCGGATGGTGCAGGGTGGGAGTCATTCCCGATGGTGTTTCAGCTATTCCCAGAATGTGTCCGGATCACCGGACGATGTTTCTTCTTTCCTCAAACTGCTTATCGTAGAAAGGAAGGGTTCTCATCAGCTCGATGCGTTCGACGTTTTCCGCTGCCGTCCACTGCCCCATACGGTTCTGAACCCGTTCGAGAGCATCGAGAATGGCGGTCAGAATCATGTTTCCGATGGACTCACCGGGGTCGACGCTATCGAGGCGTTCGTTCGGCAGCAGGAACGGCTCATCGATCGAAACATGGTTTCCGGTTTCCAGCAAATGGAGAAGATACCGTAGGACTTTCTCCGCCTGTGCTTCGTATCCCATTTCAGAGGATACCCGGGCCATGCTCAGCAATCTTGAAAACGACGCCTGTTTGGCCAACAGGTCGATCAGAAGCCGATGCGCTCTTCCCAAGGCCTGCCAACGGTCTTCCAAAGGCAGCTCCTTCATTCGAGAAAGAGCATAGCAACTCATGGCCTCCTGATGTACCCGCCAAGCTGGATCCTTCAGATGATGGGTGAGATATCCTTCCCACAAATGAATCAAACGAATTGCATAAGGAAATTGACGAACGAGATCGAGCCACAAGGAAGGATGGCTTCGACCCGTCGCCTCGGCGTCAATTTCATGACGGACCAACACGTTCCATGACGCCAGTTGTGCTGCACGGTCCGGCTTGCACCAGAACAGGTGTTTGGGTACCGCCTCGATGACTTCCTTGGACCCATAAGGGGCCAGGCAACCAAGACCCGGCACCATGTGATAGATGTCATATCCCCATTCTTGCATGGTTTTCAGGAAATCCGACGGAATCTCACCGCCCTGGCCAATGGCGACCTGGACCAGGGGGGAATTCAAGGAAAAGCAGTCTCGACCGCCATCCAAAACCCGTTCGATGTCCACACCTTCACCCATTCGAATCCAGTCGATGTCGGGCATGTCGTAGCGGCGCATCGCTTCATCGAGGCGGATGTATGGAATCGGCTCAGGATCATTGGGCATATGCGTCGGTTTCGAAGCCAATCCGTCCGTCGTCACCCGCATGAGACGAATCTGATGCATGGCACTCAGGGTGATGCTGCGCATACAAAATGCCCATCGTGTGCGGTCAGGTTCAAAGGCCCAGAACGTGCTTTTGGGGCCGGCTGCCATTGCTGCGGTCATGCTGTACAATCCATATCCGGAGCCGATATCGATGCCGCAGCTTCCCGGTCTCATGCAGCGACGAAGCAGTTCGAGTTCAGGCTCAAGGGCATGTCCGGCACATCGAATCTGAATCGTTTCCGAAGAAACATCCCCCGTCGGAAGACTGATCCAGAAACGATCTCCGAAAGCGATATCTTCGGCATCCGGATGGTCGTATCCTTCAATGAACCCGGAGTTCCATCCAAAGGTTACGGGGTGATCGATCGTTTCGCTGCTGAAGCGAACGGTTTTCAGCGAAATGGTCTCAGAGCCGTTTGGATAACCCACAAACAGGTGCTTATAGGTTCGATCGCATCCCATATCTTCCGTACCTTTCTGACCCACGGACATCAACAGCCGTTCGGCAATATTCGCGACGATTTCATCTCCAATATCGATGCCCATCCGAACGGCCATCAGGACAATCATTCGTTTTGCATCCCGTTCCCAGTCGACCCGCCGGAAAACGGTGACTGCGGGAATCAGGCGCATCCACGCATCATGAAGATTCATGACATGGCGTTGTCGTACCGCAACCCCATCGATCGGGTGATGATCCGGGCAAGCTTCTTCATCCTCAGGATGTCGATGCATGTAAAAACCGAAGACGTTTCTTCGAGAAAGGCAAGCTTCCACCTGAGGAAACCAGTTTCTACATTGCACCACCATCGGCCTGGAGAAATTGTTCCCATGCTTGAGGAACGGTCCGATCTCTCGTTCCCAGTCCTCTTCTGAGCTGACCACAATCTTTTCAATTTCCGTGCCAGATTTTGCGAATGCCAGCAATGCTTCCACCGCCCGGCTCATCAGAACGGCATCTTCCGGTTGCATCGCTCCCAGAAGGACCAGGCTCCAAACCCCTGAGGGACGATGTTGATCGCAATACCGACACCACATGAATCGAAGGGCTTGCTGCATTTCCGCAGCAAACAGCGATCGATCCATCAAGGGTGAGCGGCTCATTCGGCTTCGCAGTTCCTGTCGCAGCGTTGCAAGACCTTCCGTATCTTCCGCCTTTCGTACAGCCAATTCCACATAATCCTCTTCCGTTGTGGCGATCCAGTCCGTCAAACCGATCCGTGCCAAAATGCCGGCAGATACCCGAGACGCATGGGAAAGGCCTTCGAGGGCGAGCACCGGAACCCCCATGTACAGTGCCTCACATGTCGTTGTTGTCCCATTATAGGGGATCGTATCGAGGGCGATATCCATCTGATGATAGGCTCGGAAATGCTCCATGAGGGGCAATTGATCGAGCAACTGGATGCGATCGGTCGATACGCCTTGTGCTTCGAAGGCGTTCAGGATGCGATCCTTGGTAACAGGGTCGCTTGGAAAGCTCGACTTCAACACCAAGCGGGCCGACGGGATCCGTTGCAGAATGCTGCTCCATATCCGAACGGTTGACGGCGAGATTTTGACATGGTTATTGAAGGATCCGAACGTCACCTGGCCTGTCATTCGGGCCGGCACAGGATTTGGTTCCGGAAGATCCGTCGGCGCCTGATAACACAGAAAACCGCTGGGTAGACGGATCAGCCGCTCCGTGAACGAGGAATCGGCGTTTGGTTCCGGATCGGTCCACGCATCTGTAATGCGATAATCGATTCGGGTCAGACCCGTCGTGTTGGGGTATCCCAGCCAAGTCACCTGAATGGGGGCGGGTTTTCGAAGGAAGACATCGAGTCTGCAGAATCCTGTATGGCCGGAAAGATCGATCAGAATATCGATATGATCCCTCTGAATCATATCGGTAATCTGCTCGTCCGTAAGGGAGTATATGTTTCTCCAGTGGTCCATCAAGGCTTGCATTTTTTGCGTGGTCTCGTCGATGACATGGCCCGCGCTGTACCCGTAAAACGTGAATCTCCGGCGATCGTAGGCAACCAGAAGCGGCATGAGAAAGAACGCAATCGAATGGGTTCGAAAATCGGCTGAAACGAAACCGACCCGCAGTTTGCGATGTTTGACAACGTCTCTTTCCTTCACGTGTATCCTGGCATGGATCGTTTCGAAATGCTTTCCGAAATCCAGATGCCGCTGATACAGCTCACTCGGATGTATGCTGTCCAGGTAGTTCATGCACAGCAGCATGTTGGACCAGGAATGCAGTCGATTTGGATTCTGCCGAATGATTCGCTGGTATCCCTCGGCAGCCTGTTGAATGTTTCCCTGCTCCTTGTCGAGAGCGACCAGGTTTTCGATGGCGTTTTCATAACCCGGCCGGTTTTCAAGACTTCTGTTATAATAGTCCCTTGCCAAGCTGTATTGTCCCGTCTGGTGGTACGAGTACCCCAGGTTGTAGAGGGCATCCGCATGATTCGGATCAATGGAGACGGCCTGCAGAAACGCATCGATGGCCCTCCGAACGTCGCCCGCATCCTTATAGACTGCACCGATGTTGTTCCAGAAAACGGGATTCCGTGGAGCGAGACGAAGCGCTTCCCCCATGTATTCGATGGCCTTCTCGTATCGAAGTTGAGATCGGGCGATCATTCCCCGAAGATTCCAGGCGTCGACGTCTAGCGGATAGCGGGAAATATATCGCCCCATGGCTTCCTCGGCCTCATCGAATCTGGAAGAGGCGAACAACTCCTTGATGCGGTTGTATTCAAGGGGGTCTTCAGAAGCTTTGGAACGAATCCGTTCCGTGCGCTGTAGCTTTCTTTTCGTAATAGACTTCATGTCGGATGGTCTTGGCAACTCCTGTCATTCATCGTATTTATGCAAGGTGCATCGTTCGTGGTTCGAAGGGACCTACAAGTATAGCCTTACTCCATGAGCACCATGCGTATCTTGTCACGATTGTAACCGAAGCGCATGTCGGCACGTGTATCGGGTGCTCGAAAGTACGACCTGGTGCGCCGTTCGGGTCTGCTGATCCACGACGATCGGACCGACCAGATTCATCGTCAGCGGTGGATCCTTTTCCGGTTTGATGGTCACCAGTGCCAAAACGATGACATCCCCCCGGTCGACACCTTCAAAAAGCTGACGGTCCGCCTCTGGAAGATTCTCCAAATAGTCGGGCTCTACCAGCAGAGGATCGATGACGATAAACGACAGATAGGGAGTCGTGACCGACTGCAGCCAGAAAAAGGGGGATCCAGGCTGGTGGGGCAGGAGGCAATATTCCTTGTGATCGGGAAGACCCAGAAGGCCATCCGGGAAGTGTAAGATCTTGTCTGCCTCTACCTGTACGATCCCGAATCGGGATGTCTGGATTTCCAGAACCTGGACAGATGGCTCACAGGAATTCAAGGCATTGTGTTGAGACATCATGCACCCTCCTTTTTACCCGGATGTCCATCCAGAAAGGACAGATCCTGGGGGAGTTCCGCCGCACGCAAGTTCTCGGCGATGATATTCTGATAGACCTCGGTACGGTAGATCGGGGTCTGCCTTGGCGCATCGATTCCCAATTTCACGGTGTTTCCCTTGATTCCCAGAACCGCCACCCGGATGTTTCCACCGATCGTGATACTTTCGTCCATCTTCCGAGTGATGACGAGCATGGGATTCCTTTCCGATGATGGTGTAAAAATACTCTAAAGAAACGAAGGATAAGAATGCTACAGGCTCGGATGCCATTGAATCGATGATGGTATGGCAACCGACCAAGAAACGGCCAGATCCCTATTCCCACGAAAGCAGGAATCCAGGAAACGGATCGTTGCATTCGGATGGGAACTGGTGAATGCAAAAGCTGTACCATTTAAGCGAAGGATCCCAAGCCGTCCTTTCTATTTTGATGAAGTCGTAAAAAGTCGCTTTTCCCGTGCTTTTCGGGAATGCCGGGCATCAGCGGGATGGCTGGGGAAGCCTTTTGAGCTTGCTGCGAAAAAATGTACCTGTTCAAATTCAAGGTGGCTGAAAAAGTCCCGAAAGGTAAAGCCATCCAGCAGCTTCGGGACATGGGGTATGCGGAAAAACACCGAAACTTGGGCTGTCCCATTCATCGGATCGGCGTCGAGTTCAGCAAGACGGGTCGAAACATCGTGGGCTTCGAGGTGGAAACGACGTGAAGGTGATTATTGCAACACAGTGGTCCGTTGATTGCATAAGATATCCGAAAAGATTTCAACGAGAAATTTCATGGCAAGAAGTGTTTGCGGATCTCGTGAAGCAATCATCCAACGGAGCACAATTTGGCATATGGAGAAACCTGAATGGAGCACCCGGCGATTTGCCCTGAAGCTGAACGTCTGAATCAGCAAGGGGAAACGATGTTTTCGGAACAACGTTATCAGGAAGCCCTGGAAGCTTTTCAGTTTGCACACCAGCTGCAACCGGATTGGGTCGTTCCCCTGAACAATCGAGGAGTCGTCTTATGGCAAGCCGGTGAATATGCGTTGGCTCTGACCGAAATGATGAAGGCATATCGCCTTGATCCGTTTCATCCGGAAACGGTTCAAAATTTGATCGATATGACCGTTACCCTCGGAAAAAGGGATACCGCATTTACAATCATCCGGACATATCTGCGAAAATATCCGGATGACCGGCGATTCATGGACAAGATGCGTGAAATTCGCCCGGAAATACGAATCGTCCATCATATGGCGAGGTCCGGTGGAACCATCATTTCCAAATGCTTGGGATGTATGGACGATGTGCTTCTGGTCAGCGAAATTCATCCTGAAGGCTCCCGGTGGTTTGACCCGGTTCTTCAATGTCACCAGTGGTTCGGCATGTTCGATCCGGAAGAAATCCGTAATGGCAGTCTGACGAACATGCCTTTCCTGGAAAAGATCGCACGAATCTACGAAAAAGCCTATGCCCAGAAACGGACGCTCATTATTCGGGATTGGACTCATTTGGATTTTACGGCCGTGCCCTTCGTCAAAAATCCGACCTACCAATTAACGACAGCTATGGTTCTCCAAGAATGGTTTGATGTGCTGCATGTCGCAACCGTTCGACATCCGATCGATCAGTGGTTGAGTCTCAGAAATCTTTCGATTATGAAGGATCAACTTACCATCGACGATTTTCTTTTGGGATACCGGAAATTTGCCGAAAAAGCTTGTGAAATCGGTTTTATCCGGTACGAAGATTTCACCTTGAACCCCTCCCAAGCCATGAAAACGCTTTGTGATCAACTATGCGTCGCTTATGACAACGGGTTTCTTCAGAAATGGTATCTCTACACCACGATTACTGGGGATACCAACAACCAGAGGGTACCCAAAACCTCTATCGAGGCGGTTCCCAGAAGACCGATGGAACCGAGTCTGAAGAAAGAGTTTGAGGCATCGAAAGACTACTGGGCAAGCATTGAAATGCTCGGCTATGAACTGGGGTCGGTTGACAATACCGGACAGCAAAAATTTATGCTGCCTTTTTGAATTCATAATACTGACGTTCAAACCTGCATTCCACACCCCTTGGCAGGGGCGAAAATGAAAAGAATGGTTTGCTTGTTTTCAACATATTGTTTTACATACAGATATAAATGAATTGAGTCCGCCCGATCCTACGATCTCCGGCTGCTTCAAACAGTTTCCGCTGCTTCGCAAAACACCACCCGCCCTCCTACTGGAGGCCCGGCTTTGAAGGAAAATCGGTGGTTAGCGACTTTTTGCGGGGCCATCATTGATGATTCTCGAACGACGTGACCACTGACGATTTCGACCTCCAGCCGGCAAAGCCTGTTGCACATTCTTGCTTCCGCCCCTCGTCTCACGGCATAGCGCCGGGTGGCAGGATGCCCAGTTCCACGGCTTTCGGCAGGACTTCAACCGGAAGGCCATCCGCATATATCTTTCCACCATTCAGCAGAACGACACGGGTAACGAGAGGCAGGAGCGCTCCCACTTGATGGGAGGAGACAATGAGGGTTCGCTGCTCATCCCTCCATTGGCGGAGGATGGCGACGATGGATCGCATGCCGGGATAGTCGAGGTTTGCAAACGGCTCATCGAGGACGAGAACCCGGGGGTTCATGGCCAGAATGCCGGCAATGGCAAGCCGCCGTTTCTCGCCTCCGGAAAGGGTGTGCGGCCTTCGATCTGCGAACCCTTCGAGGCCGACGGCCTTCAGAGACTCGCTCACCCGAATGTCGATTTCGGTGCGGTCGAGCCGGAGATTTTCCGGCCCGAAGGCGACATCGCCTCCCACCGTCTCTCCGACGATCTGGCAGTCGGCATCCTGAAACACCATGCCGATCCGCTCCCGGGCACGTCGAACATTTTCCCGGACCGATACGCCGTCTACGACGACGTCCCCGCGCTGTGGAACCAGCAGGCCGATGAAATGCCGGAAGAGGGTGGTCTTGCCGGAACCGTTCGGTCCGATGAACAGAACGGCTTCGTTTTCGTGAATCCGGAGGTTGATGTCCTCGATGCCGATCGAACCGTCTGCAAACCGATGGGTCACGCTACAACATTCGATGACCGGCGGATGTTCAACAGACTCCATGCTGCAGCACCATGAGAAATTCCCGGTTCCCCTTGGGTCCGAGGATCGGTGAGGGGAGGGCATCGGTTGTAGAGAGCCCGAGCCCCCGAAAGAAAGCGCTCAGATCCTCGATCACCTGTCGATGCAAGGCCTCTTCTCGGACGACCCCGCCTTTTCCGACCAGCCCTTTTCCGACCTCAAACTGGGGTTTGATCAGCACAACGATCCGGCCGTCCGGGGTGAGCCACTCGAAAATACGCGGAACGACGATTTTAAGGGAAATGAAGGACACATCGACGGTTGCTATATCCACAGGCTCCGGAATCATTTCCCGAGGCATTTGCCGAACATTCGTCCGCTCGATCACGATGACCCGCGGATCACTTCGCAGCTTCCAGGCCAACTGACCATAGCCCACATCCACGGCGTAGACTCGGCGCGCACCGTGCTGCAACAGGCAGTCGGTGAATCCTCCTGTCGATGCCCCGATGTCGATGCAGATCTTGCCGGTGACATCGATGGAAAAAAAACGCAGGGCTTCTTCGAGCTTTAACCCGCCCCGGCTGACGTAGGGCATGTCGAGCCCACGGATCTCGATTGGATCCGAGGCCAAGATCAAATGCCCCGGTTTGTCGATCGGCCGGTCCCGAACGAAGACCCTTCCGGCCATGATCATGGCCTGGGCCTTCTGGCGGCTTTCGGCAAGGCCCCTTTCGACCAGGGCAACGTCGATCCGGCGCTTATCCGTCACGGTGGCTCTGGTGGACAAGTTCGGTTGCGGCATGAACGATGGCTGTGGTGTCGATCCCCGCCTGCTCCCGAAGCAGGGCCTGCGGACCGTGTTCGATGAAGCGATCGGGAATCCCGAGACGGCGGACCGCCTGAAAGGGAACTTTGCGGTCACAGAGGGTTTCGAGAACGGCACTGCCGAAGCCGCCTTGCAGAACGTTTTCCTCCACTGTGATGACTCTTGGAATGCGGGCGACCCACTCGCAGATCAGCTCCGCATCGATGGGCTTGACGAACCGGGCATCGATGACCCCAGCCGCAATCCCCTGCAGCTGCAAGGCATCCCTTGCCGCCATGCAATCGTTGACCGGACGTCCGATACCGATCAGCAGCACATCGGTTCCGGCTGCAAGCACCTGGCCGCGGCCGATTGGCAAAGGGGATGCCGGTCGATCGATCGGCACCCCCTCACCACGCCCCCTCGGATAGCGCAGCGCGACAGGCCCATTGTGCTTCAGGGCGGTGGTCAACATCCGGGCCAGCTCGTTCTCGTCCCGGGGTGCCATCACCACCATGTTGGGAATGCTGCGCAGATAGGACAGGTCGAACACACCGTGATGGGTCGGACCGTCTTCTCCGACGATGCCCCCGCGATCGAGGGCGAAGACCACCGGAAGCGCTTCGATGCAGACATCGTGAAGAATTTGGTCGTAGGCTCGCTGCAGAAAGGTGGAGTAAATGGCGACAACGGGTCTTGCGCCTTCGGCAGCCATGCCGGCGGCAAAGGTCACCCCGTGCTGTTCGGCAATGCCGACATCGAAAAACCGATCCGGAAATTGCTCCGCAAAATGGGTGAGGCCGGTTCCTTCAGGCATGGCGGCTGTCACGGCCACAATGTTCGGGTCGTTTTTCGCAAGCTCGATCAGGGTTTCCCCGAAAACCTCGGTGTATGTGGGCACATTCGAGGCAGATGGCGGGCATTTCCCTGTGGTGGCATCGAAACATCCCACCCCGTGAAAATAGATGGGGTTTCGTTCCGCCGGTGGATAGCCTTTCCCCTTCACCGTAGTGACATGCAGCAACACCGGTTCGCTCATGTGCCGAATATTCTCGAGAATATCGATCAAATGTCCGATACGGTGGCCGTTGATGGGCCCGAAGTATTCGAAATTGAAAGCCTCGAAGAGCATGCCCGGTGTCACGAAGGACTTGAAGGACTCTTCCGTCCGTTTGGCGAACTGATAGATGTCATCGCCGATTTTGGGCAGGGATTTGAGAAATTCCCCGAATTCCCGGCGCAGATCCTGAAGCATCTTGGCCGAGAATTTCCGGCTCAAGAAGCTCGATAGCGCACCGACGTTGTGATCGATGGACATGTCGTTGTCGTTCAGGATGACGATCAAGTCCTTGTGGATGTCTCCGGCTTGGTTCAGCCCTTCGTAAGCGAGCCCTGCAGTGAGCGAACCGTCGCCGATCACGGCGACCACCTTTCCTTTGCCCGATCGGATCCGTTTGAAGCAGGCCATGCCGAGGGCAGCCGAAATGGAAGTACTGCTGTGACCGGTCGTAAAGGCATCGAAGGGGCTCTCGCTCATTCGGGTGAATCCGGAAAGTCCTCGATATTGCCTCAAGGTGTCGAAACGTTCCTGTCTTCCGGTCAGCAACTTGTGGGCATAGGCCTGATGACCGACATCCCAGACGATCTTGTCCGTCGGCGCCTGAAACACATAGTGAAGCGCTATGGCGAGCTCGACCGCACCGAGGCTCGAAGCCAGATGTCCGCCGGTTTTGGAGACCACATCCACGATACGGCTGCGGATTTCGGTGGCCAGATCGGGCAACACCCGCCTGGGCAGCTTCTTCACATCCTCAGGGGATCGAATCTGTTGCAGCAATCCCACGACAATTCCTTTCTGGTCTAATACGTACTATCGGTTTCGATGAACGATATAGTCCGCAAGCGCCCGAAGCGGATCGGCCTTTACGTCATAGGGGGAGAGGGCCGTCAGGGCCTCGTCCCGATGGGCGACAGCGAGAACCCTTGCCGCATCCACACCGATCAGGGAAGGGTAGGTGGTTTTACGGTGCAGGCGATCGGTGCCTGCAGCCTTCCCCATGATCTTCGGGTCACCTTCCACGTTGAGGATGTCGTCCTGAATCTGGAAAGCGAGGCCGATATGACGAGCATAATGTCGAAACCGGTCCATATCGGCACGACTTCCGCCGCCTATCAGAACACCGCATGCAACCGATGCCTCGATCATGGCACCGGTTTTAAGACGATGCATTCGTTCGAGTGCCTCGAGGGTGGTCGGTTGTCCTTCCTGAAGCATGTCCTGCATCTGGCCTTCGATCATCCCCGGAAATCCGGCCGCCTCCGAGACGATGGCAATCGCCTGGAGGCAAAGGGAAGGGGAGGGGGGCGGAAACACATCGACATCAGTCGTCACCGATCCGGCCAACACCGCAAAGGCATGGGTCAACAAGGCATCACCTGCCAGAATGGCGGTGGCCTCGTCGAAAGCGACGTGACAGGTTGGAATCCCCCGGCGCAGGGCATCGTTGTCCATGGCAGGCAGATCGTCATGGATCAGGGAATAGGTATGAATCATCTCGATCGCGCAGCCGATGGGAAGGGCGAGTTCCGAATCCCCACCGATGGCTTCACAGGAAGCGATGCAGAGAATGGGGCGAAGCCGCTTGCCTCCGGCCATCAACGAATAGCGCATGGCCTGAACGACACGGGAGGTGTTTTCCCCTTCGCCGGTGGGTAGCAGGCGATCGAGCGCTTCTTCGATGCGCACCCGCTGTCGTTCGAGATAGGTTTTCAGATCAAAGCCCATGACATCACGCCTCAAAAGGGGTTTCGGTCACCTCGCCATCCGCCTGCTGGGTGAGCATGGTGATCCGCTTTTCCGTCTCCTCGAGTTTCTGACTGCAGAATTTCGATAGTTTGGTCCCTTCTTCGAATTTTTTTAAGGCTTCCTCGAGGGGAAGGTTGCCGGATTCGAGCTGGGCCACAATTTCCTCAAGCTGCTTGAGTGCCGTTTCAAACGTCATCTTGGCCATGAAGGGTCCTTTCCACACGACAGATCAGGCTGCCGCGAAACAGCCGGACCGATACCCGATCATCCGGATCGATCGTATCCGCTGATGTTACAATATGTTGTCCTGGAATAGATTGAGTAATGCTGTAGCCTCTTTCGAGGATGGCAAGCGGGGAGAGAGCGGCAAGCGTTGCCTGGAATTCCCGTAATGCAGAGCGCTTTTCATCCATTATTTTATGGAGATATGTCCTCATTTCATGATTGTTCCTCTCAAGTGTTGATCGATACAATTGTATCCATCTACCAGGATTATAGGCCAATAGTGTTCGTTCATAGCTCATAACCCTTTCGCGGGAAACGGTTAGAATGCGATCCAGCGCACGAACGGAGCGGGCTTGAAGATCGTCGATGGCGAGCATTCGATCCGTCAGGAAGCGCTTTCGGGGTGAGACGAGCCGCTCGACGAGGCTGTCGAGACGCTGCCGGAAATGGATGATGGTTCGTTCGATGGCGTTTTGTGTCCGTCGTTTGAGATCGCGAAGGCTTGCGCTCAGGGATTCTCGTTCCGGCACGATGAGTTCGGCGGCAGCTGAAGGGGTAGGGGCTCGTTTGTCTGCGACGAAATCGGCGATGGTGTAATCGGTTTCATGGCCGACAGCCGAAACGACCGGTATGCGGGAGGCATGGATGGCTCGGGCCAGCGTCTCTGTGTTGAAGGGCTGAAGATCTTCGAGAGAACCGCCGCCCCGTGCAATCACCAGAACATTGGCTTTATCCAGCCGATTGGCCAGCTCCAGAGCGGCAACGATCTCCAGCTCCGCCCCCTGGCCCTGTACCCGAACCGGGATGATCTGAATCGGAATTGTCGGAAATCTTCTTCCCAGGATCTGGATCATGTCATGGACGACGGCCCCTGTCGGCGAGGTGATGATGCAGACCCCCCGGGGCAGGTAGGGAAGGGGCCTTTTGTGGGATGGATCGAAGAGCCCTTCCTGAGCCAGCCTTGCCTTGAGCTGTTCGAAGGCCAGCTGAAGTGCTCCCCGTCCCTTGGGTTCGATCATCTCGAAGATGACTTGATATTGCCCCTGAGGCGGATAGACGCTGATTCGTCCCATGCCGACGATGGTCAGGCCGTCTTCGAGCCGAAAGGACAGGTTTCGCGCCTGTCCCTTGAACATGACGGCCCGAATCTGGGCCTTCTCGTCCTTCAGGGTAAAATAGAAATGGCCAGAAGCCGGACGGCTGAGATTCGATATTTCACCGGATATCCATAGGATAGGAAAAGATTCCTCCAGCAGATCCTTAATGTTCTGGGTGAGTTCCGTAACGCTATAGATGTGGGTTTGCGTGGAAATGTTCATGACGATCGAGGTGACGGTTCAGATGGGCTCCGTTGCACTGCTCACATTTGATGGTCTCGCAAAAAGTCGCTTTTCCCGTGCTTTTCGGGAATGCCGGGCATCAGCGGGGTGGCTGGGGAAGCCTTTTGAGCTTGCTGCGAAAACGTGTTTGAAGCCGCCGGATATCGTTGGATCGGACGGACG
>JBFMBE010000066.1:0-17884 GCA_040755275.1 Thermodesulfobacteriota bacterium | reverse complement strand
TCCAAGTTTGGCTATCCGCCCGATCCTACGAGATCGGGCGGCTGAGTTTTTTCGCAGCATCGAAAAAGGTTCCCCAGTCACCCCGCGACTCGACAGAGACTTCCTGACTTTTTGCGAGGCCATCATGCCTTGAACCAGCTGTAAATGTTGTGATATGGTTCTAGATAAGCTCGCAAAAAGTCGCAAGCCACCGATTTTCCTTCAAAGCCGGGCATCCAGCAGGAGGGCGGTGTTTTGCGAAGCAGCGGAAAAGGTTCCCCAGTCACCCCGAGACTCGACAGAAACGCCTTGACTTTTTGCGAGCTCAAGATATGGCTCCCCGCATTTTCATGAGGAAAATCCATTGAAGAACGCCTCAAGATTCTTGAACGTTCCCACCGGCAACCGCTTTCCCTTTTCGTTTACGACGATCCTGTCGCTTGTGCTGTTCGTCATTGTGGTTCTGGTTTCAGCACATTTCCGATGGAAACTCACGCAAGAATTCTTGTTGCATCAGAAACTTTCAACCATCGCCGGCGAACTGAACCGATATGAATTTGAACGACGTAGCACTGCAATCAAGACAATGGCTCGCTGTCCTGCACTGACCCAGGTTCTGAAATCCGGAAAATCGGATGACCACCCAAATGCGATCCATGTATTGGAAACCTTGAGATCGGCAGTTCTTGCTGAAATGGTTTATCTCATGGATAGAAACGGAAAAGTGGTTGCCTGCGCCTCAGTTGACAAGGGCAAGACACTTATTGGCAGCAACTACGCCTTTTCTCCGTATTTCACTCGGGCAATCAACGGCGAAACGTCATTTTTACCGGCGCTTCGGATCAACACCCATGAACGCGGTCTATACACCAGCTCTCCCGTGGTGGACAACGATACGGGAGAAGTGATCGGCGTTCTGGTGTCGAAATGCGGGATGATGGATATCGATCGGCTCGTATCCGGGGTGGACCATCTTGCGTTTGCCCTGACCTCGCCTGAAGGCGTGGTTCTGGCAGCCTCAAATCCGCAGTGGTGGTATCATCCTCTCCAACCATTATCCGAGGAGCGCCGATCCGCCTTGATCGCCGCCGAGCAATTAACCGACAAACCTCTCGACCCGTTGCCCAAGAATGAATGGGGATTTTCGCCGAATTTCGCTGATCTCGAAAACATGCCGCCTCATCGGCTGCAACGCATGCCGGTCATCATGGGTCATGGGGATGTTCACCCGTGGAGCGTGGTCGGTTTGAACTTGACGCCTTACCCCGTAGTGGATATGGCGTTCTATGGAGGGATCGCTTTCGTCCTTGGAGGATTGATCTTCGTCTTCCTTTTTGCCTGGCGGAAAAAACAATTCTCCCTCGCCGCCAAGCAACAGGAACTTCTCGAGAGCAAACAACATTTATCCGCCACCCTGAGTTCCATCACAGACGGCGTGATTTCCTGCGATGTTTCGGGTGCGATCGTGCACCTCAACGCGGCGGCCGAAGCACTGACCGGCTGGACCCATACCGAAGCAGTCGGAAAACCCGTGAACGAGGTATTTCGCCTGGTTCATGCCCAACCTCTCGAAACTCAAGAAAATCCGATTTTTCATGCTATCCGCGAAGGTACCGTGGTACATCTCGTCGCTCACCCCGTACTCGTCGACAAACACGGTACGGGACACCCGATCGAAACCACATGCGCCCCAATCCGGAACGCCGCTGGTTCGGTCACCGGCGTGGTGCTTGTCTTCCGCGACATGACCGAGCAGCACCGTCGGCTCGAAGAGTTACGGAAATCACAGTTGATCACGGATAATCTTCCGATCGGATTGTACCTCTTTCATCTGGAAGACCTGTCGAACGACCGCACATTTCGCCTGGTATATGCAAATCCGGTAGTCAAGACCCTGACCGGAGTTGAACCGGAATGGATCGTGGGAAAGACCCTTGACGAGAATTTCCCCGGTTTACGGGAACAGGGAATACCACAACGTTATGCGGAAGTCGTTCGCAATCAAATCCCCATCGCCTTCGAAGACATCACCTATGGGGATAGCCGGATGCCATTGGCATCTTACGCTGTAAACGCCTTTCCATTGCCGGGCGACCATGTCGCCGTGGTCTTTCAAAACATCACCGACAGAAAGCGGACCGAGGAGGCCCTCAAGACAAGCGAGGCCGGTTTGCGCGCCATTACGGACTCGGCCCAGGACGCCATCATCAAGATGGATGCCAGCGGAAAGATTACATTTTGGAACCCTGCTGCAGAAAGGATTCTGGGGTACTCGCCTGAGGAAGCGCTCGGTCAGGATGTGCACCAGCTGCTGGCACCCGAGCGTTTCCATACCGCTTATCTCGCTGCCTTACAGAATTTCCAGAGAACCGGAAGCGGCGCTGCTGTGGGAAAGACCATCGAGTTGGAGGCCAAACGAAAAGACGGAAGAGAAATCACCGTAGCAATGTCGCTTTCGGCCATCCATGTTCATGACGAATGGCATGCTGTGGGCATCCTGCGAGACGTTACGGAACGGAAGCGGATTGAGATGGAACTGCTGGACACCAATCGTCAATTGGAGGCCGCCATCAACCGGGCCAACGAGATGGCCGTTCAGGCGGAGATTGCCAGCATGGCCAAAAGCGAGTTTCTGGCCAACATGAGCCATGAGATCCGCACGCCCATGAACGGAGTTCTCGGCATGACGGAACTGCTTCTCGACACGGATCTCACCGGGGAGCAACGGCGTTACGCCGAAACCATCAAATCCAGCGGAGAGGCACTCCTGACGCTCATCAACGACATCCTGGACTTTTCCAAGATCGAAGCAGGCAAGCTCGATCTGGAGAATCTGGACTTCGATCTGCAGAGCCTTCTCGACGACTTTGCCATGGGTCTGGCACTCAAGGCCCACGACAAGGGCCTTGAATTCACCTGCGCAGCTGATCCGGATGTGCCGCTGCTGTTGCGGGGGGACCCGGGCCGTCTGCGTCAGATCCTGACCAACCTCGCTGGAAACGCGGTGAAATTCACCCACCAAGGAGAAGTGGCGATCCGGGTAAGCAAGGTACAGGACGATGCGTGTGACATGATGCAGAATTCCTGTATACTGCGTTTTTCGGTGAGAGACACGGGCATCGGTATCCCAACGGAAAAGATCGATATGATCTTCGAGAAATTCACCCAGGCCGATACTTCGACGACACGTCATTTCGGCGGCACGGGTCTTGGACTGGCCATCTCGAAGCAATTGGCCGAATTGATGGGGGGGAAAATCGAGGTGAAAAGTACTCCGGGCCAAGGATCCGAGTTCTGGTTTACGACACGATTTGAAAAGCAACCCGGCTCAGCCCAACTCGAACCCGGGACACAAGCGGTTCTTCGGAATGCGCGCGTGCTGATCGTGGATGACAGCGCAACGAATCGCGAGATTCTGACAGCCTTGTTGAGCTCCTGGGGCATGCGCCCCGAAGGAGCCGATGCTGCTTCTTCGGCTTTAGACATGCTTCACAAAGCCTTACCTACAACCGATCCCTTCCAGGTAGCACTGATCGACATGCATATGCCGGGCATGGACGGAATGAGTCTGGGTCGTGCCATCAAGGCAAACCCGCTCATGGAGAATCTCCGTATGGTCATGCTCACTTCCTTGGGTACCCGGGGAGAGGTGAAGACCCTCAAAGAAATCGGCTTTACCGGGTATCTGACCAAGCCGGTTCGCTGCGAGGAGCTTCGAGGTGTACTGACACTCGCCCTGGCCGGACAGTGCGGAACCGGCCAACAAGTGGCTACTCGTCACACGGTACGAGAAGTCTTTCCCAACTTCTCGAAGCGCAACGTTCGCATCCTTCTGGCCGACGACAACCTCATCAACCAGCAGGTGGCTCTGGGCATCCTGAAAAAACTCGGGTACCAGGCAGACATCGTCGGCAATGGGCGTGAAGTTCTCGATGCCCTGAAGACGGCCTCGTACGATTTGATCTTCATGGACGTTCAAATGCCCGAAATGGACGGGTTGGAAGCCGTCCGTCATATCCGCGATCCAAACTCCCCGATATTCAATCGAAACGTTCCGATCATCGCCATGACCGCCCATGACACGCGAGAAGACCGGGAGAATTGTCTGGAAGCAGGAATGAACGATTACGTGACCAAGCCGGTGACGGCAAAGGTTTTGGCGGAAGTACTCGAGAAATGGCTGACGGTTGAACAGAATGAACGATGAACCCGCAAAAATTCAGGCCCTCTGGATTGACCCGCAGGAAGGCGGGTGAATTTTGCTCAGCAGCGGAAAAACTCAGCAGCCCGATCCTACGATCTCCGGCTGCTTCAAACAGTTTCCGCTGCTTCGCAAAACTCCGCCCTCTTGCTGGAGGCCCGGCTTTGAAGGAAAATCGGTGGTTAGCGACTTTTTGCGGGGCCATCAGAAATGATGGAGTCGCAAAAAGTCCATCATATGGACGGCTTCGAAAAAAGGCCGCAGGCAAGGAGTGCAAATCCCGAGGAATGAGGCGTACTGAAACGTACGCCGCAATGACGAGGGATGCAGCACGACACAGCATCCGGCCTTTTTGCGAAGCCGTCAGAAATGAATGATCTCGGACTCGCTAATCTCAGGCAAGACAATCAGCCTGGAACTCCAGAAAGTCGTTTCAACACGATTTCTTGTGATTGCAGAGCCTGAGTATGGGATCGAGAATGCCTAGTGATGCATGATCACGACTTCGGAAAAAATTGCTGTTGCAGAACAACGATCTTATCGTTGATGGCACGGTTCATCACCGCCAACTCTTCAATCTGTCCTGCAAGATCCTGCATTCCAGCTTTCCTTGCCCTGTCGGCCCACAACCTATAGTTATCGGCATGATCGCTGTTGTGCCTCAACCAATGATCGAGCAGCTTTTCCAACTTCCCACGGATATCTCCCATGTCGGCTTCAGGCAAGTCACCGGCCGCGTGGGCATCATGATGATGTGCGCACGCTGCGGTCACACGGTCATGATCATGGCTGTGTTCCCCGTGGTGATCGTGAGGATGGGCATGTACATGCTCGTGCTCATGGCTGTGTACATGGGCGTGTGGATGAGCGTGGGTATGGGTGTGCGGATGGGAATGTAGATCGTCGTGTGAATGGCCGTGATCGTGCGAATGGCAGCACAAATGGCGGTCGTGATGGCTCATGGCGATTCTCCTTCGTCACATGGATTGGGTCGGGCGGGTTTCCCCCAACAACTGATTGCGTATGAAACCATCTTACCTTAGGCACGATCCCATGTTTCGTCAAGAGATCGTCTCGTCAAAGCCCAGCCAAAGTCCGTGGCTGGGGAAGCCTTTTGAGCTTGCTACGTAAAAGGTTCCCCAGTCACCCCGCGACTCGACAGAGACTTCCTGACTGTTTGCGGGGCCATCACATATGATGGAGTCGCAAAAAGTCAGGCCCTCTCATTTGACCCGCAGGAAGGCGGGTGAATTTTGCTCAGCAGCGGAAAAACTCAGCAGCCCGAGCTCGTAGGATCGGGCGGATGGCCAAAATGGAAAGAATGGTTTGATGGTTTCCAATATACTGTTTTTCAAACCAATATAAATGAATTGCGTCCGCCCGATCCAACGATCTCCGGCTGCTTCAAACAGTTTCCGCTGCTTCGCAAAACACCACCCGCCCTCCTGCTGGAGGCCCGGCTTTGAAAGAAAATCGGTGGTTAGCGACTTTTTGCGACGCCATCACATATGGTCAAACCCGAAACCACGAGAAAAATTCCTGAAATTCAGATGGCTTCGACGGTGCCCTGATCGTAGGGAAGCTGTTTCATCATCGTCTGCATCAGCCGATCTTTCTCCGCCCACATGGCATTGAGCCGCTGCTGCATTCTCTCACGGAAATGCGGATCGTTCAGGTAATCCCCACGAAAGGCCTCATCGATGGGTATCGAACGTACCTTCACCCGAATTTCGCCGATTTTCCCGCAGACAAAATCCCAGAACGTCTTCGCACCGCTCGGGTAAGCGATGGTGACATCGAGGATACGCTGCATGTGATCCCCCATGGCCGACATGACAAAGGCCAACCCACCCGCCTTCGGCCTGAGCAGGTATCGATAGGGCGAGCCCTGCTTTTCCTGCTTCAGGCGGTGAAACCGCGTCCCTTCAACGAAATTGGTGATGGAAACCGGAATGCTTTTGAATTTCTCACAGGCTTTTCGGGTGATTTCAAGGTCACGACCCTTTAAATGAGGATTCTTTTCGATGAAGGACCGGGAATAGCGCTTCATGAACGGGAAATCGAGCGCCCACCAAGCAAGCCCTAGAAACGGCACCCAGATGAGTTCCTTTTTCAGGAAAAACTTCAGAAAGGGAATTCGTTTATGAAAAATGGCCTGCAGAACGAGAATGTCGACCCAGGACTGGTGGTTGGCAAGCACCATGTACCATTGATCGGGAGATAGGTCTTCGAGACCGGAAATGTCCCAACGAACGCGGTGAATGGTTCGGATGTTCCAGTTGTTGATGCTGATCCACAAGCCGGCGATTCCATTGAGTACCTTGTCACAGCCCCTGCGCCATCCGCTGTGAGGGACGATCCACTTGAACAAGGCGACGACCAGAAGCGGAGGGACCAGGACCACCGTGTTGATTCCATACAGCAGTAGGGATATACTTCCCCGCAATGTCGACAGCAACGAACGTATCATACGAACTCCTCAACAAATGAAATGAACAGCGTATCAGGCCATGCCTGCCTACTCAAACGTCAGCCACCCTCTATTGACCAGCAAGATGGCGGGGGTGCCTATTCGCAAGCATGACGTCGATCCCCGTCATGCAGCGGGGCCGCCTACTGAATGATATTGACCCATTTTCACCGGAATGAAACAGCAGGATTCCATCTCGTGACAGAACTTTTACATAAATATCCGCCATCGGACGAAACGATATGAAGCCTCGCTGGATCCTCCACCCTCTGGTCATTTTCATTTTGTCGACTGCAGCTGTCGTCACGTCCCTCTTTCTGTACATTTACTGGTACATGCGGGTC
The DNA here is from genome assembly GCA_040755275.1 of Thermodesulfobacteriota bacterium. Classification (GTDB taxonomy): domain Bacteria; phylum Desulfobacterota; class Desulfobacteria; order Desulfobacterales; family Desulfatirhabdiaceae; genus Desulfatirhabdium. Next base: position 10,890 of record JBFMBE010000066.1, on the reverse strand, counting down.
ACGACCGACCTGGATGCCATTCTGATCCGATTCAATGTCGATCGGAACGAAGTACTGGCCTCCCGGGTATGGGTGGTCATCCTGATTCTGTCGGTGCTGATGGCCGTCATGTTCACCGGAACCTTCATCATTTTTCTGTACCATCAGAAGCTGTCGAAACTGTATGCACTTCAGCAGAATTTCATCCACACCTTCACCCACGAACTCAAGACCCCGGTGACATCCTTGAAACTCTACCTGGATACCGCCTTGAAATACCGGTTGTATACGGAGGAGCAACGAAAATATATCGATTATATGGTTCAGGATGTCTCAAGGCTTTCCGGAACCATCAATCGGATGCTGATGATCGCCAAACTCGAAAGCGGACATTTTCAGGAGCATTTCGAGGACGTCGACCTGGCGGAATTCATTCGGTCTTTCCTGGAGGAACATCCCGATTTGACGCGGAAAGGAATGGTCCTGTTCCATCCGGCATCTAAGGGTTCCTTTCACTGCCGGATTAACAAAACCCTTTTTGAGGTCGTCCTGTCGAATTTGATCACGAATGCCTTTCGGTACAACCAGTCCGAAACACCGCAAGTCGACATCTACATCGAGCGCAGAACCAGTGAAATCGCCGTACGCTTTGTGGACAACGGAATCGGTATCGCGTCCTCCGAGGTCGACAAAATCTTCCGCAAATTCTATAAGGTCGAAAAGCCGGGCCAAATCAACACCTCAGGAAGCGGCCTTGGCTTGTATCTCGTGAAAAGCATCGCCCGGGCACACAAGGGAAGCGTCTTCGCGACGAGCCCAGGCCCAGGCAGAGGCTCCGAATTCGTTTTCCTTCTGCCTTGCACAGGAGAGTTCCATGCCGGATAATCCCACCCATCGAATTCTGATCATCGAGGATGACCCCCATATTTCGGAAGGACTCAAGCTGAATCTGAACCTGCAGGGGTATGAGGTTGCTGTCGAAACCAGCGGAACGGCAGCCCTTCAGACATGGAAACGATGGCGACCCGATTTGATCGTTCTCGACATCATGCTCCCGGGGATGGACGGCCTGTCGGTTCTCCAAAACATTCGGTTAGAGGACGAAAAACTGCCAGTTCTGATTCTGTCGGCAAGGGGCAGTACAGAAGACCGCATTCGAGGGCTCGCACTCGGGGTCGACGATTACCTGGCCAAACCCTTCGACCTCGACGAATTCCTGCTTCGGGTACACCGGCTGCTCACCCGGATGGACTGGTACCGGGAAACCGAACGTAGACAACCGGACAAAACCGATGCCGAACAGACCATCTTCCGCTTCGGATCGAACTGGATCGATTTTGCCACATCTACGGCCCAGGGCGAGATCGGGACCGTTCAGTTGACGATGCATGAGACCCGGCTGCTCAAGGTCTTCGCCCAAAATCCTGGTAAACCGCTCCGAAGGGAATACCTTCTCGAAGTGGTCTGGGGCTATAGCAAGGACACAACGACCCGGACAGTGGACAATTTCATCGTACGGTTCCGGAAGTATTTCGAGCCTGACCCGAAGCATCCCCAGTATTTCAAGAGTCTTCGGTCCATCGGCTATGTCTTTGACCCGAATCCCGCCCCCCAGGAAGGCCCCATTTCGGCCCTGCGACGTATGATTACGGGTCGACGAACGGCAACCTGAAATCTGGACATCGGCTTTCCTCTGTCGCCGAGGCAAGCCGTTCTGGATGAAACTCCTGTATGGGGAACCGACCGGTCGCCGATTTTCCGAGTTCTCATTTCTGATGGAGTCGCAAAAAGTCGATTTTCCCGTGCTTTTCGTAAATGTCGGGCATAAGCGGGGTGGCTGGGGAAGCCTTTTGAGATTGCTGCGAAAACGTGTTTGAAGCCGCCGGATATCGTTGGATCGGGTGGAGATGCTTCATTGATATTCGCTTGAAAAACATCCTGTTGCAACTCAGCAATCCGGTATCCCAAGTTTGGCTATCCGCCCGATCCTACGAGATCGGGTGGCTGAGTTTTTTCGCAGCATCGAAAAAGGTTCCCCAGTCACCCCGCGACTCGACAGAGACTTCCTGACTTTTTGCGGGGCCATCACCACTGACTTCAGTTTTAGCGATATCTTGCACAAGAAAGGTAGATTCATGACAATCCAAGACGACCGAACCATCATCGAGGAGGCCGTTCAATTGGCCGAATCGTGGCAGAATCGGGCAAACGCCCTGACGACCGAAGCGGAAAAGGCCCTTCAGAACCGCATGGCGAAGCTTCTGGCCCATCCATTGGACAAGGTGCTGCTCACCCGAATGATGGACCAGAGTTTTCGACCGAACCGGGCGGGCCGGGTAGCCGACCAATTGCGGTTTCTCATCAAGACCTACGGTATTCCGTCCTTCCTGAGCCCCATTGAAAAACTCCTGATGCATCTGTTCCGCTATGCCGGCCCCCTTGTTCCGGCACTGTCGGTTCCCCAGGTCATCCAACGGATCCGGCAGGACAGCCGGTATGCGATCGTTCCCGGGGAATGGGACCAGCTGGCAGCACACTTGGAACTGCGCCGCCGTGAACATGTTCGGATGAACATCAACCATCTGGGTGAAGCCGTGCTCGGCGAAGAGGAAGCGCTTCACAGGCTGCAAACCTATATCGAGGATCTGAAGAAACCGGAAATCGAATACATATCGGTCAAAATCTCGACCATTTATTCCCAGATCCTACCGCTCGCCTTCGATCATACGGTAGCCGTCCTGCGCGAACGGCTCACCCGGTTGTTCGAGACCGCATACCAGCACCGGTTTGTCCGGCAGGACGGATCGAGCATCCCCAAATTCGTCAACCTCGACATGGAAGAGTACCGGGATCTCGACATCACCCGAACGGCCTTTGTCCAAACCCTGGAGCAACCGCAATTGCGGCATGTTTCGGCAGGCATCGTCCTTCAGGCCTATCTTCCGGAATCGTATATGCTTCAGCAGGAACTGACCCATTGGGCCATGGATCGGGTGAAGCGGGGAGGAGCTCCCATCAAGATCCGAATCGTCAAGGGAGCGAACATGGAAATGGAGATGGTGGAATCGGCCCTGAACAACTGGCCGCTCGCCCCCTTCGACAACAAGCTTGACGTGGATGCCAACTACAAGCGTATGGTGGACTGGGGTACACAGCCGGAGCACATCCATGCCGTTTCCCTCGGCATTGCATCCCACAATCTCTTCGAGCTGGCCTATGCCTATGTCCGTGCGAAGGAAAACGGCGTTCTGATCGGCATATCCCTCGAAATGCTCGAGGGAATGGCGGAGCCGATCCGACGAACGATACAGGAAATGTTCCCGGAAGTCCTGATCTACGCCCCTGTGGCGGAATCGGATCAATTCATCAACGCCATCGCCTATCTCATCCGAAGACTCGACGAAAACACGGCACCGGAGAATTTTCTCCGGCACAGTTTTCACCTCGAACCGGGGTCGGCCGCCTGGCGGTTCCTGAAAGATCAGTTCATCCGGTCGGTGAAGCACAAGGATCATCTGCCGTTTGCCCCAAACCGAACCCAAAACCGACAGACCGAAACACCATCGGCCAACACCAGCACCTTTACGACAGGTGCCTTCATCAACGAGCCAGACACCGACTGGTCGCTTGCCCCCAACCGGCAGTGGGCCGAAGCCATCTGCACCCGGTGGATGAAAACACCCGACGATGCCCCCATCGACATTCCCATTGTCGTGTCCGGAAACGCCGTCTATGCCGATCGAAATCACCTACCATGCATCGATCCATCCCAGCCGGGAGGAGAAGGGCGTCGGCCGGTGGTGGTCGCCACCTGTGCCCTGGCGGAACCCGAAGACCTGCAGCGAGCCGTTTCGACGGCCAAAGCCGATCCGGACGGCTGGCGCCGCATGTCCTTCGAAGAGCGACATGCCATCCTGAGCCAGGTAGCCGTTGAAGTCAGAAAGGCCCGGGGGGATCTCATCGGTGCGGCAGCGGCACACACCGGAAAAATCTTTTCGGAGGCCGATATCGAGGTTTCGGAGGCCGTCGATTTTCTGGAATTCTATCCCTGGAGTGCCCGACGTTTCGTCTCCATGCCGCATGTCGCAGCTTCCGCCCGCGGGGTCGGCCTCGTCATCTCTCCTTGGAATTTCCCCATCGCCATTCCCTGTGGAGGAATCACCGCAGCTCTTTCCGCAGGAAACACCGTCCTCTTCAAACCGGCTTCTGCGGCCGTTCTGCCGGCATGGCTGCTGTGCAACTGTTTCTGGCAGGCAGGGGTACCCAAAAGCGCCCTGCAGTTCATCCCCTGCTCGGGGGCTCTTGCCGGAACCCATCTCGTCACCCATCCGGACATCGATTTCATCATCCTCACCGGAGGAACGGACACCGGGATGCGGATTCTCGAAAACCGGCCCGATGTGCTGTTGGCTGCAGAAACCGGCGGGAAGAACGCCACCATCGTCACGGCGATGGCAGACCGGGATCAGGCCATCAAGAACGTCATCCATTCGGCCTTTGGACACTGCGGACAGAAATGCTCGGCTACATCGCTGCTGATTCTCGAGAAAGAAGTCTATCAGGATCCGGATTTCCGCAGAAGGCTTCTCGATGCCGCAGCCAGCCTGCGTGTGGGCTCAGCCTGGCGGTTCGAGAACCGGATGGGACCTCTCATCGCTCCGCCGCAGGGGGTGCTGCTCCGGGGACTCACCCAGCTTGAGCTCGGTGAAACCTGGCTTCTCGAACCCCGCAACCTGGAGGGGAACCCCTATCTATGGTCGCCCGGAATCAAGTGGGGCGTGCGACCCGGTTCCTTTACCCACATGACGGAACTCTTCGGACCGGTTCTGGGCGTGATGGAAGCCGACCACCTCGACCACGCCATCGACCTTGTGAACCAAACCGGTTATGGTCTGACCTCCGGGCTGGAAAGCCTCGACGTCCGCGAACAAGAGCACTGGAAGAAGCGCATCGAAGCCGGAAACCTCTATATCAACCGGGGAACGACGGGAGCCGTCGTTCTGCGACAGCCCTTCGGCGGAATGAAGAAATCGGCCTTGGGCGCAGGCATCAAGGCGGGAGGACCCAATTACGTGGCCCAGTTCATGCGGTTTTCGGACCGAGCCATGCCGCCTGCCGAACCGGTTCGATCCGAAAACCGCTGGATCGAACTGGTTCAGCGCTGGAGGAACAAGCTGTTGTGGCAGAAATGGGAACATCCGGAAGACATCGAGAAAACCATCCGGGCGATCGAAAGTTGCCTCACCCAGGTCGAATCCGAATTCGGAATCGAGAAAGACTATTTTCACCTGCGGGGCCAGGACAACATCGTCCGTTACCGTCCTGCAGGCAGCGTTTGGGTCCGTGTCCATCCGGAGGATTCCCTCTTCGAAATTCTCACCCGAATCGCCGCAGCACGAATTGCCGGCTGCTCCGTGGTTCTGAGTCTACCGTTCGGTCTTGAGGGATCACGGATGGCCTTCCTGTCCAGCCCGGAGGGGAAATCCTTCTTGGGAGACGTTCCGGTCCAGCGTCACACCGATGAGACCTTGGCACAGCGACTTTCGGAAATGAACCGCCTTCGGTATGCAGGGGAAAATCGCGTGCCGGAGATCGTTTATCGAAAGGCTGCATCGCGTGGATTTTTCATCTCGCGGGCACCGGTCAGCATGGAAGGGCGGATCGAGTTGTTGCATTACGTTCAGGAGCAGAGCGTGTGCAACAACTATCACCGATACGGCAACATCGGGGAGCGGGGAATCGCTCGGGATGGTGAGTGAAAATACGGGATTCGGGGTACAGAAGTCAGAAGCCAGCAGTCAGGAGGCAGGTCAGGACCCCGTCACAGCCCCCTGACCCATAGCGGGCTTTTCTGAGTTCTCAGGCCGGAGCGGGGAGGCGGTCTTATGGACGATCCAGAAGCCGCTTCCCGCAACATCTATCCCGAAACCGGCATCGATTCGTACAGGTTCCGGATATCGGCCATTTTTTCCCGGGCTGCGATGTAGCCTTCCTCGATGGTGTGAGCCACCTGATCGAAGTCCATCATCCGAAGCTCTCCGAGGCGCGGCTCGATCAGGATGTCGGGGGGATCGACGGCAAGATTGATGCGATTGATCCGGCGCTGCATGATGGCGATCGAAGTGGTCACCGTTTCGATGATATCCGGAGCTGCGGATTCCTGCTGGAAAAGCTCGCCGATCGTGGCGCGAAACCCTGCTTCTGCCATCTGGTAATAATCGGTCAGCTTGCTCATCAACTGCCCGGCATAGGATCGCTCGGATTCCGACGGTTCTTCCGCCTTTTCACCCTCTCCCGGCTCGGCTGGTTTGGGTACCGCCCGCGTCCGACTGACGATCGTACCGCTCAAATCGACCGCAATGACGATATCGGCCTCTTCGGAACGCGCCACACCGACCGGCACGGGATCGACCAGTCCGCCGTCCACCAGCCATCGATCCTTGATCCTTGCCGGTGCAAACAGACCGGGCACGGACATGGTGGCCCGAAGGGCATCCAGAAGGTTTCCCGATTTGAGCACCACTTTTTCACCGCTTTGCAGGTCTGTCGCCACCATGAACACCGGAATCCGCAGCTCGGAAAATTCCCGGGCTTCGGTGTGCATGAAGAAGAGCTCCTTCAATTTCTTGGTTGCATTGAGCAGGCCCGATCGCGGAAACACCACGTCGAAATAGGAAAAAACCTTCTTCCCGTCCATTTTCAGAACGAAGTCTTTCAGGCTCTTCAACCCACCGGCTGCATAGATCGCTCCCACATAGGCGCCGATGCTGCACCCGACGATATAATCGATCGGAAGGCCTTCTTCCTCCAGGGCTTCGATGACGCCGATATGGGCCCACCCCCTTGAAGAACCGCTTCCCAAGACCAGCCCGATGCGTTTGCGGGAAGGGTTGAAACGGCTTCCATTCGCTTCGGACTGGACCGGATCGGATGATTCCCGTTTTCCAATTTTCCAAATCATGATGCCATTTCCCCAGGATGGTTGACAAATGCGCTGCCGTGCCGTGCTGTTCGAATAGAGGCACTTTCTCCATTGTCGTTTTCTTGCCGGAAAGCTTCCAACATGCAGTATACGACGAGACTCGATGTTGCGTCTACAGATTTGTGAACGAGGGTGCAGAAATCACGGGCGGAGCATGAGCGATCCGATCCGGCAGCCGATACTCCTTGGCAGCAGTCTCGGCAAAACGGTATGAAGGATGCGTGGAAGAAGCCGGGGGATATGGACCGACTTTCCTGTCTTGATGACGTCCACGGCTGCACGACCGATCGAGGCCGGATCACACAACCCCCATATCCGGATCCAGGGAATGCGCGCCGGAAATGCCCCCCCGCAGATCATCGGGGTGGCCGTATACGGCGGATTGAGGGTGCTGACGACGACCCCGGTACTCCGCACTTCTTCGGCCACCGCCTCGCTGAGGCTCTGTACCATGGCCTTGGCCGCACCGTAGGCCGCATGCAGTGGTGTCGGCTGGAAAGCGGCAAGCGAGGACACATTGAGAATCCGCCCTTCCCCTCGTCGGATCATTCCGGGCAGAACCAGCCGCATCAACACGAGATAGGCCCGGGCATTGATTTGAAACAGAGTGTCCATCCGTTCGAGAGGGATTTCGTCAAAACGTCCGTAGGCCATGATACCCGCATTGTTGACGAGGATGTCGATCTGCGGAAACCTCCGACCGGCTTCATGGAACAGGGACCTCGGCCCGTCCGTAGAACCCAAATCACAGACGAACGCCCAGGCTTTGATTCTGTGGGTGTGCTGCATCTCCACAGCGACCTCCTCCAGGGCACTCCGCTCGGCGGGGTGAGCTCCCAACAACAGATGCACCCCGTTTTCGGCCAGGTGGCGGGCGATTTCCAGGCCGATTCCGGAGGATGCCCCTGTCACGACGGCGTTCCGGCCAACCAATGAATATGGTTTCATGTTTCGTACCCCGACTCCGACATCGAGATGGCATCCGATGTGAAGCCGCCATCGATGTCTGAAAAGACGACGGTCTGATCCCGGTAGGAAAGCGGAACCAGCCGGGTTCGGTAAACGTCCTCGAGCTGTTGAATCCGAATCTCGTCCGGACCTCCCTGACCGACGACCCGTCCCTGCTTCAACAGCACGATCCGATCGGCTGCGATCAAAGCGTGATTCGGATCGTGCAGAACGGCTACAACCGTATGTCCATTGGCTTTCCATTCCTGAATGAAGCGTAGAACTCGGGACTGATAATGCAGATCCAGATGCGAGGTCGGTTCATCCAACAGAAGCAGTTTCGGATTTTGGGCGACGACACGGGCGATCATGACCAGCTGTTGTTCGCCCCCGGACAGCTCCGTAAACGGTTGATGCAACAGATGGGCGATCCCCACATCCTTCATGGCCTGGACGGCGGCGTCGATGTCCTCGGCCTTCGGCTGAAATCGAATGACCCCGGCCCTTCCGGTCAGCACCACATCCTCCGTCCGGAAAGGAAAGACGACCTGTTGTTGTTGCGCCAAATAGCCAACCCGTCTCGCCCGCTTTCGGAGAGGCATTTGTTTCAGGTCCTCCCCAAACAGACTGATGTTACCGGATGTCGGTTCCAGAATACCGGCGATCAATTTCAACAGCGTGGTTTTCCCGCTTCCGTTCGGGCCGAGAAATACGGTGAAGCTGCCGGCCTCGATCCGAAGATCGACATCCCGAAGAATGGGCTTTCCGGCATAGGAAAAGCAGAGATGTTCGATTTTCGATGCGGGAACCGAACCGTTCGGATCCGTCATATCTGCCATCCCACACGTTCTTTTCTCAATAGATAAATCAGGAAGGGTCCGCCGATCAGGTTCGTAAAGACTCCGATGGGAATTTCAACGGAAGCCAGGCTGCGGGCCAGGTCATCGACCAGGACGAGATAGGTTCCACCGAAACAGAAGCTGGCTGGGACAAGACTGCGGTTGTCCGGCCCGATCATCATGCGCACCAGATGCGGTACGAGCAGCCCGACCAGTCCGATGACACCGGCTACAGCAACGGAGGCGGACGCCGCAAGGGTTGCAGGCACCAGAAGCCGAAATTTCTCCACTTCCGGATGCAGCCCCACGCTGCGGCAATGGTCGTCGCCCAAGGCGATGACGTTCAGGCGGAATCGATACAGCAACAGGATACCCGTTCCGGCAAGAATGGGCGGCCCAGCGGATCGGAGTTTGCCCCAACCGGCTGTGTGCAGATTGCCCATCGTCCAATGCACGATGGTTTGCAGCTTGAACGGGTCCACCCAGTATTGCACGATGGTCAGCAACGCAGTGAACAGGCCCGATACCACAACGCCGGATAAGATGAGAGAAACGATCGAAACCGTTTTGCGGGACCGTGCGAGGATATAGCTTGTCCCGACAGCCAGAATACCGAATCCGAAGGAAAAGAGCTGAAGGAAGCTGGAACCGACGGCGATGGAAACGGCCGCACCGAATGCCGCTCCGGAGGAAAGCCCCAAAATGTACGGACATACCAGGGGGTTTCGGAACATGGCCTGTAGGGCGCAACCCGAGACCGACAGCGCACCTCCGATGAGAAATCCCAGTAGAATGCGAGGCAGCCGGATATCCCACAGAATGGTATGCACCATCTGTTGCCCGGCGTCCCCCTGCTCCGCACCCGGCGGCACCTTCCAGAGATGAGAAATCACGTCTTCCCAGCCGAACATCCGGCTGGGTCCCACCCACAGCGACAAGAAGAGTACGGGTATCGGCAGCAGATACAGCAGCAGGCGTTTTACGGATGGTTTCACGAAATCACTCGACCCATTTGGCTCCATAGAGACGCTTCATCGTTCGAATACGCTCCTGTTCGGGATCGAAATCGGGGAATCGATCCGGGTAGGCCCACCATGCGACCAATCGGATCGCATGCACGATTTTCAATGTCCATAGATCGCAGGAAAAGGCATCGGGCAAGACATGAACGGCTCCGTTTCGAACGGCCTTCAAACGGGCCCATGCCGGATCCGCCCGAAAATCCGGTAGAACCGATTTGGGTCTGGGCCAGAATACGAAAAGGTCTGGATTCCATTCGAGCAATTGTTCCAGCTGGATGACCGCATGTTCCTGTTGAATCGACCTTGCTGCATTGCGTACCCCGGCATGGTCCATCAGCCGTTGGACGGTACTGGGAAACCCGGATGTTTCCAAATTCCCCTGAGGCCAGATGAAATACGCATTCTTTCGCATCGCATCCGGTACCTGAACCTGTTTTTGCAAGCCATCCAGGGTTTCCCGTGTCATCTTCTCGAGTTCGATTGCCCGCTTACGGGTATCGGTCAGTGCTGCAAGATCGGCGATTTCCTTATACACATCTTCGATCGATTGGATGAAGACGCCATAAACCGGAATGCCATAAGAGGACAGGGCATCGGCCACCTCGTTCTGATGGGCCCAGATCACCACCAGATCGGGCCTGAGAGCCACCACGTGTTCGATGCTGACAAAATCCCAATTACCGGGGGCCGGAAGGGTTTTCCGGGCGATCCGCTCATCCATGCGCGCATAGGCGTCGACGGTCGGTTTTTCATAAACATTCGTCGAAACCCCCACCACTCGGGATTGCGCATCCAGCATGTAGATCCCTGAAAGTGCACTCTCGATCAGGCAGACGATGCGTTCGACCGGTTGTTTCATTCGAAGGGTTCGACCACCAAAATCGGTGATCTGGATCGTTTCTGAAGCAAGCGGTTCGACCGGAAAGCCGATCAGGATCAACAGAAGCCATCCGATGTACCGATGGTGCACGTCAGTTCCCTTTCCATTAAAAAATGATGGCCCCGCAAAAAGTCGCTTTTCCCGTGCTTTTCGGGAATGCCGGGCATAAGCGGGGTGGCTGGGGAAGCCTTTTGAGCTTGCTGCGAAAACGTGTTTGAAGCCGCCGGATATCGTTGGATC
>JBFMBE010000065.1:0-17927 GCA_040755275.1 Thermodesulfobacteriota bacterium | reverse complement strand
ATTCTTTCCATTTTGGCCATCCGCCCGATCCTACGAGCTCGGGCTGCTGAGTTTTTCCGCTGCTGAGCAAAATTCACCCGCCTTCCTGCGGGTCAAATGAGAGGGCCTGACTTTTTGCGGGGCCATCCCATTTACCTTCCTACAGAAAGGAAACCGCCATGAAGAACGCCGATGTCGAAAAGCCCTGGTTGAAGCATTACGACCCCAACGTGAGCCCCTCCCTCGAATATCCCCCGATCTCCTTTGCAGAAATGTTCCGGAAAGCCGCAGAGATCTATCCCGAAAAGCCTGCCCTGATCTACATGGGAAAGCGCATCTCCTTCCGGGAGGTGGATCGCATCACGAATCGGATCGCCCGGTTTCTGATCGACAGCGGATTGAAACCGGGGGATGTTGTCGGGCTCCACATGCCGAACATCCCAGGGCATTACCTGGCTGTCATCGGGGTTCAAAAAGCAGGTGGTGTTTCCACCGGCCTAAGTCCGCTCCTAACCCCGGCCGAGCTCGTTCATCAGATCGAAGACAGCGGGCTGAAAACCGTTTTCACGCTGGATCTTTTGGCCGGAAAGCTCGCAGAAGTCGCCTCCCGGACATCGTTTCGAACCGTTATCGTTTCCCAGATCGCGGACTTCATGCCGGGAATCAAGAAAGTGTTGGGAACCCTGCTGAAGAAGATCCCGAGAGCACCGATTCCTGAATTTGCCGGCAAAACCGTCTTCAGAATGACGGAGATTCTGAAGCAAGCCTCCGATCAGCCGGTTCTGGTTCCGCGAACCTTCGACGATCCCATCTTCATGATGTATACGGGGGGAACGACAGGGCCATCCAAGGGAGCCGTCCTCACCCAGAAGAGCTACATGTCCAACCGGGTCCAGGTATTGACCTGGCTCGACATGCAGCCGGAAGACGTCGTGCTTTCCGCCTTTCCTCTCTTTCACATCGCCGGGCTGGCTCTCGGTGGGTTTACGTTAACCAAGGGGATTACCAACATCTGCGTGCCCAATCCGCGGGATACCCACTTTCTGATCCAGGCGATCCGGGAATATCGCCCATCCATGCTCGTGAACGTTCCGACGATTTACTACGAGCTGATGAAAACCCAGGAATTTCGAACCTTGGACTTTTCCAAGATCAAGTGGTTGCTGAGTGCTGCGGCCCCCTTTCCAAAGGAGAGCATCGGAGAGCTCGAAAGCGTCATCGGAAAGAACAAGTTCATCGAACTCTACGGCATGACCGAGACATCCCCGGTTACCTGTTGCAACCCCCGTTATGGAAAGAAGAAGCCCGGTTCGATCGGACTTCCGATGCCCGATACCACGTTCCGCCTGGTCGATCCGGCCACTGGGGATTGGCCAGAGCCGGGGGAGGCCGGTGAAATCTGGATTTCAGGGCCCCAGCTGATGCAGGGATACCACAACAAACCTGAAGAAACGGCCAAGGTGTTTCATGACGGCTGGCTTGCCACAGGAGACATCGCTCGGATGGACGAGGAAGGGTATTTTTACATCGTCGATCGACTGAAGGACATGGTAATCGTATCCGGCTTCAAGGTGTTCACCAAGGAGTTGGACGATGTCCTGGGCAAGCATCCCGATGTGGCCCTGGCCGCGTCGGTGGGTATCCCGGATCCGAACCGACCGGGTTCCGAGCGGGTGGCCAGTGCCGTTGTTTTGAAGCCGGGAGTCGAGCCTACCGAGGCCGAGAAGGAAAAGATCATCGGCTATCTGCGGGAAAACGTGGCTGCCTACAAGGTGCCCAAGGTCATCGTCTTTATGGATGAACTGCCCACCAGTGGTGTGGGAAAAATCCTGAAGCGGGAGATCAAGGCGAAGTTGATGAAGGAAGGGAGGGTGTGACGGCTGTTGAAGAAATCATCCGTAATGAATGAGCATTCATTATCCGTTTGAAAAATCGCTCTCATTCCTTTATATTGCGCCCGCCATTGACACCCAACCGATTAGACAGGTACACCCGACATGAACCGGATCACAGCACCGTTACGACAGACATCCTTTACCCTCGAACATACCGCACAAACCATTTTGGATATTCAACTTCCGTCCGGGGAGATTCCTTGGCACAACGGTGGGAAAACCGATCCCTGGGATCATGTCGAGGCTGCGATGGGCCTGTGCGTGGCAGGATATGTTGCCGAAGCCCGGAAGGCTTACTTGTGGCTTGCCGAAAACCAGCTGGCCGATGGCAGCTGGTATGCCGCCTACCGAAACGGTGTTCCGGAAGACCGTACCCGGGAGGCGAACCATGCGGCCTATATCGCCGTCGGCCTTCTACAGTATCTGCTCATCACCCGGGATATGGGGTTTGTGAAAAAGCTCTGGCCCACACTTCGGTCGGCCCTCGATTTCGTCGTCGGACTTCAAGCACCTGGTGGTGAGATCCACTGGGCCATCAGCCCGGAAGACCGGGTGGATCCCATGGCCCTTCTGACCGGCTCCTGTTCCATTTACCAGAGTTTCAAGTGCGGGCTTTTGATCGCTCACCGGCTGGGATACGCCCTCCCCCGATGGGAGAAAGCGATGCATGCACTCGAAAACGCCATTCGCAACAAACCCCATCATTTTAATATGACCAAGTCGCGCTTTTCGATGGATTGGTTTTATCCCATTCTTTGCGGTGCCTTGACTGGATACGATGCCCAGCAGCGGATTCACAAGCACTGGAAGAAATTCGTCGTCGAAGGCCAGGGAGTCAAATGTGTTTCCGACCAGCCCTGGGTGACCATCGCCGAAAGTGCGGAGTTTTGTCTTGCCCTGCACGCCATGGGAAATCACCGATTGTCGGAGATCGTTTTCGGCTGGATCGTGGAAAAGCGCGACGAGGATGGCGGGTACTGGTGCGGTTATACCTATCCCGACATGACCATCTGGCCGGAAGAACGAATGAGCTGGACGAACGGGGTCGTTCTGATGGCAGCCGACGCCATCTACGGATTGACACCTGCTGCAAGGCTCTTTGATCATGGCTGGTGGAACGACAGGCTGCCATGCGAAAAGACCATCGCCCCTATGCATTGAAAAAAGCCCACCTGCGTTTCGAGCGATGGTACACCCGAAACCGGCTTCGACACCATTTCGAGTCATTCGGCAGAGGGGCCACCGTCCTGCGTCCCTGGTACGTCGAGGTGTTCGGAGGTCCCATCCACATCGGCGATTACCCTACCCTCATCGCTTCCCCTGATCGACGGATCCGACTTTCCGTCTGGTCCACCCACCCCGGTAGGGGCGAAATCCGCATCGGCAGGTATTGCCTGATCAGTCCCGGTGTCCGGATCGGAGCTTCGGCGTCTATCACCATCGGTGACAACTGCATGATCGCAAGTGGTGCCTACATTACCGATTGCGATTGGCACGATATCTATGACCGCGTGGCGCCAGGCGAGAGTCGGCCGGTGACGATTGCGGACAATGTCTGGATCGGGGATGGAGCCATTGTCTGCAAAGGGGTTTCGATCGGTGAAAACAGTATCGTGGGCGCCGGGGCGGTCGTCACCCGCAACATCGAGTCCAACGTCATCGCAGCCGGAAACCCGGCCCAAATCGTCAAGCGGCTCGATCCCGATCGCCCCATCCGTACCCGGGGAGACTGGTTCCGGGAGCATCCCGATTTGGGGCGGGAGTTGGAAATCTGGGACCGCTGCGTCATGCAGCAGAACAGCTTTCGGGGATGGCTCCGCTCGCTGTTGTTTCCGAAGCCAGGGGATTGATGGTTGAAATGGGCTTCCTTCTTTCTCGATGAGATCCCAAAAAATCGTCTCTACACCTATTTCGTCGATTGCCGGGCGTGAGCATGGCTAGGCATATGCCTTTTGATGCTGTAGCGGATACGTGTTTGGAGCCGCCCGATCCTACGAGATCGGGCGGCTGAGTTTTTTCGCAGCAGCGAAAAAGGCATCCCCGTCCCCATGCGGGTCAACAGAGAATGCCTGACTTTTTGCGACTCCATCAAAAATTCGCCCTTCGCAGGTGCAACGGGATGTTGAATGAAGGACGAATCGTTAGGAAAATTTCATATTCGTTGAATAATCGGCTAACAAATCTCCTCTATCAATGCGTTCTTGATGAGGTTACAGAAAGCCTGAATCTCGCTCATTGTGGTTCTTTTGACCCGGAGCAGGCGGACCACCAATCGAACGAAAACCGTCGGATATCCTTGTGATACCATCGATATAGGGTGGTTTCGCAAGTTGGCTGTTCATCGAAAACGATGTCGGTTTAAAGAAACGGTAACAGATGAGGAGGTATGACCATGGATGAACGATGGAATCGAAGGATTTTTGTGAGGGTATCGGCGGTTGTGGTGTGGATCTTTCTGCTGACGACATCGATTGTACCAGATGCCCTGGCTGCCAAGAATGTTATTCTCTTTATTGCGGACGGCTGTTCGGCCGAACAGTACACCTTCGCCCGTTGGATGAAAGGCAAGCCGCTGTCTTTTGATGGGCTTCAGGTCGGTGCGATCCGTACCGATATCGCGGATTCCGTCATTGCGGACTCCGCTCCTGCAGCAACCGCTTTCGCTTCCGGTGTTCTGTCGAGCGACAAGCACATCGGTATCGGCCCTGGACCGAAGGTGTTGTCCAGCGTCCCTCCACCGGATCCGGCAATGCTGTATAGACCGATGGCCACCGTTCTCGAAGGGGCGAAACTATTGAAGAAATCCGTCGGTGTAGTTGCTACGAGCCGGATCAGCCATGCCACGCCCGCCGCCTTCATCAGCCATTCTCCCTTGCGGGATAACGAATTCGACATCATGGAACAAGCCGTTTACCAGCGCCTCGATGTGGCCCTCGGTGGGGGAAAAGGATGGCTGATTCCAAAAGAAGCCGGTGGAAAACGAACGGATGGAGAGGATTTGCTCCATGTTCTCAGGCATGCGGGCGTGCAATGGGTGGAGGATCGGCAACAGCTTGCAGCCGTGAGAGGCGGCAGGGTGTTCGGCCTCTTTGCAGACAGCCATCTCGATCCGGACATCGAACGCACCAAGTTCCATCCATCGCAGCCGCCCTTGAAGGAAATGACGGAAAAGGCGATCGAAGTGCTGTCCAAGGATCCTGACGGGTTTTTTCTGATGGTAGAAGGAAGCCAGATCGACTGGGCCTGTCATGCGAACGATCCGGCCTATATGCTGGGCGAACTTCTTGCGTACGACGCTGCGGTAGAAGTCGCGGTTCGGTTTGCCAAGTCGCATCCGGATACCCTGCTCCTCGTGATGTCGGACCACAACACCGGAGGATTTTCCATCGGAAATTACGCCTCGAGTGCCACGTATTCTCAGATGAAACGGGAGGCATTGCTCGATCCGTTTCAGAAAATGAGACTGACAGCGGCAACGATGTGGAAACAAATCGGGGATAACAAGACACCGGAACGATTGGCGGCGGTCATTCGGGAGGGATGGGGGATGGAGATTACGGTGGATGATGCCTCGAGCATCCTGAAGCTTTCCGAAAAATACCAGAAGGAACCGTCTTCGGCCATCGGCGAAGTTCTCAGCCCGAAGTACACCTATGTGGGATGGACTTCTCATGGTCATTGCGGCGGGGATGTTCCGCTCTTTGCCTACGGTCCCGGAAAGCCGCACGGAAACCTCCATGCCACCGAAATTGCCGATGTCTGCGCTCGAGCCCTCGGGGTCGACCTCCGGAAGCTGAACGAGCGGCTGTTTGTGGACGCCACCCAGGTATTCGATTCGGTACGGATCGATACCCCTAGAACCGACAATCCGGTGGCCGTCGTGACCTGGAAAGGCAAGCAGGCGTCCTTCCTGGTGAACAAGAATCTGCTGGAAATCGATGGGAAAGCCTTTCCGCTGGAAGGCGTCGTCGTGTACATTCCCAATACCGAAAAGCTCTACGTTCCGCTGGAGGCTGTTCAGCGGATCCAGGGCAAACCGGTTCGGCTTCCGGCGATCAGGATGTAATCAAGTCGCAAAAAGTCAGGCGCTCTCGCTATACCCGCAGGACGTGGCTGAATTTTGCTCAGCAGCGGAAAAACTCAGCAGCCCGATCCAACGACATCCGGCTGCTTCAAACAGTTTCCGCTGCTTTGCAAAACATTCCCCCTCTTCCTGCTGAGGGCCCGGCATTGAAGGAAAATCGCTCTGGATATCGACTTTTTATGAGCCCATCCTCTGTTGATGACGGTCGGCTTTTCATCTCGGAGACCGACATGAGCCTCATGAACCCGATCCGGGGAACAGTCCCCGGATCCCGGATTCGGATGCCCGGCAAAAGCCTCGTTCCGTGATCAAACCGGTAATGAGCCGTGCGGGGGTGACATCGAAGGCTGGATTGAGGGCCGGGCTGCCTTCCGGAGGCAACAGAACCCGTGTCCGCCGTTCTCCGTCGAGCCCTTCGACGTATCGTACCTCATCGGGATCGCGCATTTCGATGGGAATGTCGTGAACACCGTCATCCAGGTTCCAGTCGATCGTTGTGGACGGAATGGCCACATAGAACGGAATTCTGTTGTCGTAAGCAGCCAGAGCCTTCAGATAGGTTCCGATCTTGTTGGCTGCATCTCCGTTGCGACTC
Organism: Thermodesulfobacteriota bacterium; assembly: GCA_040755275.1. Taxonomy (GTDB): domain Bacteria; phylum Desulfobacterota; class Desulfobacteria; order Desulfobacterales; family Desulfatirhabdiaceae; genus Desulfatirhabdium. Next base: position 11,374 of record JBFMBE010000065.1, on the reverse strand, counting down.
ACCCGGTCCGCACCCACGATGACCAAGTCCACTACCCCTCGCTGCATCAAATAGCCACCGGCGTTGTCCACGATGACGGTGTGCGGCACACCTTTCTGCCCCAGTTCCCAGGCCGTTAGGCGGGCTCCCTGGTTGAGAGGTCGGGTTTCGTCCACCCAGACGTGGACGGGAATGCCGGCCTCATGGGCCGCATAAATGGGTGCCGTGGCCGTCCCATATTCGATGCAGGCAAGCCATCCGGCATTGCAGTGGGTGAGCACCTGAATGGGTCTTTGAGGATGGCATACGTGACGCATTCGGATCGGCTCGAGGCCGAACCGCCCGATGTCGCGGCAGCGGACGACTTCCGCTTCCTCGATGAGACGGGCTTCCTGGAGAGCCGCTGTCTTCCATTGCCGTATGTCGCTCTCGCGTTTCAGCAGTTCTAGGACGCGATCTACGGCCCAGGCCAGATTCACGGCCGTTGGTCTGGCTTTCCGAAGTGCCCCCGCCAGTGTTTCCAGGTCGTGTTCCGGCTCCTTCCCTTTGCAGGCTTCCTCCGCAGCAAGCACCATTCCGTAAGCACCGCAGACGCCGATGAGCGGTGCTCCCCGGACGACCATTGATTGAATGGCCTGAATCATGTCGCCAACCGTACGAATGCCAAGCGTGCAAAACCGGTGAGGCAGTTCCCGCTGATCAATGACCTGCAGGCATCCCTCGTCATCCAGCCAAATGGGGCGTCTTGTCTGATTGGGATTCATTGTATGTTCCTTTTTCCATCCTGTTATCTCTTTGAAATGGTCATATCGTTTGATTTTCAGCAGTGGATCGTGTAATCAACGAAATCGTCGGATCGCACGTGAAGCCGGGTTTTTCTTGGAGTCTCGCCACAGACTTCTGCTGTGTGCATCCGTATTTTTACCGATAACCTGCACCGTATCAAGAAAGGAGTTCATCTCATGAGTGATTCCATCGTCATCGTGCTGTCCTGTGGTACAGACAATCCCAACCGAGCCACCCGGGCATTTTTCTTTGCGGCAACGGCCAAGAAGGAAGGCAAAACCGTCAGCGTCTTTCTACTTGACGAAGCCGTTTATCTCGCCAAAGAAGGAATCGGCCAGCACGTGAAGGCGGCCACAGGCGACTCCCTCGATGATCATTTGAGCTACTGTCAGGAATACGATGTCCCGATTCTGGTGTGCACCCCCTGCGCCGTCTCCCGGAAAATCACCGAAGCCGATCTCATTCCGGGCGCCAAATTCGCCAAAGGGGCAGACCTCATCGACCTGGCCTGCAAGGGGTCGGTGATCAGCCTCTAATCATCTTCGATGAGCTCGTCGTAAGTCGCTTTCACTGCTTTTCTCTCAAAGCCGGGCCCCCCCTGGATTCACCCGCCTTCCTGCGGGTCAAATGAGAGGGCCTGACTTTTTGCGAGCGCATCATCTTTGATCTTCACCACTATTTGCCGAAGGAGAAGGCCATGGCTCAACTGATCGCAGACCGCAGGGACATCGATTTCGTTCTCTATGAACAATTTGATGCCGAAGCCCTGACCCGCTATCCCAAATATCGGGAATTCAATCGCAAAATGTTCGATATGGTCATCAACGAGGCCCGTAACTTTGGGATCAAGGAAATCCTGCCGACGTTTTCCGCGGGAGACAAGGAAGGAGTCCGCTTCGATTCCGGAAAGGTCACCGTCCCCGCCTGTTTTCAAAGAGCCTACAAGCTGTTTATGGAAGGCGAATGGATTCTGATGCGGGAAAATCCGGAATATGGCGGCCAGGGGCTTCCCCACATGATCGCTCAGGCTGCCTTCGAATACCTGGTCGGTGCCAATTTCGCCCTGGCGGCCTTCGGTACCCTCACCCACGGTGCCGCCAAACTGATCGAGCTCTATGGAACGGAAGAGCAGAAACGGTTGTTTCTGGGTCCCATGTATTCGGGCAAATGGGCAGGGACGATGCTGCTCACCGAACCCCAGGCGGGAAGTGATGTCGGTGCCCTCACTACGACGGCCACGCGGAACCCGGACGGTACGTTTTCCATCACCGGAAACAAGATTTTCATTACGAGCGGTGAGCACGACCTGACCGAAAACATCGTCCATCCGGTGCTTGCCAGAATCGAAGGTGCACCGGCGGGGACCAAAGGAATATCCCTGTTCATCGTCCCCAAGTATCGGGTCAATCCCGATGGCAGCCTCGGAGAATTCAACGATGTCGTTTGCACTGGAATCGAGCACAAGATGGGGCTTCACGCCAGCCCCACCTGCAGTCTCACGCTGGGAGGAAAGGGGAAATGTCAAGGTTTGCTTCTGGGCAAGGAAAACCAGGGCATGCCCATCATGTTCCATATGATGAACGAGGCACGACTCGACGTCGGTGCACAGGGCTTCACCCACGGATCGGCGGCATACCTCTATGCCCTCAACTATGCCAGGGAGAGAAGGCAGGGGCGGGACCTCGCCGCAAAATCCGACGATGCAGCCCAGGTGCCCATCATCCAGCATCCGGATGTGCGGCGAATGCTGATCCAGATGAAGGCATACGTAGAAGGGATGCGGAGCTTCATTTATTACGTGGCTCGGTGTTTCGACCGAAAGGCCAACGCAGCGGACGAGGCAGAACGACAATACTGGAGCGATCTGACGGAGCTTCTTACCCCTATCGTCAAGGCCTACTGCAGCGAACGGGGCTTTGACGTGTGTACTCTGGCTGTTCAGGTTTACGGCGGCTATGGGTATACCCAGGAATATCCAGTGGAGCAGCTGTTGCGGGACTGCAAGATCACCTCCATCTATGAAGGCACCAACGGCATTCAGGCCATGGATTTACTGGGTCGGAAGCTGGCCATGAAAAACGGAACGGTCTTTTCCGCTCTCATCCAGGAGATTCGAAAATCCCTGATGAAAGCCGAAGCGATCCCAGCCATGGATATCCTGGTTCGGGCCGTTTCTCAGGCTGTGGATGCGATGGAGAAGGCAGGAGAAGCCCTCCGTCAGAAGTCCCGATCCCTGGAATTTCGGACGGCTTTTGCCTTCGCCCATCCTTTCCTCGAAATCTGCGGGGATGTCATTCTGGCCTGGATGCTGCTGGAGCGGGCTACAATCAGCTATCCGAAACGGGCGGAATTGGCCAAGGCCGATACCCCGGAAGCCATCCAGGAGGCCGTCGCTTCCAATCGGAACGCGGCTTTCTACGATGGCCAGATCCGGACAGCCACCTGGTTCATCCGTTCCGTTCTGCCGATCACCATGGGGAAGATTGCAGCTCTGAACAACGGAAGCCGGGCAGCTGTGCTCATGGATGAGAAGGGGTTTGGAGGGATATAGAGAGATGAGGGGATTGATTGGGTAGAATCGGGGGGAGGGGATCTTTGTCAGGGGAATTGGATTGGACGAGGCGCCGTAGGAGCGGACCGTGATCCGCCTGCTTTCATGTAGGATGGTTGTGAAGGCAGGTCCTGCGGCTTTTCTTGAACGTGGCGTATAGCCGGGGTTTATCCCCGGCCGTGGTTGCTTTCATGAACCTGCAACCGGAAACCGATAACGCGTAACTTGTGACTTTGAAAGGTATTGGATCCATGAAAGATGTTGTCATCGTTTCAGCCTGCCGAACGGCCATCGGGGCGTTCGGCGGAACCTTGAAAAACACCCATGCTGCGGCTCTTGCCAGTGTCACCATGAAGGAAGCCATTCGTCGCGCCGGTATCGACCCGGCCATCATCGACGATGTCCGCTATGGTTGTTGTATGAACCCGGAAGATGCTCTGAATGTCACTCGTGTGGGTGCCCTTCTGGCAGGCATCCCCGATTCCGTTACGGCGGCAACCATCAACCGGGTATGCATTTCAGGTATGGAAGCCATCATCTCCGGAATGGCCATGATTCAGGCCGGTATGGCAGATGTCATCCTGGCGGGAGGTGTTGAGCACATGTCGGGTGTTTCCTATACGGTTCCTCAGGCCAGATGGGGCTGTAGGCTTCAAGATCAGGTCTTCGTGGATGCGCTGATCCATGCCCTGCATTGTGGCTCGCATATCATTCCCCATCCCGAGGACGGACCTGTCGATGCCGAACAGGCCCCGTTAAGCATGTTCAAGGGAAAACCATACATCATGGGGCATACGGCGGAATTTGTAGCCCAGCATTTGGGTATCAGCCGGGAAGAGATGGATGAAGTGGCTTTGCGCAGTCACAATCTGGCCGAGCAGGCAACCAAAGACGGCCTTTTCCAGGAAGAGATCGTTCCCGTCGAACTTCCGCAAAAAAAAGGCCCTCCGGTTATCTTCGACAAGGATGAGCATTTCCGTCCCGGCCTGACGATGGCCGATCTACAGAAACTCCCACCGGCTTTCGTTCCAAAAATCGGGAAAGTCACGGCTGGAAATTCGAGCGGTATCAATGACGGATCGGCCGGTGTAGTCATCATGTCCGCAGACAGGGCCAAAGAACTGGGGATAAAACCCATCGCCCGGATCAGGGCCATCGGTAGGGGTGCCTGTCATCCGTCGATCATGGGGCTTTCTCCCGTTCCGGCTGTTCAGGATCTGACAAAGCGAAGCGGCCTTGCGTTGAAGGATTTCGAACTGATCGAAGTGAACGAAGCTTTTGCAGCACAATATATCGGATGCGAGCGGGAACTGGGTCTCGATCGTTCCATCACCAACGTCCGGGGATCCGGTATCGGCCTGGGGCATCCGGTGGGAGCCACCGGCGCCCGCATCATCGTTACCCTGATCCACACGATGAAGCAGACCGGAAAAACCCTGGGTCTGGCCACGTTGTGCGGCGGGGGAGGAGTCTCCATGGCCACGGCCATTGAGATGATGTAGCAGGAAGGGGGCAACAGTCAGAAGGCGGGAGAACGCCAATTGACGTCCGTTTGGATTGTTGGAATGGCGATCGATGTGGGTATAGGCAGGTATCGCAACCATACAGACCCGACGTCGATCGCTTGTCCGTCCCTTCAGCGAAAATTGATCTCGGGAAAACGTACAGCCGGGGTCCAGCACAGGCCGTTGCTGCGATACCCCGGCCGGCCGGAGATGACGGCCGTATGTTCAACGACGGCATGATGCAACGATCCATCAACATTTCGGGTGGAAATGGCCTTGAAGTTCACCAGCATTAAAACCCGCATCGGTGTTGCATTCCTGCTGCTGCTGATCGCACCGTTCGTCATCGGTATGATCGTTGTCCTGGCCATGCATGAACGGATGCTTCGGGAGCGAGCGATCGACGATGCAAAGACTCTCGCGCATACCGCCTACCACATTCAGCATGAAATCGAGATGGAAATGATTCGTCTGGCGCAACAATACGCCCGTCTGAAAAGCATTTCCATCCTGCTGCCTCTGGGGATGGGGGATAAGATCGGCAGGGAGTTGAACCGAATTTACCGATCGGATCAGCTCGATCTGGTGACTGTTACGGATGCTCACCTTCGCGTTGTCGCCCGGGCCCATGCCCCCGATGTCTATGAGGACACCCTTCCCACAAAGGCCTATTTTCACAGAACCGCTCTTGGGGAAACGATCGTCTTCATCGAAGTGTTGCGTGAACCGGAACTGAAAGCCGAGTGTGTGCCCAAGGAACGTCTTTCCGATGACCTGCCTGATGGCAACGTCCTTTCCCTGACCGCCGTAGCACCCATCCAACCGATTGTTCAAGAACCCCCTCTTGGGTTCATCCTGATCCGGAAACTGCTTTCCGCTCAGCAAACATTCACCCGACCCATCGCCAATACCCTGCATGTCAATTCAGCCCTGTATTTCCAGGGCTATCGGGTTGTGCTGAGCCGCTCACCCACTCACGATCCGCCCCTGCACGATCCCTCGGAAGATAGCGTTCGAAAAGCTCTGGTCAGCAATGAAGAGGTGACCGAAATAGCTTTCCGGAAAAACGGTCATACGACGGCCCTGGTGCCGCTGAAGGATTTTCAGGGCGATCCCGTTGCTGTGCTGATGGTTCAGACATCCGTCATCAGCCATATGGATATACGGCGGACGGCCTGGTGGATTTCCGGATCCATCGCAGCCGTCATGGTGGTGTTTGTGGTTCTGCTGTTGCGTACGATCGAGCGGAATCTCGTTCAGCCTATCCAACGTTTGAACCGCCATATCGAAAGTTTTTCGGAAAGCTTCGATTGGCGCATGGAAGCGCCGTCACCGGCTGTTGCAGTAGATGAAATTGGAATGCTGTACCAATCCATTGCGAAGATGACCCAGGCCCTACCCGATGCACTCGAGCGGCTGCGACAGGAGAACTTTCGCCGCCGACAAACGGAAGAAGCCCTGCTGCTCACGATCGAGAACATGGAAAGACGGATCGAAGAGCGGACTGCGGACATCCATCGGATCAACGAAGTCCTGACGGCCGAGATCGCAGAGCGGAAACGGTCGGAGGCTCAATACCGGTCCGCTCTCGCCGAAAAGGAAGTCCTGCTTTTGGAGATCCATCATCGGGTCAAGAACAACCTGCAGATCATCAGCTCACTGCTCGACATGACCCGGAACCGGTCGAAGGATCCTCGGGTGATCGAAGCCCTGACGGCCGCACGCAACAAGATCTACGCCATGTCTCTCATCAACGCCCAACTCTATCAGAGCAACCGGTTCGATCGGATCGATATGCATACCTTCATTCGGAATCTGACCGCATCCCTCGGTATGCTTTCGACAGACTACCGTCAGGTAACCTACCGGATCGATGCGGAGAATTTCTTCATGTCGGTGACACACGCCAATCCGGTGGCACTGATATTGAACGAAATCCTATCCAACTGCCTCAAGCACGCTTTTGTCGAACAGGATGACGGAATCATCGACATATCGCTGCGGCGGGAAGGGGCTTACAATGTCCTGACCGTTTCGGACAACGGCAGGGGGCTTCCGAAAGATATCGATGTGAGAGAGACCCAAACGCTCGGACTGAAGCTGGTTCGGAACCTTGTTTTGCTGCAGCTCAAGGGGAGACTGTCCATTCGAAGCGCTCAGGGGACGATCGTCACGGTCACGTTCCCAAGGGCGGACTTGACGGAGGGTGAATTCCGTTCTTGACCCGGGATTCCTGTTGACGGAGAATCGCCGACATCCGGTGGATGGATGAATATCGGTGTTCCTGACGATGGTTTTCGGCATCCCGAAGCATCGGACGAGAAAGGCTTCCACTCCACTGCGTTCCTTTTCCCTTTTTTCTTGTACATTGAAGGAGGCTGACCATGAAAGACATCACAGAACTTCGATTTCCCGAAAACCTCCGGTATGCTTCCGATCATGAATGGGCCAGACGCGAAGCCGAAGAAGCCGTAATCGGCATTTCCGACTATGCCCAGGACCAGTTGGGGGATGTCGTCTATGTAGAGCTTCCCAAGGTAGGTGCCCGCTTCGCAAAAGGAGATGTGTTCGGAACAGTCGAATCGGTGAAGGCGGTATCGGAGCTCATTGCCCCGCTCGCCGGGGAAGTGGTCGCAGTCAATTCGGCCCTCGAGAATACACCGGATCTCGTCAATTCGGACCCATATGGGGAAGGCTGGATGATGCGCCTCCGGTGTACCCAGCCCGAGCAGTACGATGAACTGATGACGAGCGGTGCCTATGTGGCCATGTTGAAAGGGTGAACGCCATGCGGTATTTTCCCCATACGGAAGAAGACATTCGGCGAATGCTCGAGACGATCGGTGTGGAAAGCCTCGATGCCTTGTTTTCGGGTGTTCCTCCCGACTGCAGGAGCAGCGGCTCGATGAACTTGCCCGATCCACTTTGTGAATGGGAACTCGACCGAAAGATGGACGAGATGGCCGGGCAAAACGCAGCTGTACCGAATCTCACCCTGCTTCTCGGTGCAGGGCGCTACCACCACCACATCCCATCCATCGTTCCGGCCCTTGCCAATCGAAGCGAATTTCTCACAGCCTACACCCCCTACCAGCCCGAGATCAGTCAAGGCACCCTACAGGCCATCTACGAATACCAGACCCTTGCCGCCCGCCTGATGGGGATGGATGTTGTGACCGCCTCCCACTACGATGGCGCTACGGCGCTGGCCGAATCGCTGTTGATGGCCGTCCGGAAGACCGGAAAGTCCACGGTCGTCGTATCGCGGGCGATTCATCCGCATTTTCGTCAGGTCATCCAGACCTATCTCAAGCCGACTGGATTTGTGGTTGTCGAAGCGGGGTTCACGGATGAAGGCACGACGGATTTGACAGGCATCGATTGGACGGATGCGGCAGCACTGGCCGTCCAGAGCCCGAATTTCTTCGGATGTGTCGAGCCGCTTTCCAGGCATGCGGATGCTGCACACGGTACCGGGGCGCTTCTGGTGGCATCGTTTACGGAAGCGCTGTCGCTGGGCATCCTGAAAAATCCTGGGTCCCAGGGAGCGGACATTGTGGCAGGAGAGGGCCAGAGTTTCGGTCTTCCCATGGGATTCGGCGGGCCCGGATTGGGCATGCTCGGCGCCCGGCAGGATCTGGTGCGCACCTTGCCAGGCCGTCTCATCGGAAAGACCCGGGACAGAAACGGCAACCCCGGTTTCGTGTTGACCCTGGCCACACGGGAACAACACATCCGGCGGGAGAAGGCCACGTCCAATATCTGTTCCAACAACGGTCATTGCGCGCTGACGGCCGCAATCTATCTGGCGACCTTGGGCGCAGAAGGGCTTGTCCGGATGGCGCGGACCAACCACAACAAGGCGGCCTATCTTGCGGAGAAGCTCCAAGAAATCGGCATGCCTCTCGTTTTTTCGGCGCCTTTTTTTAACGAGTTCGTCGTTCAGGCCCCACCCCGGTTCGAGGCGGTTCGACGAACCTTGATGGAAAAAGGAATTCTGGCCGGTCTATCCATCCAAACCCATTATCCGGAACTCGACAACCCGTATCTTTTCTGTGCAACCGAAACCGTTTCTCGGGCGGAAATCGACCGTTTTCTTGCGGAGGTGAAGCCATGAGCATCCAGATGGCAGCCAGCGGCCTGTCCATGAACGAGCCGCTTTTGTGGGAACGGGGACGAAGTGGACGCTGCGGTGTGGATTTTCCGGAAGACGACGTTCCCGATCGGATGCTTCCGGACGACGTTGCAGCAAGCACGGTACCCGATATTCCCGCTCTTTCCGAAATCGATGTCGTTCGGCACTACACGCGGCTTTCCACCTGGAATTTCGGGGTCGATACCGGCATGTATCCGCTCGGCTCCTGCACCATGAAGTACAATCCGAAAACGAACGAGCGGCAGGCCGGACTCGGCGGTTTTGCGAACGTACATCCTTTGGTTCCGGAATCTGGGTGCCAGGGGGTGCTTCGGCTGATGTACGAGCTGGAGCAGGACCTATGCGAGATCACCGGAATGGATGCGGCCAGCCTGCAGCCTGCGGCAGGGGCGCACGGCGAGCTGGCAGGCATGCTCATTCTGCATGCATGGCTGTCGCAAAGGGGAGAGACCCGCCACAAGATCATCATTCCCGATACGGCCCATGGCACCAACCCTGCCAGTGCCGCATTGTGCGGGTTTCGACCCGTGGCCGTCGCATCCGGGCCGAGCGGCATCCTGCAGGCCGAAACCGTCCGAAACGTCATGGACGAAGACACGGCGGGGATCATGATCACCAATCCGAACACCCTCGGTCTCTTCGAGGCCGAACTTCCCGAGATCTGCCGGATCGTTCACGAGAAGGGCGGTCTGGTCTATGCCGACGGCGCCAACATGAACGCCCTGATGGGCATTGTCAGCATGGGATGCATCGGAGTGGATGTGATTCACCTAAACCTGCACAAGACGTTTTCCACCCCGCACGGGGGCGGGGGGCCGGGTGCAGGACCGGTGCTCGTGAAGCGGTTCCTGGAACCGTTTCTGCCGGTTCCCCGCGTCATCCAGCGGGAAGAGGGTGGTTTCGGTCTGTCGGACGCCTATCCGCTGTCGATCGGTCGGATGGTCGGTTTTTATGGACATTTCCTGGTTTGCGTTCGGGCCTACAGCTACATCCGAAGCCTCGGTGCCGAAGGGCTCCGGCAAGCCAGCCGGCTGGCGGTCTTGAACGCCAACTATATCCGTTCAACATTGAAGGATGTATATCATCTTCCGTTTGACACGCCCTGTCTGCACGAATGTGTTTTTTCCGATCGAAAGCTGCTGCCGTACAAAGTCGGCACAATCGATGTCGCCAAACGTCTGATGGATTACGGCTTTCATCCGCCGACGATCTATTTCCCGCTGGTCGTTCCCGGAAGCATCATGATCGAGCCGACGGAAACCGAATCGTTGGAAGAACTCGATCGCTTTGTGGAGGCCATGCGAACCATCGCGGAAGAGGCCGAGAGAAACCCGGACATGGTGCATGCAGCCCCCTGTCGGACACGGGTCACCCGGCTTGACGAGGTGGAGGCGGCCCGAAGACCTTGTCTTGCCGGATGAAGGGATTGCGGAGGAGGGTGTCAAGAGCCGGCCAGATTACGACGTAATGGGAGGGATCGGCAACGAAGGGTGATGTCGACAGGATGACGAGCTGGCCGTGGATGGACTTGGGCCGAATGGATTATGAAAAGGCCCGCGAGCTTCAGCATCGGCTGGTTGCTCGACTTCTTCAGGAAGACAGGGATGTTTTCTGTGCCGATGGGACTTCTCGGTTCGACGGGGTGTTTCTGATGCTGGAGCACCCGCCCGTATTCACGCTTGGAAAGCGTGGGGGAAGGGAATTTCTGTGTGTCGGTGAGGCTTGGCTTGCGGAGCGAGGCATTCCGGTAGTGGAAACCGAACGGGGGGGATTCATCACTTACCACGGTCCTGAACAACTGGTCGTCTATCCGGTTGTGCGGCTGCGATCGCTGGGGGTATCGGTTGCAGAACTGGTGTCCGGTCTGGAGGAGGTCATGATCCGCGTTCTCGCCGACTGGGGGATCGATGCAGGCCGAAATCCGATGAACCGTGGGGTGTGGGTCGGAAAACGGAAGGTCGGGAGCATCGGAATCCACGTTCGAAAAGGAATTGCCTTCCATGGAATGGCCCTGAACGTGAACATCGACCTTACCCCCTTCTCTTGGATCGAGCCCTGCGGGCTTTCCGGGGTTTCCATGACCTCCATCCGGGAGTCCGCCGGGGCTGAGGTCCCGATGGCGGTGATCCGTCAGCAGGCAGCAGCTGCCATCGAGAAGGTCTTCCACATTCGTCTGCACCAAATGAAAGCATTGCCGATTTGATCCATCCCTTGAATGGTCAGCGAACCATATTCCGTTCCATCTCTGATGGAGTCGCAAAAAGTCCATGATATGGACGGCTTCGAAAAAAGGCCGCAGGCAAGGAGTGCAAATCCCGAGGAGTGAGGCGTACTGAAACGTACGCCGCAACGACGAGGGATGCAGCACGACACAGCATCCGGCCTTTTTGCGAAGCC
>JBFMBE010000064.1:0-18062 GCA_040755275.1 Thermodesulfobacteriota bacterium | reverse complement strand
GGAAGTCTCTGTCGAGTCGCGGGGTGACTGGGGAACCTTTTTCGATGCTGCGAAAAAACTCAGCCGCCCGATCTCGTAGGATCGGGCGGATAGCCAAACTTGAAATACAGAATTGCTGAGTTGCAACATGATGTTTTTCAAACAAATATTGATGAAGCATCTCCGCCCGATCCAACGATATCCGGCGGCTTCAAACACGTTTTCGCAGCAGTCTCAAAAGGCTTCCCCAGCCACCCCGCTTATGCCCGACATTTACGAAAAGCACGGGAAAATCAACTTTTTGCGGGGCCATCAAGGATGATGATCGCGGATTTCATCCGAGTCCCGGATGATGCACAATAAGATGGATCGGTGTCGAAAACAATCGGGTGAATACCTGAAATGGCTGTGAAAAATACCTGAGAGATGGGAAGATAGGCCATTGCGTGAGGGTGTTTGATATGAGATTGGGCGTATGAGAACGAACGATCCGGTGTCCGGAACGTAAAAAAGTTTGACAATCCAGGAGAACTCCATTAGGAGATCAAGAATTCAGTTGCATACGACAACGATGACGGCTTCGCAAAAAGTCAGGAGGTCTCTGTTGAGCCGCATGGGGTCGGGGATGCCGACAGGCGGGAGGATCGGCGGGGGTGGTGTGTGGACCTCTCTTTCAAGGAGAAAATCATGAAACAGGTTCTACGTTGCTGGGTCGTTTTGATGGCGTTCGTTTTCGTTGCCTCGGGGGCTTATGGCGAAACCGTCATCCACAAGCTCGGGGTTCACCCGTTCTGGAAACCGCCGCTCAAATCCGTTGCGGAACTGCGCACCATGATTCAGAAGTCGCTGCCAGACCTCAAGAAGGGATTTGAAATGGCCAATGCACTCGACGTGTTCGAGGTGTTCGTCAACCAGGGCATGAGCTGCAACCCAGATGAGGTTCTGGTGCAGCCAGGATCGAAACTGCAGTGGATGATCTTCAAGGACGGGAAAAAGGTCAAGCTCATCCGGGATGCCGTATGGAAAGGCAAGGGGCCGTTCAAGGCCTATAGGCTGAAGGCCGAGCATCAGGGAAAGCAATATGTGTTCGTCATCCCGTGGGATTGCGGCAACGTATCGCTGGAACAGGTGGTTGTGCTGCCGCCACCTCCGCCGGCTCCAAAACCCGCTCCAGCCCCGGCTCCAGCTCCGCCGGCCAATCGGGCTCCAAGCTGTTATGTCACCATTTCACCCGAGACGGTGTTTACCGGGGAATCCATTGTCATCGATGCCTCCAAATCGAGTGACAGCGATGGATCCATCGCCTCGATGCAGATCCAGGTCAAGGATGCCGATAACCGAACCGTTCAAGACCTGAAGATCGACAAACCACCCTTTATTCAGTCCATCTCGCTGGACAAAGGCGGCAACTACACGATCCGTGTCACGGTGACGGACAACACGGGAGCTTCCTCATCCGAGCCAGGATGTGCCGCCAAAACCGTACGAGTCCATTCGCGCGGGCGGTTTACGGCCGATGCGGCGATTCTCTATCAGAAGGATCCGGCTACCTTCCTGCCGGTGCGGATCGGCTATGAATGGCGTTTCAACAACCGCTTTTCTCTTCTGGGCATGGTGGGTATGGCGGATGTGATTCATGGAAACGACGACACGTTCAGTGTGCTTGGCGATTTGACCGCTCTGTATCGGTACAACCGCTTCTTTGTGGGCACAGGTGTCGGCCTCTGGCATTCGGATCGGAACGACCGTTTCGATTTCATCCTCAACAGCGGATATATTTTCTGGGGAGATCCGAACGATACGAATTTGGCCGTATTCATCGAAGGAAGAAGCGCGTTCGATGAATTCGACGATCTCGAAAAATACGGTCGTATCGGCGGTGGGTTGCGGCTGCAATTCTGAGGAAGTCGCAACCAGTCGGTACGTATCGTCCCGTCGCTTGGCAGGTGAACGCCTTCTACGCTGACGCGGATCAACTCGGCCGTCTGTGCTCGCAAGGGCCGACGGGATCGATGGCTCGATTTCAACAGGCCGGTGGTTCTGCCACCGGCCTGTATGTTTCCGAAGAACGGTGACTGCAATTCATGATGTCTTCCCATACCCGCGGTCTTCTGATGATCAGTGTCACCATCCTCCTGTGGGGGGTGCTTGCCATTGCCTTGAAGTACAGCCTGCATTTCATCAGTGTCTGTACGATCATCTGGTTCCGCTTTGCGTTTTCGTGTCTTTTCCTTTCCGGATACTATGTGGTCCGGAACCCTGGATCGTTTGTGATTCTCAAACGTCCACCGATCCTTGGCATTGTGGCGGGTCTCGCCCTTTGCGGAAATTACTACGGGTTCACGGTTGCGCTCGATCTGACAACGCCCTCCAACGTGCAAATCCTCATTCAGCTCTCCCCCCTTCTGGTGGCCGTCATCGGCATCACCTATTTCAAGGAAGAACTCACCCGATTGCAGATGCTCGGGTTTGCCATCGCAGCCGTCGGCTTCGTGCTGTTTTATTGGGACCAGATTCAACACCTCGTCATCTCGAGGGATTCCTACCTCAAAGGCAACCTCTGGGTCATGTTTTCCGCTCTAAGCTGGGCGGTATACGCCGTCTGTCAGAAAATTCTGGTCAGAACCTGGACCCCGTTGCAAACCAATCTGTTGATCTATGTCGTTGCGTCCCTCGTGTTTCTGCCTGCCGCTCGGTTCGATGAAATGGTGGGGATTTCGGACGGGACGGTGTGGGCCGTCCTGGTGTTCATGGGAGCCAACACCCTCGTCGCTTATGCGGCCCTTTCCGAATCGCTCCGGCTGCTGCCGGCAAACGAAGTCAGCGCCATGATCGTCCTGAATCCGATCATCACGCTCGCGATCGCAGCGGAGCTCACCCGTAGGAACGTCAGCTGGATGCCTGCGGAGAATATGACCCTGCTGGGATATGTCGGCGCCCTGGCTCTGCTGCTCGGGGTCGGCTGCGTCGTCAAGAAGCGCTGATCTTTCCGTTCCCTGCCCACTGCCCACTACCCACTACCCACTGCCGACTGCCGACTGCCCACTGCCGACCGCCCACTGCCCACTGCCGACTGCCCACTGCCCACTACCCTTTATCGACCACCGATGGATCCCAAAAACCGCACCAACCTCCGAACCCCTTCCCGGAAGGCTTTCGGATCACAGAGAAGACTCAAAACGATGACCGGCTCATCAGCCTCGATGTCGTAGAAGTATCCGGGATGAACGAACACGCGTTCCTCTTCCAGCAGCCGGCAGGCCAGCTCTTCATCCGACAGGGTGGATGCCAGTCGGATCAGCGCATACCATCCACCTTCCCGTTCGTACAGATTCCCCCGAAGCGGAGCCAGACCTTCATCGGCGATTGTCTGTAGGTTTTCTTCGATTCGACTGCGGACCTGACGCTGGAAATGTTGCCGGTGTTGGATCAGGGCAGCTGCAGCCTGTGCCGAAGCCGAAACCGAGAGGTAGGCATCCGAAATCCATTCCAGTCGTTCGGTCAGTTCATCCGATAGGTCGGGGGGGCCCGAGACGACAATCCACCCCAGTTTCAACTGCGGCAGGCCACAGATCTTCGACAGCCCGCTCAGGATGAAGGTCGGAACCCGGTTTCTTCCGGCACAGCTTCTTTCAGGTGGCGTTCCCTTCCCAATCGCGCCGAAATCGAGGAAGACTTCGTCGATGATCAGGGACAACCCGAAGCGCTCGCAGTGGGCTTCCAGAATGTCGAGTTCAGCCGGTCGGATATAGGAGCCCGTCGGGTTGTTCGGATGGACGAGGATGACGGCCCTGCATCGGTGTCCGATCGCATCGTAGAGGCTGTCGATATCGATGCGCCATCCCGTTTCAGGCCGATGGATCAGGGAATATCCGGCCAGAGATACATCGTCCAGGCGGGCGAGCACATCGAAGAGAGGATAGGAGGGTTTGGGGACCAGCACCTGATCGCCCGGATCGCACAGGAGCTTGAACAAAAAGGAATAGGCTTCGCTCGTGCTCGACGTCAGCAGGATCCGGTCCGGATCGACGTTCACACCCCAATCCCGGTAATAGGTTTGGATGGCCGACCGGGCCTCGAGGCTTCCCTTGGGGTTGGGTCGATAGTGCAGGATACCGATGTCTGCGGCAGCCCGTCGAATGGCATCGTCGTCATAGGAAAAGCCGCACCGGGTGGGGTTGGTTTCCACCAGATGGATCAGGCGATGCCCGCTGGATGAAAGGTTTCGAAAAGCCGTCATCAACCGGTTGGGGGATTCGGGTGCAGGCACACGACGGGAAAGCATGGGTTTCATCGTTGATGGCCCCGCAAAAAGTCAGGCCCTCTTCCGATTCGGTCAGATGTGCCATGGTTTTTTTGTAGGGGCGATTCATGAATCGCCCCTACATGAATCGCCTGTATGGGATTTTCCCGGTCAAATTCCCATTCCTGGGGACTGTTCATGATGTATTCCCGGATGTTGTTGAACGACTCCTCGTCGCGGATGATGTGTTCGTGATCATTGCGTTGCCAGACCGAAACGCCCGGTATGTTGCGCATTTCATTGATGCGTTTTTGCGACTCCATCATCGTTTACACCCTGTAAAGGAAATCGACAAATGTCCTGCCGTCATGGTCGCTCCTTTTCGTCTTTCTCCTGTCGATCGATAGCATTGAGCAATGAGAAATCAACTGGTTATCCAGTTTCGTTTCAGGTGAAGGCCTTGGCATGCCCTTTGCTCTGCTTTCGAATCGGTATCGCCGGGATGAATCCGCAGCTCATCCCGGTGGGACGGCGGATTTTGCGTGGGCATCCCACATCCAACCGAACGGATTTGAAAGGCATTGTCTGCAACATCATGAGCGGCACCGTTACCCACATCCACCGGGTCGTCATTGTCGATCGGAATCCCAATGTCCGGGAACTCCTTCGGCGAGAGCTCTCTCTGGAAGGTTTTCGGATCCTTCTGACCGGAAAGGGAAAAGAGCTGATCGAACGGATCGATCAGGGCGAAACGGTGGATCTGCTCATCCTGGATCCGGACATTCCGGATATGGATCATCGGGTCCTCATCGAGACGATTCGGCACAGACTCCCGGGTCTGCCGATCATTTTGCACGGGTTCATCCTCGATGTCAGGGATTTCGGGAAACTTCCGGGACCCATCACCCTGGTTGAGAAACAGGCGGACAGCATCGATCGGTTGAAGCAGACCATCACCGACATGATGTCCACCCAAACGGCCGCAATGCAGGAGCATTGAGCTTCCATGCAATTCGATAGCGATTATTACAAGACCCTCGTTCGAAACATGTTCCTGACGATCATCACGGTATCTTTCGTTCCGGTGTTTTTCGTCAGCGCCACCATTTTCTATCAGTTCAACGTATCGCATCGGGAAAAAACGATCAGCCACATCGTCGAGATCATGCAAAAACACAAGCTGCATATCGACAGCTTTCTGCAGCAGAAGCTTGCGGACATCCTGTTCCTGAGCAAGAGCAGCGGCATCACCAACCTGATTTCCGAACCGTTTCTGAGGCAACAGCTTATTCTCCTGCAGAAAATCTACGGCCCGGTCTTTGTGGATATCGGATTCATCAATACGGAGGGTGTCCAGGTCGCATACGCGGGACCGTATGCCCTGGAGAAGGCCTCCTACGAAAAGACGGAGTGGTTCACCCATGCCATCGAGCGGCCCTTCTTCATCAGCGATGTCTTCCTCGGGCTGCGGGGTATGCCCCACTTCATCGTCACGGTTCAGGAAAACGTTCAGGGAAAACCTTGGATTCTGCGTGCAACGATCGATTTTGTCGAATTCAGCAACATGGTGACCCAGATCCGGGTCGGTGCCACGGGGTTCGCGTATATCGTCAACCGGGATGGGAAATTCCAGACCAAACCCATCTTCGATATCCAGGACAGCATCGAGGTCATTGTCGAAGAATTCAGCAGGACCCAGGTACTGGAAAACGGTGTACACATTTTAGAACGAAGGGCGTCAAACGGCAAGGAAGTCCTGTATGCGGGCATCTGGATGAAGAACAACGATTGGCTTCTCATCTACCAGCAGAACAAGTCGGATGCCTTCTCGGAGCTGTATCGGGTTCAATGGATATCCATCGGCATCTTCGTAGTGGGTGGGATCGCCATCGTGACCATGGCCTGGCTGATTGCGCAGAAAATGGTGGTGCGCATCGCCACTGCAGACCGGGAAAAGGAAGCCATGAATCAGCAGGTGATCGAAACCGGCAAGCTGGCTTCGATTGGAGAGCTTGCAGCTGGAATTGCCCATGAAATCAACAATCCGGTTGCCATCATGGTGGAGGAAGCCGGATGGATTCAGGATCTTCTGGAGGAAGAGGACGTCCGGAACAGCAAGAACCTCGAGGAAATTCAACAGGCTGTTCAGCAGATTCGGGCACAGGGAAGCCGGTGCAAGGAGATTACGCACAAATTGTTGAGCTTCGCGCGAAAGACGGATTCCAGAAAGCAGCCCATCCAGCTCAATCATCTGCTGACGGATATCGTTGGGCTTTACGAGCAGCGCAGCAAGTACAGCAACGTGAAGATCACGACCCATTTCGATTCGAACCTTCCGATGATCGAAGGCTCCGTTTCCGAGCTCCAGCAGGTCGTCATGAATCTGTTCAACAACGCCCTGGATGCCATGGAAAAGAATAAGGGCGGGGAATTGACTATCACGACACGCATGCAGGACCGACATGCCGTCGTGGACATCCAGGACAATGGCATCGGAATTCCCGAGGCGAATCTCAACCGAATCTTTGATCCCTTCTTCACGACCAAGCCCGTCGGAAAGGGTACGGGTCTGGGGCTCTCCATCTGCTACGGCATTGTACAGAAAATGGGTGGAGACATCCGGGTATCGAGCAAGGTGAACGAAGGGACGATATTTTCGCTGGTGTTTCCGCTGAAGGAAGAAGAGGTGTGGAGGGATTGAGTATCAGCCGACCCATCGTCTAAAACCCATTGCCAATGATTGATCCAACCCCAAGGAGGAAATCCATGAGTATTGCAACCATTCTGCTCGTAGACGACGAAGTTCCCTTTGTCGAAACCATGACAAAACGCCTTACCAAACGGGATTTCCAAGTGGAAAAGGCGTTTTCCGGACAAGAAGGCCTGGACGTTCTGGAAAAGAATCGTGGTATCGAAGTGGTGATCCTCGATGTCAAGATGCCTGGAATGGACGGGATCGAAACGTTGAAACAGATCAAGTCGAAACACCCCCTGGTCGAAGTGATCATGCTGACGGGACATGCCACGGTAGAGTCTGCCATTGACGGCATGAAACTGGGAGCGTTCGACTATCTGATGAAGCCCTGTGACATGGACCAATTGATTGCAAAGGTGATGGATGCTGCAAAGCGCAAGCGCGATCAGGAAGAGAAGATCGTTCAGGCGAGAATTCAGGCCATCACCACCCGGCAGGCATGAGGAAATTCCTATGCAGGTAGCCGCTTCCAGCCATTCCGAAGAAGAGCCATCGGTTGGTACCGAAGCACCCGTCGGACACTCGTGTCGGCTGCTGTTGATCGACGACGAGGTTGGGTTCGTCGATGTTCTGGCCAAGCGTATCGCCAGAAGAGCCTTCGAAGTCCACAAGGCATACAGCGGCACCGACGCCCTTCGGATCATCCGGGATCACCGTTTCGATGTGGTCATCCTCGATCTCAAGATGGAAGACATGGACGGAATCGATGTGCTGTGTGTCATCAAGCGCATGGCACCCCACCTTCCGGTCATCATGCTGACGGGTCACGGGTGCCAGGAAGCCGCCAGGGAGGGCATGGAAGCCGGTGCCTTTGATTATTTGACCAAACCCTGTGAGTTTGAGGAATTGATGAAGAAGATCGAACTGGCGATTCAATCCTCTGGAGGATGTCGTGGAAGAAATGCGCGTGCTGTTCGTCGATGACGAGAAGGATTTTTTGGAAACGCTGATCAAACGCATGAAAAAACGGCATGTGGATGCTCATGCCGCTTCCAGCGGTACAGAGGCGCTTCAGTCGATCCGGGAATCCTCTTTCGATGTCATTGTGCTCGATGTCCGCATGCCGGACATGGATGGAATCGAAGTCCTGCGGGCGATCAAGACCCTTGCACCGATGTCGGAGGTCATCATGTTGACCGGTCATGCCTGCCTCGAAGTGGCCCGGGAAGGGATGAGCCTTGGGGCTTTCGATTACTTGATGAAGCCGGTCAACATCGATGAATTGCTCTACAAGCTTCAAGATGCGTGTAAGCAGAAGCGTCTTCAGGAAGAGAAGATCCGCAAACTCGACCTGGTGATGACGACCTGCAACATGCCCAGTCCATGATCATGGAGTTGCAACGAATCGAAAACAGGCGGTTTCGTCATTATTCCGGCAGATCGCACGTTGATTGCCTATTCAGGCACTATGCAGTTTCGAACGATACGTTCTAGATAATTCATATCCAAAGGAGGTGGTTGTCACGTCATTGCAGCGTCTTGCCATGCGGAGAAGACAACGAATCGGACTTTCGAATTTATGTTGCAACACGGTTTAACCTTCAACAAAGGAGCATCGGAGACATGAATTTCTTCAAACAGTGGGGCCGTTTCATGATGGCCGGAGCCAGGGCGCACGCAGCCTGGGAACTGGAAATGTCCAACAATATCCTGCGAAATCGAAAACGCTTGACGATTCTCGGGCTGTTGACCATTCCTGTCTTGCTGGGGGGCTGGGCCTTCGCCGAACCGATCGCATCGGCGCTTCCCGGCTTCATCGGCGACAAGAGCGCATACAGTCCGGCGTTCTACAGTACGGGCATCTTCATCGCATCCATCCTGATCGGCATCTGTGCCGGGCTGATCACTGGATGCATCGGTGCAGGCGGCGGTTTCGTCATTGCTCCTGCCCTCATGAGCGCCGGCATCAAAGGTATTTTGGCGGTCGGAACCGACCTGTTCCATATCTTCGCCAAGGCCATCATGGGTAGTGTCATTCACAAGAAATTGGGGAACATTTCGGTGCCGCTCGCAGTCACTTTTCTCATCGGGGCCATGATCGGCGCAACCACCGGCGGTCTCATCAACCGGTGGCTCTACGAGATCAATCCCGTGTTGAGCGATGCCTTCATCACCACCGTGTACTGCCTGATGCTGGGCGGGCTGGGCATTTATTCCCTATTGGATTTCTTCGAAGCCCGAAAATCGGGCGACACAGGCTCGGCACACGGTGGAAAAGCCGAAGGTGCCGAGCTGAAAAGCCTGCCGAAGAAGCTGCAGGCCATCAAGATCCCCCCGATGATCACCTTTGACCAGGGGATCATTCCGGGTGGTCGGCAGATTTCCTGCGTCTTCCTGATTCTGAGCGGTGCCTTGGTCGGTCTTGCCGCAGCCATCATGGGTGTGGGCGGCGGGTTTCTCACCTTCCCCATCTTCGTGTACGTGCTCGGCATTTCTTCACTGACCACCGTCGGGACCGATATTTTCCAGATCATCTTCACTGCTGGATATGCCGGCATCGTTCAGTATGCCGTGTATGGATTCATTTTCTTCACCTTGGCTATGGGTATGCTCCTGGGTTCCCTTCTGGGCATTCAGATCGGTGCCATGGTGACGAAGGTCGTTCCGGGCATCTATATTCGGGGGTTCTACGCCCTGTCGGTTCTTGCCGGATTCGTCAACCGGATTTTCGCACTTCCCAAGAAGCTGGCCGATCTTGAATTCATCACGCTGTCGAAGACCGCTTCCGGTATCCTCGATAAGATCGGTATCTTCGCCTTTTTCATCGTCATCAGTGTGTTCGCCGTCTGGGTCATCGGCACATTTCTCGTGAACATCAAGAAACTGAAAGGAGTACATGCCTGATGTTAGCCAACAAGAAAGAATTCATGACCGGTTTCTTCCTGATGGTCGCCTTTCTCATCGTGCTCTTCGTCATGTTCATGCCTGTGTTCGGCGGCCACAACGCCCTGAATTATTTTGACTCCCTCTACAATTCCATATCGAAGGGGTCTGCATATTACATTCCGGACCTGAAAAAGAAGGTCGAAAAAAGCTCTGCAAAGAACATTGCGGTGACTCTCGCGATGAAGGACGACGCCGAAGCCAAGGCCGTTGGAACCCTTCTGATGAAAACCGGCGCCATGGTGAATGTGAACGGCTCCCAGATCAAGATGAGCGGTGAGATGAACGCCATCATGGCCGCAGCCCTCGAGGATGCGGACAACCTCTTTCAAAACCGGGGGGAAGCTGTCAAGGGAAAGTATCAGATGGATGAACGACTGGCTGGTTATGGATGGTGGGTGGGAATGAAAGCCATCATCAAGGACCTCAACCGCCAGCATCTCTTCGCCGAGGCCAAGCAATTGGGTGAGATCAACAAGAAGGCCATCGAATGCGCCTACAATTACTATGGCATCGTCCCGCAGAACATCGGAGACAAATGGGGCATTGTCTTTTTATCGCTGGCGTTCTATGTCATCTATACCATCTGGTATGGTTATGGCATTCTGTTCATGTTCGAAGGCTGGGGGCTGAAGCTGGAGCATTGACGGCTTCCAACCCCTGAAACATGCTGCAGCCCGGGATTCTTGAGCCGGGATGGGAATTCCGGGTTGCTGCGTTTTTCTGCTGCTGAGCAACATTCACCCGCCTTCCCGCGACGCCATCATGGTTGATGGCGTCGCAAAAAGTCGCCGCTACCCCAATGTTGTCGATTGCCGGGCCTGAGCATGGGGTCGGGGTTGCCTTTTGAGCTTGCTGCGAAAAGCTGTTTGAAGCCGCCGGAGATCGTTGGATCGGACGGACGCGCTCGATCGAAATTTGCATTGAAAAGCAAGCCGTTGCAAATCAACCAGCCTCTGTTTACTGTCTGGCCATCCGTCCGATCTTACGAGATCGGGCGGCTGAGTTTTTTCGCAGCAGCGAAAAAGGCATCCCCGACCCCATGCGGCTAAACAGAGACTGTCTGACTTTTTGCGACTCCATCATTGTTGAAACGGGGCCTATCGAATGATCCAACGCATCCGCTCGTTTTTCAACAAGCTGAGGGGAAACATCGCTCCTCCCCTTCCGGAAGCGGAGCTGGAAGCTCTTCGCGTCTCCTTTCAGGAACGCTACCACTGTTTCAAACTCCTTCTGGCCTCCAACAACCAGGCCCTGCAACTCATGTCCGAAATCCAGGAAGCCTTGAAAGGCAGAACCCGTTTCGGCATGGCCTTCGTACGCTCCCATGTCACCCGCATCTCGGTGGCCGTCTACCGGATGATTCAGAACCTCAATCACATCACGAACAACAAATATGCCGTCCTCTACGAGCGACATGCGGCCATCGAGGCCGACATCAACCAACTGATGAAGTCCGAACCCGGCACAACGGCAGACGTTCGCGTCGCTGTCGCTCTCGATGATATCGACAAGCATCTGGTCGATCTGGTTGGAAACAAGATGGCCCATCTCGGGGAGGTGCGCAACCAGATCGGGCTTCGGGTTCCGGAAGGATTCGTGCTGACGACCGCCGCCTACCAGCGCTTTCTCGAGCATAACCGGCTTCAGGAAGAAATCGACCGCCGCTTTCAAAGTGTCGAATTCGAATCCATGGAAGAGCGGTATGCGCTGAGTTCAGCCCTGCAGCAACTCATCATCCGGGCCGAGGTTCCGGATGACATTGCCCATGCCTTTCAAGTGCATTGGTCTCGGATCGAATCGCGCATCGGAAAGCCGGTTCAGATGGCTCTTCGAAGCAGCGCGATCGGGGAGGACGAGGCAGGAAGCTCTTTTGCGGGTCAGTATCGCTCCGAGCTCAATGTCAGTCTCGACAACGCCCTTCAAGCATACAAGGAAGTTCTGGCAAGCAAATACAGCCTGGCCGCCATTTCCTATCGTCTGAACCGAGGGTTTCGGGACGAAGACATCCGAATGAGTGTGGGATGTCTTCAAATGGTTCCTTCCGTTGCGGGCGGGGTCGTCTATTCGAAGAATCCAGTAGACAGCGACGATTCATCGATCATCATCAACAGCGTCTGGGGATTGCCTCATGCCGTTGTGGACGGAAGCGTGGCTTGCGACGAATGGGTCCTCCATAGAAAACCCAACCTGCACATCGCAGACCGAACGATACGGACCAAACGGTTTCAAACCGAGTGTCTGCCGCTGGAAGGAATCCGCCGGGTGGAGCTGGACGAGGCCAAAGCCAATGCCCCGAGTCTGACGGATGCCAAGGTCCTCGAGCTTGCGGAAATCGCGCTTGCCATCGAGGCGCATTACGCCACAGCCCAGGACATCGAATGGGCCATCGACGCCGCAGGAGACGTGTATATTCTGCAAAGCAGGCCGCTTCGCCAGCTTTCTGGATCTTCCGGTAAAGCCAGACCTATTCCGAAGATCGAGGACGGATCGCTGCTGTTTGCCGGGGGAGAGGCGGCCAGTCCGGGAAGTGCCTGCGGGCCGGTGCGGATCGTCTCGAAGGGATTGGACCTGCTCGAATTTCCCGAGGGAGCCGTACTGGTCGTCGAAAACGCACTCCCCCGGTGGGCATCTCTCATGAGCCGGGCCTGCGCCGTTGTCGCCGAGCAGGGCGGAATTGCCGGGCACCTGGCGAATGTAGCCCGGGAATTCGGCATTCCTGCGCTCTTCGGTGCCACCAACATGACGACCCATTTGCAGAACGATCAGGTCGTTACAGTCGATGCCACCAATGGATTCATCTATCGGGGAAAAGTGGACGAGGTGCTCGTCGATGCCCCCCAGCGGCCCAACCTCATGGCCGGAAGCCCGATTTACGAACTGTTGCTGAAAATCAACGAGAAAATCAATCCCCTTCATCTGCTCGATCCCGACTCGATCGATTTTCGGCCTGAAAACTGCGTCACCCTGCACGACATCACGCGGTTCATTCACGAAACGTCCGTCATCGAAATGTTCGATTTCGGCAAGAACCACCATTTCCCGGAAAGAGCCAGCAAGCAATTGTACTATCGCGTGCCGATGGAATGGTGGATCGTCAATCTGGATGACGGATGGAAAGGGGAGATTACTGGAAAATATGTTCGTCTGGAAGACATTGTCTGCATTCCGATGCTGGCCTTCTGGAAGGGATTCATCGCCATTCCGTGGGACGGGCCGCCTGCTCTCGATACCAAGGGATTCATGTCGGTCATGTTTCAATCGACCACGAATCCGGCCCTGGTAACCGGTGTGAAATCCGCCTATGCCGAAAAGAACTATTTCATGATCTCTCGGAATTTCTGCAGTCTCAATTCCCGGCTCGGATATCACTTTTCGACCCTGGAAGCCTTCATCGGAGAGCGGATTCCGGAAAACTACATTCGATTCCAGTTCAAGGGGGGAGCGGCCGACGATATTCGCAGGATACGGCGTGTGGAACTGATTGGCGAGATTCTGGAAAGCCAGGGATTTCGCGTTGAAATCCGAAACGA
The DNA here is from genome assembly GCA_040755275.1 of Thermodesulfobacteriota bacterium. Classification (GTDB taxonomy): domain Bacteria; phylum Desulfobacterota; class Desulfobacteria; order Desulfobacterales; family Desulfatirhabdiaceae; genus Desulfatirhabdium. The sequence goes on along the minus strand of JBFMBE010000064.1, from coordinate 4,669 downwards.
TCACCTCGCCGCCCGCCTCGAACAATTGCCGATGGAGGACATGATTCGTCATACCGAAATCATCGGCTACCTCACCCTGCATACCCGTCAGATTGACATGATCATGACCAATCCCTCAGCCGTCACCCATACCCGTCGGAAATTGCTCTCGGATATCGAACAACTGATGCTCCAGCCAATCGAACCGTCCCTGTGCATGATTGCCGGCTGAGCGCCTTTCCGGATGCTCTCCATCAACAAAATTCTTGCTTTTCGGGATTGAAATCGATAAGCATCACGTTTCAATTTCGATGATTGGGATTTCTGTCTTGAAAACTCATGGCCTGAGGTTTGCCACGATCCCATTCAATGTCGGTTTTGCAAACAGTCGTTACGTTTGGTCTCAGATACAATTCGTCCCTACGCTTCGTTTAATGTCAAGCGGCGTAGGGATCTTTGTTGGAATGACGGAACAGGTTGTCGCTTGGCTGTTTTCGAGCTCATCAAGGAAGGTCGGCACAAGAAAGGAGTGCGAACTTGAAAACCTACAAAGTGAAAGATCTCATGGTCCCATTGGCCGAGTATGCCACGGTCGATGAAGATGCCAGCCTTTTCGAGGCCGTGATGGCCCTTGAAAAAGCCCAGATGGAGTATGACCACAGTCCGTACAAGCACCGGGCCATTCTGATCCTCGATCAATCCGGGAAGGTTGTCGGTAAGGTCAGTCAGCTCGATGTTCTGCGGGCTCTCGAGCCAAAATACGACGAAATGCAGGGCAGCGAAGGACTGGCCCGATTCGGATTCAGCAAGAAATTCATGAAATCGCTTCTTCTGCAGTACCGGCTTTTCGAAAACCCGCTTCAGGACATCTGCCGCAAGGCTTGTGAAAAGAAGGTCAGGGAATTCATGCATCAGCCGACGGAAGGAGAATATGTTGCGGAAGATGCGACACTCGATGAAGCTATCCACCAGCTGGTTCTCGGACACCACCAATCCCTCATTGTCACACGAGAGAGCGAAATCACCGGTATCCTGCGGTTGACCGATGTTTTCGCCGCCATTTTCCATATCATGAAGCAATGCCAGACGGAACACGAGGGGCAGCCATCCTCATAAGATGAGGTGCCATCGTTTGTTTTTGTAGCCTTTTTTCCTTCAAATTTTATTTCGTCATTCTTGAGGAGAATACATCGATGTCACAAGCAGAAGTTGCTGAAACATCATCCGTGGATTGGAAACGACCGTTGTTTATGCTGTTGGGCATTGCCCTGTTCGCCATTGTCTATTTTTCTCCACCCTGGCCGGATGCCACGGATCCGCTGGGAAAAAACTTTGTTTTGACCCCTGAAGGCAAGGGAGCTCTTGCCGTGTTTCTGTTGGCCGGAACCTGGTGGGTGTTCGAGGTGCTTCCCATTGGTGTCACCAGTATCGCCATCGGTGTCCTGCAGGCCCTGTTTCTGATTCGAACCCCGGACAAGGCATTCAAGGATTTCATGGATCCGAGCGTTCTGTTCATCTATGCATCGGTCACCATCGGGCTCGTCTTCACCAAAACCGGCTTGACGAAGCGGATGGCCTACAAGATGCTGATGATTGTCGGTGAGAAGACGAGCAACATCTATCTCGGATGCTTCGTCGTGACGGCTCTGCTCACCCATATCATGGCGCATACGGCGGTTGCGGCAACCATCTACCCCCTGCTTCTCGCCATCTATTCGCTGTACGGAGAAGGGGATCGGCCGACCCGATTCGGCAAGGGGCTGTTCATCGGGATGGCTTATGTCGCAGGCGCAGGCAGCATCATCACGCTGCTGGGTGCAGCCCGGGGAGCGGTTGCCGTCGGGTTTTTCAAGGATATCGTCGGGAAAGAAATTACCTTCTTCGGATTGACCTATTATATGTTTCCGATCGGATGGATCATGGTGTTCCTGCTCTGGGTTTTTTTCATGATCTTTTTCAAGCCTGAGAAAAAAACCATACCAGGCCTCCGGGAAAAGGCGACACAACTCAACGCTCAGCTTGGCCCCCTCACCCGCAATGAAATCCTGGCTGCCGTCATCGTATTCAGCTGCATCATCGTTCTGTCCCTTCGATCCTTTTTCCCGGCATTGAACAAAATCGACAAGACCGCCATCATCCTGCTTTCTACACTTCTTTTCTTCATATTCAACATTCTCAGTATCGAAGATCTGGAAAACGTTCCCTGGAACATCATCCTGCTCTTCTCCGGGGCAATGAGCATCGGTTTTTGCCTGTGGGAAACCGGGGCAGCCAAGTGGCTGGCCGTCAATTGGCTGGTCATGTTCCAGAATGCCAACTGGTTCTTCTTTATCATGAGCATTGCCTTCTTCGTTCTCGTGATGACCAATTTCATCATGAACGTGGCTGCCATCGCCATATCGCTTCCGGTGGCCCTCGTCATTGCTCCGTATTTGAAAGTCGCGCCGGACGTCATCTTCTACGCCGCCCTGGTGACCGCCGGAATGCCGTTTCTCTTGCTGGTCGGTGCGGCGCCCAATGCCATTGCCTACGATTCGAAGCAGTTCACGTCTGGGGAGTTCTTCAAGTATGGGATCATGGCGAGCATCATGCTATTGATCGTTCTGGCGGTTTTCGTGACGGTCATCTGGCCGCTGATGGGGATGCCGATTACCATTCAGTAGGCGTTTGGGTGTGGAGGGGTGTCGATATATGCCGGCAAGGCATGGGCGATCCTTTCAAAAAGCATTTGTTCTACAGACCCCATATTCCGATGGAGGCATATGAAAGATATCAATCAGCTGCTGCAGCGCATCACGCAGAGAATCAGCATCAACCTTCGGGAACAACCATTCGATATCCACCCATATGTCGAGCACACGATTCCGCTGAGTCAGCTTGTCAAATTCTATGCCTTCTACGGCATCACACCGCACCATCCGCTCAATCTGCATTTCAGCCATTCAAGCCTTGCCGGAAGCTATTTTCTCGGCAAATGCAGTGTGGATCACTCGATTTTGTACAAGAGCGATATCCGGGGGGACGAGCTCAAGCAGAAGGGGGATGTGTTTCCATTCGGGAATGAAACGATCACCGTGCACGAAGACGAGACCATCGACATCCGAGACAGCTTCCTCATCAAGACCTTGGTGCACAACTATTCCCACGATCCGGAAAGCCTCGAGAACTTCTTCATCCATGACACCCTGGCCATGCACTATGCCAACATCCACGGTTCGCCGACGGAAGGTTGCTTCATGGAACCCTTCAGTACCGTGGATTTAACGACCCAGCACGACTGCATCATCGGTCGGTTTTCCTACATTCAGGTCGGAGAAATGTCCCATCTGAAAATACCGGCCGGAACGATCTGGATTCGAAAACCCGGCATCTTCAATTTCCTCTACCGATATCCGCATCAGGTGGTGGATCAATATATTCGGTTCCAGCCGGAAGAAGGCCCTCCGAAGGGGATTTTCATGGATTTCATCGAGGAGCGCAAAGCCGATTTCAAGAAGGTTTTCGATGTGATGCATGTGGATAGCTCCATCCGGATTCCGCAGGGGGCATCTCTGGACCGGTATGCGGTCGTCAAACCGAAGGTTCAGATCGGCGAAAACGTCCTCGTCGCGCAGCGGGCCTATCTGGAGAACTGCTGGCTCGGCAAAGGAGCCAACGCCCAGGAAAATTGTTACATCGTTCATTCAAGGCTCGAGGGATACGATGTCACCGCTCACGGCGCCAAGTTGATTCATGCCCTTCTCGATCGGAACGTCTTTGTGGGATTCAATTCCTTCGTGCAGGGCCGGATGGATCATCCCGTTCGGATCGGAAAAGGCTGCATCGTGATGCCCCATACCATCATCGATGCGCCGGAAGGCGTCTCGATTCCAGACAACCATATCGTTTGGGGAATCGTCACGTCACAAGCCGATCTTGCCGATCACGCCATGTCTGTCGAGCGCTTTTCCAATATTTCCGAAGGAATCATGGTCGGGGAGATGATGTTCGAAGGTGACGGTGCCGCCTTTGTTCATGCCTTCCGTCACCGGATCGAGCATATTCTTGAAGCCAACGGTGCCTACTTCGACGGAATTCACAACCAGGGGCACGCTCAGAGGAACCGCTTCATCGCCTTCAACACGATTCAGCCTTATCCGGACGGGGATCGCATAGGGATGTATCCGACGATCGATATCCGCCCATGAAGTCGACCGTGGAATAAACCAGGAGGGAAGAACTGATGGCCTCGCAAAAAGTCGCTATCCAGCGGTTTTCCTTCAATGCCGGGCATCCAGCAGGAGGGCGGGTGGTGTTTTGTGAAGCAGCGGAAACTGTTTGAAGCAGCCGGAGATCGTTGGATCGGGCGGACGCGATTCATTTGGTTTGGTTTGAAAAACAGCATGTTGAAAACCAGCAAACCATTCTTTTCATTCTGGCCATCCGTCCGATCCTACGAGCTCGGGCTGCTGAGTTTTTCCGCTGCTGAGCAAAATTCACCCGCCTTCCTGCGGGTCCATCCAGAGGGCCCGACTTGTTGCGGGGCCATCAAGAACTGATGGCCTCGCAACAAGTCAGGAAGTCTCTGTCGAGTCGCGGGGTGACTGGGGAACCTTTTTCGCTGCTGCGAAAAAACTCAGCCGCCCGATCTCGTAGGATCGGACGGATGGCCAGACAGCAAACAGAGGCTGGTTGAATCGCAACGGCTTGC
>JBFMBE010000063.1:0-18294 GCA_040755275.1 Thermodesulfobacteriota bacterium | reverse complement strand
CAGCACGGCATCGATGGGATGTAAATACTGCAGTGACTCTTGGAACCAGAGGACATCGTAGCGCCGTTTCCGAAATGCGGCATCATCGTCCAGAAATCCGGCTTCCTCGAAACGAACATTCGGCGCTCCGTATCGCTCCCGGGCATATGCGATCAGCTCTTGCGTAGGAGCGATGGCCGTCACATCGTAGCCAAGAAGCCCCAGTGCATGCGCCGAAACTCCCAGACCGCACCCCACATCCAAGACTCCGGCCGGGGCTTTCGGAAGCAGGGTGGCCATTCGGTCGAACAACCGCTGCTGGGCTTCCTCGAGGGGCAGCCCCGGCTCGTCTTCCGGCCAGAGGCCGAAATGCAGATGATCCCCTTCCAGCATCAGTCGGTAAAAGTGGAATGGCTCGGGGAGCGTCGCCCATCGGGCCATTCCGGTTGCGCCGCTCCCGGCTGCAGCCTTTTCCGTCATATCATCGATCCTTGATCATCCGAAACGTCGTCGTTTCCGGAAGCCATGCCCGATCGCTTCCAATTCTGGCCGCATACATCCCCGGAGACAACAGCGCAACATCTTCCGCTGAGAAATTCAAAGTCGATGCCGTCCCGAAGCATCCGGCCGCAGGAAGAAAGTTCTCGTTGGGGCTCCATTCGAAAAGCCATCCGGAAGAAAGCTTCGGCGGAACATCCATCGAAAAAGGCCCCCGAAAAAGTGGATTCTGGGACAATGTCGTTTCAGCGGGCAGCATGCCGCTGCAGAGCCTGTCTGCAGCCCGTTGACAGTATCGCAGCATTCGATCCATCTTACCGTTCGGATAAATGCGTCCGGCCATGCCGGGGCCATGCTTTTCCCAAAACCGCCGTCCCGACTCTTGCATCCATCTCCGTTTTTGAGGAAGCCCGCCACGATCGCATCGATCGAAACCATGCACCACGACCGCGCGAGGCTCGACCATCAGCCGATATCCCACCTTTCGAAGCCGCCAAAACAGATCACTGTCCTCATAATACAAGAAAAACCGCTCATCGAAAAGCCCCCCGGCCCTACGGACCGCACGCGCATCGAGAAGGACATGACCTCCCGATAGATTCCACACCCGAAGCGGCCCGACACCTCGCCAAACCCGAAGCGCATACCGCCGCCACAACAGGCTCAGCAGCCGGCTCAAACCCGCATACGGCGCCAATACCTGCTGAATCCGCATCAGTTCCGGGGGCAGAGACGGCGGTAACAGAAACCTTCGTTTCGGATCCCAGAAAATCTGTGGTCCCACGGCTCCGATTCGGGCGTCGGCCATCAAACATCGCTGCATCCGGATCAGGCCATCCGGATCGACGACGGCATCGGGATTCAATAAAAAAATCATGTCCGGATGGTATTCGGCAAGCGCCTGGTTGCAGGCCGCAGCAAAGCCGTGGTTTTCCGGATTGACGATCAGCGAAACGCCTGCGGGCAGCCCAAGTGCCAACATGCGTGCCTCTTCGTCTTCCACGGAATTGTCCACCACGACCACCTGAACCGGACCCACCGCGTCTGCGGCGCAAATGGAGGAAACGGCATCGAGACACATCCGGGCGGAATGGTAATTGACAATGATGGCCAACGTTGTCCGGTGGTTGGGATGCCCCGACTGATCCATGATCTTGATTTCGAATGAATGCATTGATATGAGATGAACGTTATGGAGCTCACCATCCTCATGCCCTGCCTCAACGAGGCAGAAACCATCGAAGCCTGCATCCGGGAGGCATTGCAGGCCATCCATGCCTGCGGCATCAGCGCCGAAGTGCTGGTTGCAGACAACGGCAGCACGGACGGCTCCCCCGAAATCGCCGCTGCTGCTGGCGCCCGGGTGGTCATCATCCAAGCCAGAGGCTACGGCAACGCACTTTCGGGTGGTATTGCAGCAGCACGGGGCAAATGGATTTTGATGGGAGATGCCGACGGCAGAAGTCGCCCCCCGCATCTGCGCAGTTAGCGGGATGGATGGCGGCATTTGCGTTTCATGCTTCTTTACAGCCCGATGTGGCTGTTCATCGTTCCCGGGCTTTGTCTGTTTCTGTCGGGCCTGATCGGTTTCACCCTCCTTGTGCCTGCGCCGCTTCGCATCGGCGGGGTCACTTTCGATCTATCCACCCTCTTGGTATTCGCGGCAGCCATCTTGATCGGCTTTCAGATGCTCGGCTACGGACTTTTCGTGAAAGCCTACGCCGTACACAGCGGGCTCTTGCCCCATCAGGATCGATGACACCGCCTGATGCAGGGCAAATTCGTCGAATGGGGATAGCCATCGGGTTACTCTTCATCCTCTTTGCTCAGGTTTCCTAATTCGCGCTGTCGCCATCTGGCGGGATGCCGGCTTCGGGCCGCTCCCCTATCAGCAAATTCTTCGGACCGTCATCTCAGCCACCACGTGCATCGGCCTTGGCATTCAAGTGATGGTGAACGGCTTTGCCCTAGCCGTCCTGGGCCTTGAAATCAAGGGGAACCGCTTCCGTCCCCTAAGCATCCCGGATCGGTTTTACCCGTCATGCCATCCCGATCAGCGTAGGATAAATCGGCAGCATGTATCGAAGCTGGGCCCCAAAGCTCATGGCATCGATATAAACCACAAGAAGCGTTCGACTGATGATGATCGCGCCGAACGGAAGCCAAGCGGCGTCTGTCATCGTCAGGCCGCCGACTCGTTTGCGTCTTCTGGAAAACCTCAGCACAACCATCCGGATCAGTCCTATTAGGATCCAGCCGATTGCCGCAAGGTGCAGTAACCTGTATGCCCACACGAGCTGAGGTCCTCTACGATACAGCAGACCGCCCCCTCCCCCGATCGTATCGGATCTCTTCCGTTGCGGAAATCCCCTCACCCAGCCCCGGCATCCAAATGGCCATCCACAGCACACGGCCGAAGGAAACAGCCACCCGTCCGATATCTTGAAAATGAAACGGTGGTGACAAGATCTTACCGGTGGGATTGGATGTGCATGCCCCCCTGCCGAGCAGGCGTCATCGATTTCATCCGCCATTTCTCCATAAAAAAGCCCGAGCGCTCACCGCATCCGCATGTTTCCTTGCAGCGCCTGCCGCCTCCCGAAGTTCCCACCCCATCCAGCCGCCCGCAATCTCTGTGCAGATGTCCATCCACTCGCATCCGAATTTTGACCACCCGGCCCCGTCGAACTGTTCCGCCAGAAAAGGCATCAACTCCCCAAAACGCACGCTCACCCGTGCTGCCATCGCCTCACGGGTGATGGGCTTATACGGATTGTTCCGGCGTGCATCCAATTCCGTAACCACATGGAAAGCCCGTCGAAATTGGGGCTCGGAAAGCTCGGTGGTGACGGCCTCCCCATAGTGGCCCTCGTTTTGACCGGCGATCCAGTTGCGCACAGCCACCAGGCACAGGAAGCCGAGAACACCGGCGGTCAGAACAAGGCCCAACCTGTGCAACCGATTGCCCGTATTCCGGCGCAAAACCGCAGCTGCTGTTGCCCCATCCCCGCCGACCAAGCCGTCTTCACCGCCAGCCTCGTTTCCGGAACACGCAACGACCATCACCCAGCCCAGAACGAAGCAAAACGGGATGAGCCAAATGCCTTCTTCCCGAACCCAGAAAGAGCCGCTCCGCCCCAAACGGATATGCCGTTGTCGCCGTTACTAAGGCCTGTGCCGGCACTTTTGTGGCCACAAACCAGCACGGCATCCAAAAACCGGGATGAAGGACGCAACTCAATGCAAGAGAAACGTCCGAAGCCCTTCAGACCCCAAGGCGACCTTCATCAGCAGAATCGACAAGATATTTGCCAGAACCTACATGTACTGAAGAGGAAAACCGTGTGCCGCCACCTACGCGACAAACGCCGAATACACCGAAAGCCGGATCAGTGTCATCCCATCGTATGGCCCAAGCCGTTGACCTTCTAAGATGGAACGAGCCATCCGGAAATGGTGAACGCTGTCGCAAGTGTCGGCAAGAGGCCCAATCCCGCTGTTCTGCTGAAGCCCATCCAGCGCCGAAAGGACGCAAACCACCGCTACATACCAGGCCAATTCGATTTTCCGTGGCTGCGTTTTTCTCTTATCGGCCGGTATATGTCGAAACGGAGCTCCAACTGTAGTTGAGGTAAGGGTACAACCGGATGTCTAAAAACCCGTTTTGCAGAATGAGATAGATGAGTTATTCTTTTGGATAATATTTGGCGTATTTCGGATGCAATTGATCGTAGGCGTTCAGCTTGTGTCTGTAAAAATCGAATTTCGAATGATGGTGGACTCACAAAGGTCGCTAACCGCCATTTTCCCTTCAATGCCAGAGGTGGGTCAAGAAAGGGTGCCCGACTTGTTTCGAGTCCATCAATACTATCCTCGAAGATCATCAGAAAGCGGCAGTGGCCATGCCGTCCACAGGCACAGGAAGCCCGGCCGCCGCAAAACCTTCTGCGATGAGATCGAATATGCCTTATGGCCACCTGCAGGTCAATAGCTGGATGGGTGCAGTGAATCGAAGGCAGGCTTCGTTGTATTCCCTGATATACACAGAGAGAAAAAGTCTGCCACCAGGTCCGAAGGCTTTTCCAATAGCCTGGAACGAGGGCCCGGCTCGGCAATGAACTGAAGCACGCCGATACAAAAGATCCAATCAGATCCGAGGGCCATTATCTGATCGGCCTGCGCTTGAAGACATTCGATCCGATCCACATCGGCCGTATTCCGCGCCCGGCCGCACGAAATCAATGGCATTGACTTTGGACAATCAAGTTAATAAAAATTACATTTGCCATTAAGGGCGCTATGGTTGTAAAAGAAACAATCGACCCTCTCCTGAATCCAAAGAAATCTGCAAACCATTCATTGCGGGGCTGTCGTCAATAAACAAAACCTCCTTTCCTGTTTTCTTACACACCTCACGGATTCGCCCAATATCTACACAAAACTCCACAGTCGGCCATGCGGTGTACGCATAGCTGTAATTATTAAGCAAGATCGCCCACCTACCGTCGATATGCTTAAAAACACCGACGAGATAGTCGCCTTTGGTCAAGCTCTTAACAGGCGTGTCCTTAAGCACATCATTTGGATTCTGGTCGTAGGTTATGCGATAAACTCCGGTACTTGTCAATGCCATTAGTGTAGTGCCCAACTGTTTAATTTCATAATTAATTCTCTTCACCTGTTCATAGTGACGTGTTTTCCTCCCCTCAGCGGTAATGATCCCCCCTCCTTTAGGGAACTCGTCGCCCTTGGGTGTCCAATAACAGAAATAAAACACACCCTTAGAACCGTAGGCTAGGGATGTGTAAATTTGCCATCTGATCTGAGCCTCGGTTGGATCGAAGTGATCACCAAAGGGCATGACGTTGAAGAAGTTCCAATGCGGGATGCTCTGCTCAAGCGAGTACTTTCGCATGGTTTCAAGATTGTCGAGGTAGAGTTGTCGGGTATCCATGTCGGGCTTCATGACGGGATAATGATCCATGCATAACACATCCACTCCTACCTCGTCAATGAAGCGCTTGACATACTCGTTATATGTCCTAGTCCCTAACTGTTTTTCGCTGGCGTAGTTGGGAAAGAGATTAATGAAAGAAACACGCCCTGATCGGACAGTCTGGATTTCCTTAACAATTTTGCGAAGTTTAGGAAAATCCGTTGCGTTTGGTTCATCATGAACCACGTACCCCCATACGGCTAGACTCTCGGGAAGCTTGGCCGACGGCAAACCTGCCCTCCAGACAATCGCCTTCAGGTTATACATCTCGCATAGCTCGATCTGTTTTTTGACAGCTTCGGGTGTTCGGGCACCAAAGCCTCCGACAACCACAGTAAAATTTGCGTCGGCAATATCTTGGTAATAGATGTTTGCGTAGTCATCGATAGGAGGATCAACAGCTAAACCGATTGCAAACCTGTCCTGAATGAATCTTTTTGTCGCCGTTGAAGCGGTTGAAAATCGCCCTATTAAACTACTAATAGTCACGGCGAGTAATAATAGAATAAAAATTCTTCTCATACAGATCTCCTACCTAGGTATTGTCAACCATTATATGCCAATTCACTAGTGATGGTCGGTTGACAATACCGGACACCAAAAATTTATGCTGCCTCTTTGAATTCACTGAAGTTTCCCAGAAAAAATTCATGCAGCCATCCGCATAAGTACTTCCACGAGAGAATTTAGCATGGATTTGCGGGGAACAGGGAAAAGTATACCGAAATTAGGATCCGCAGCGGCTTGCGCAACGCATTTTCGCACATCGGAAAAAGCGAAATGGTTGCGGCCTTCCACGATGTGACGTCGACTCGGGGTTTTCTCCATTCGACTCGCATAGATCCAGGCCGCGGAGGTGGCCATCATGCAGAAGTGAAAATGATTGGTAACTGCGTCCGGATGTCGGGTTTGCGTTTCTGCGCTGCCGATATCGTGTTTGAGCTCTTTGAAGGCCGCCTCGATCTTCCAGCGGGCACCATAGTATTCGATGATCTGAGCAACTGAAAGCGTGATATCGGTTGAAAAAATCGCCATCCATTGACTCTTCCGGTAGATCCAAATGACTTTAACGGCGCGCTTGATCGTTTTAAGCATCACCAACCGTTCATAGGCGACCACGGTTCTGATGCGACCGTACAGGTGGACGTCGTAGGTGGTGGCAAGATTCTTGAATATAGCGGCCAGCGATTTTGCCGTACCCGACTTTTTACCGTATTTGGAAGGCCGTCCTCGGTCGTGTTTAGCACGGCACTCAGGCAGTTCGAAGATGTTACTGTTGGAGCGAAGCCGGGATATCATGTCAAAGCAAGGGCCGAGTTTATCGTTGAGCGGCTTCCATAGGCCGTTGTTACCGAACCATGAATCGGTGACCGCTATAATGTGTTTTTGAGCGAGCGCAGAAGCGATCTCGCAGATCATGGCCACTGCCTGGTCGAGTTTGGTTTCAAACTGGAGTTTGGCCGCGCCACCGGTGCGGTTGATTCGCTCAATGCTCTTTTCCATATGATAGGAACGCCAGTTCAACGGCAGGCATGCCCAACGGCCCTTGATGATCTTGAGCAAGCCGACGGCGACAACGTTTTGGGCCCAGGGGTACTTTGTTTGATTCAGTTTGGCGGCATGATCGAAGAGCTTGTCGCAAGCGTAAATTTTCTGTCCTGTTTTGGGATTGATGTAATCGTCCAAAGCCAGCAACAGCCTGCCGTCCGTCAAGTGGGGTCGGTTGACAATACCGGACACCAAAAATTTATGCTGCCTTTTTGAATTCATAATACTGCCGTTCAAAGGGTGCTGGTGAGAGAAAGCCAAACCGCGGTTGAATTCGCTGGCGGTTGTAGAAAACTTCGATATACTCTGTAAGTTCACCTATTGCCTGTTGGCGAGTAGCGAAATGCCTTTGAAATACCAACTTCATCTTCAAAACAGACCAAAAACTCTCCATCGGGGCATTGTCATAGCAATTACCCTTCGCACTCATCGATGCCTTCATTCCCAGGCGTTCAAGCATGCTCCTGTATTCTTTCGAACAATACTGGCTGCCACGATCACTATGATGGATCAAGCCCTTGGGAGGTTTCTTTAGGTTCCGGTCGATTGGATGCTGCCTGTAAAAGAGCGCTGCATTTCAACACGACAGGCTATCGGATGATCAAGAGCATTCTCAATCAGGGGCTCGATCAAAAATCGATCGAAGGTCATCCCGATGTAGTCGAGTTTCCTTCGGCCTACCGTGGATGTGGCAGGTTTCTTCGCCATCCTCATCAACAAGGAGCAAGGCCATGAATCCGATGCCCGATTTAAGCCCAATGCTCAAGCAGCTTCGGCTCTCCGGTATCCTGGACAGCCTGACTGCCAGAAACCGACAAGCCATCGAGGGACAACTCACTCATATGGAGTTTCTGTCCCTCATCATCACGGACGAAATTGCCCGTCGCAACCTGAAGAAACTCCAAGCAGCATTCCGAAGGGCCAACTTCCGTAACCAGAAAACGATCGAAGAGTTCGACTTCTCTTTCAACTCGAACATCAATCGCTCGCTGATCGTGGAGCTTTGTTCCTGCAGGTTCATGACGGAGAAGGTCTGCATTTTCATCATCGGTCCCTGCGGAACCGGAAAAAGCCACCTAGCTCAGGCCCTGGGTCACTGCGCTATCCGAAACGGGTTTAACGTGCTTTTTACGACCGCATCGAAACTGCTCGGGCAATTGAGTGCATCCCGAGCCATCAACGAATATGAACGAACCTTCGCCAAGATCATCTCGGTCGATCTTCTGATCATCGACGACTTTGGCCTCAAACCCATGAAGCCACCCCAGGATGAGGATTTCCACGATGTGGTCTCGGAGCGCTACGAGCGCAGAAGCACCATCATCACATCAAACCTGGACATACCCGAATGGATCGAAGCCTTTCCAAACCGGATCCTGGGTGAGGCAACCATCGATCGGCTCCGATCAGAAATTCAAAAGTGAACGGTTGAATCGGGTCCGAAAAAGGCTTTTCGATCAACCTTGAGTGGCTCCATTAAGGCGATCATGGGTGGCTTCATTAGGGTGATCATTGACAAAAAATGAAAAACTTCAGGTTTGGATTCATCCTTCTTGCAATCAACAGCTCAATTTATAGGCAGGTAAGAGATCTGCAGCAACCCACCTCTCAGGACTTCGTAGAATATGCCTTTCTATAAATTCATATGCCGGTTTTAATGATATCAATGGATCTTGAGGATTTACTTCCACAGAAGGCATACATTTTACTCGATAGCGCCCGATTCCTTCATGAATGCAGATTGTCGCAGATATAACGCTGTTGGTTCTAACTGCAAAATGCCAGGCACCGAGCGGTAATCGAAATCGTGTATTCAGAAATGGGATTTGCAACGTAGATTTGGATCCGGGCACGTCCCCGAACAACACAACAGTTTCACCCCGTTTCAATGCCTCGTAAAAAAAAGGCATATCTTCTTCTTGATATACAATTCGACCGTTCATTCGGAATTCCAGCTTTCTATACTTCCGCTTCAGAAATGCACGCACCGCCGGATGTATCCTAGGGTCTTCGTTACCGGCGGCCGTGGTAAGGGCATTCACTCGTAACCCTTTCATTCCCAATAGCGCCATCCCCATAAATCCATCATAATGGCAAGATATCATGACAATACCGCGCCTGGATGCCTGCACCGCCAACAGCGGTTCCAAGCCCTCTACCACACTTTTCCTGCAGATTTTCTCCATGATGGAACGATCATATATGCCTGCCAGCCATTCATCCCTTGAGTTATTGATAAACCGCTGAATGGTTGCATTTCGCCAGAAACGATAGCCTGCCTCTGGCTGCAGCATCCGCATTGCTTGAAATGTTCTCCCCCGTATGTAATTGAATCCGATTGCCTGGGACCGCCATTCATAATCCAGGGCCGCCGCGACGATTCCTCGAAAAACAGAAAGGGCATATCCCAACGGTAATGGCAGTTTTGACATTATCGGAAGCAGATATCCGAAATCAATTCTCTGAACAAAGTTTCCTGCTCTTCCAGATAATTGCATACAGACGACTCAAAAGATGCGATGAAGCTGGATGAAAATAATCTAGCGGTACGAGGCTAGGCTCTCCGATGGATTTTGTCTGTCATTCAGACAATATAATCATATTTTATCTTCTTGCTATGATAACCCTATAGAAATGGTAGATTCATAAAGTAACCAGCTTACTATTATTGATCTTGCAATCAAATGAATGAACGAAGTTTCCCCGTTTTTCCAAGAACCCCATGAACTATCCCCAACCGTAACCAGGCAATACAATCCGATGCGTTTTTGCTGTAGGTTCGCAACCGTCGTGTATGCTTCCGCATCTCACCTAAGAGGCACCATAATGCCCGTATCCCCCCAAAGCGCCAGTACCCCTGAATCATGTTTCTCGCCATGTAATAGTAGCGAAAAGGCGCATGTTCTATCCATAACCCCGAATCGGTCATTTGATGAATATTGCCCAAATTGTGCCAGATTTCGGCATCCCTGACCCAGCAAAGGCTATAGCCTGCTGCTTTTAGGCGCAGGTGACATTCGTGATCTACAAAATCAATGAAATACCCTTCGTTGAATCCACCGATACCATCAATCGCCGCAACCCGGTAAAGAGCACCCGAGCTGATACCCGTATCGACCGGAATCCTGGCTACCGAAGCGGAGTCTTCTGTAGGAACAACTGCTACAAAACCTATTCCTGTCCAATCCATCGGATAATGCACAATATCAGGATAGCCTCGACAACGTACCGTTGGAAACAGGGCCCCGATGCCTTCCGCAACCGAACCGAGCATCACCGCAAGCGCATCACCATCAGGTTGACTATCCTGATCCAGAAGCATCAGCCATTCGGCACCCATGTTCTTTGCCTGCCGCAGGGCTTCGTTAAATGCAGACCCAACACCCATGTTAGTTTTATTTCGGATGAATCGGATACGTGGACATGTCATCCTCTTGACAATAGCGATCGTTCTATCCATCGATGCATTGTCAATCACCATCACCGGCACATCCTCATTCATTGCAAGGGCTGCTTCCAAGGTGCCTTGGATTGTTGCTTCCCCATTGTACGTGACAACAGCGATCAAAACCGCCATTCGTGCTCCATCCAGAGCATACCGTATTCCGGATGCTCGCTTTGGACAATCAGCGGATCACTAAATGTTTCATAAACCAATCGCATCAAGTTTTCGTCGGCAATAAGAACCTTGGCTCGGAAGGAACCTTTCATGAGTGGAAAACGAGGAATGGTGAGACATATATCCTGGATGCCAGAAAAATGAACTGCTGCAAAACCCTGGCTCTTGGTAACAGTGGCGAAAATCACCTGGCCGTCGCTTCGTTCGAGCCCTATGCCGATGTGACCGGTGAAATCCGCCTTCGTACATCGGGTCCGCACCCGGATCGTCACAGCATCAAACAGCCGAATGAAAGCGATCTCCTCGCCCGTTTCCACCTTTTCAAAACGGATATTTTCAACAACCACCTCCGGCAGATTTCCCGGAGACCCATCCTTTTGGTTTGGTGATCCGCCGGTCTTTAAATGTTCTTTTTCTTCCAGAAAGGCCAGATATTCAGAGATGACACTCGATGTTTTCCCCTCAGCCCGAACGCGCCCGTGATCCAGCCAGATGCATTTTTCGCATAACTCATTAATTAGAACCATGCTGTGGCTGCAGACAATGATGGTTTTCCCTGCCTCCCGAAAGCCCATCATACGTTCCACGCATTTTTGGGAAAAACGCTGGTCTCCTACTGACAAGGCCTCATCGACGATCAGTACATCCGGATCAACGCTGGTGGCGATCGAGAAGGCCAGCCTAACATGCATTCCACTTGAATAAGTCTTTACAGGCCGGTCTATGACCTCCTCAAGCTCCGAAAATGCGATAATGGCATCCTCCCTTGCCCGAATTTCTTTTTCGGTAAGTCCTAAAAGAGCAGCATTCAGATGAATGTTCGTCCTACCCGAAAATTCTGGATTAAAACCAGATCCCAGTTCCAGAAGCGCCGCAATTCTGCCCCGTCGCAAGAGTCTGCCGGAGGTCGGCTGAGTGGTACCGGCCAGGATTTTCAGCAAGGTGGATTTGCCGGCCCCGTTTTCACCGATAATGCCGAGTGTCTCACCGAAAGCCACCTGAAAGTTTACATTCTTCAAGGATTCGACCACGTGGTGATACGGCCGTCTACGAATCGCTTCTTTGAGCCGATCGATAGGCTGATTGTAAACCCGATAATATTTGGTCAGGCTTTCAGCTTCAATGGCATTCATTCAAATCCACCTGGCATAAGCGATTGCAGAATAGGGAATAATTGAAATATACTTCCCAGTTTCTCGGCCTCTGCAGCGGCCCCTTATTTCTCAGATCGATTTTGACTTCCATCGAAAGCTCCAAGCTCGACGATAAAAAAGAAAGGGGATTTCACAGCACATCGGCAAAGGCATTGCGGCTTTTCCCATAGAAATAGACCCCAACCATAAACGAAATCGCCGCAAAAACGGCTGCTGTGCCGAATAGGTCCATCGGTAGGTGATGCCGCAGCAGCACTTCGTGGTACAATTCGATAAAGGAAAACATCGGATTGATCCGCATGAGCATCCGCAGCCGCTCCGACAGCATGGTTACCGGATAGACGACCGGACTCAAATACATCCACAGTGAGAGAACGATTCCGATGATCTGTTGAATGTCGCGGATAAACACGCTGAGGCTTCCTATCAGCACCACGAGCCCCAATGTGAACAGCATAAACAGCCCGGTCACGGGGATAAGCCATAACCATATAATATGTGCATATCCGAGGAGGACGAGATACCCTAAAAAAATGATAAAGCCGACACCCGACAGAATGAAGGTGACCGAAACGGCCGCAAGCGGCACGACCTCGAGTGGAAAGGCGACCTTGGTGATGAGATTGGCTTTCCCGACAAACATTCCGCTGCTGTTGGCGACAGACTCTGCAAATGCCATCCAGGGTAGCAGACCAGACAGTAAAAATAGTACGAAATTATCGGTTCCTGTGTCTGTCGGTTGAAGCCGGATCTTAAACACCACAGCAAACACAAAGATATAGACGATCATGTTTGCTAGCGGGGTAATCACACTCCACAGAAGTCCACCCATTGATCCAGCATACCGACCTCTGATCTCCTGCCGGATGAAGCCAACAAACAAGGTGTTATAACGGAAGGGTGCAAACAGCCAAGACATAAATACATTCATCATTAGGGTCTCAGTTCCTTCTGAATGGTATGCTGAAAGGGGTTTTGGGAAAAAGCCCCCTGATTTGTCATACCGGCTGCAACATTTTGCCTAGCCTGATCGATGGCCTGCCTAAAAACATTCCCTCTCTGGTTGTTCTGCTGCTGGTTCTGATCCGAAGCGCTCTCCATTGGCTGCCCCTGTTGAGCATGTTGGCCGGTAGAACCTGGCGCCGCCAGCCCTCCGGGAGCCCCCACTGCACCGGACTGCAGATTGGCTTGACTGGGCACACCGATTCCTGATGTGGCCAACGATTGAACTGGAAGAGGAAGGGCATCGGGACGCTTTCGATCTGACTGAAAAACATTCAGACGCATTTCTTTGCCTTCGGTATCGGTCAGCAGCATGTAATTCGACTCGATCCGTTTCACAGTCATCCCTAATATCGTATCCCCTTCCCGCTTCTGGAGCCGGGTGTTCTTATCCTTGGCCTCTCGACAAAGGGCGATTTTTCCCTTCGGGCCAATGATCACACCGGTGAAAATAACCTCGTTCTTCACTTTTGGATCGAGGGTCGGCTTCTTCTGCTCAGCTGTCTGCCCAGCTGATTTGTTTGCTTCAATCTCCAGTCCGGGGGTAAAGAGATGCTTTTGCACCATCGCCGGCTCCGCCATTGCGACGTTCACGCCAGCCAATATGATTCCACTAAATATCAAGGTTGCTAATCGTTTCATAACCGCCCCTTAGTTGACTATCACAACGTTGTTCCATTTTGACGTGGATTTCATCTGGTTCATCATTGGCTTTAAAAAATTGGGCCTCTTTACAAAAGCAGGGGCCAGAAAAAATACAACAGCACCAATTGACTGGATTATTACTTTCGAATGAACGACGAAACGAGCTATCTTTCAACTTCTTACAATTCCGTCATTCTGAAAACTTTGGTTTTCTGTCAAGGAATGAGTTGTTATCGTAATTCCATGACAAAGATCCGAATAGCTTTGTTAACAAGACACCATCAGTATGACATCATACGAACATTCCAAAAGCTATTCCGGAATCTTGCTAAGGTTTTGTTTTGAAATAAGCATTTGCACCCTCATGGTTCCAAGTCTTCGCACCTTATACTCGGTGATCCTATCGAAGCCCCTGTGTCAAATGGGATATTTTTTCCGAAAATTCTGCCGAAATCCGATCCGCTTCAGCGCGGGATTTGATAACATTCGGCGTGATGAGGATGATCAATTCCGTTTTTTCCGCTTTCTTAGATCCGGCGCTGAACAGATATCCCAGGATAGGAATGTCTTTCAGAAAGGGAATGCCTGCGTTCGAATTCTGGCTATTGGTCTTCATCAGACCGCCAATGACGATGGTCTTGCCATCTTCCACTACAAGGGACGTTTCCGCTCTACGAGATAGGAAGGTATAGTTCTTTAATTCAGTAATGAACTCGCCCACGTCGCTCACTTCCTGCTCCAGCTCCATCTTGACGAGCCCGCTCGAATTGATGTGCGGCGTGACGTTCAGGATGATACCGGTCTTGCGATACTGAACGGAGTTCGTGATCGTGGTTCCGGCGGTCGCGTCGGTGGTTGTACCCGTAACCGTCGGGATTTCCTTTCCGACTTCGATACTGGCCCCCTTGTTGTCCAAAGCGAGAATGTTCGGTGAAGACAGGATGTTGATTCCGGAATCGCTCCCGAGTACCTTTCCGAGCCCACGGAGAAAGTCGATGGGATCGTAGATGGTGAAATAGAATCCGGTGGATGATCCCAGCGGCGTATTGATCGATCGCTTGATGCTGTTGTCGAGAGCACCTTGGATCGTGTACTCACCCTTGTCCGAGCCGATAGACCCGATGTTCTTGTTCAGAAACCACTCGAGTCCCCATTCGATCGATCCGCTGAGGGTGATTTCGGCAATGACGACGTTGATCAGAACCTGCCGAGGCAGAATATCGAGTTGCTTGAGCACCTTTTCGATGATCCGGTAATCCCGTTCGGTCGCCCGGATGACAATGGCGTTGTTGGCTTCGTCTGCAATGATTTCGACATCCCCCAGGATGTCACCCGTACCACCGACGAGGGTGGCCGCCTCCGGTCCCGCTGTGGAGCGGGTTCTGGTGCTCGAAGCGCTTTTGCGGGAGGATGTGGAAGCCGAACGGCTGGTGGCACCGGTGGTATGGCTGGTAGCGGATGTCGGCTTGGTGGCTCGTGTGGAGGAGCGGCTTCGGGCCGAGCTGCCGTAGAGCTGCCCGATGATGTCGGCCAGATCGGCCGCATTGCCGTTTTCGACAAAATAGACCCAGACCTGGGTTCCGGTGTTTCCGGCCCGATCCATCGCCGTGATCCAGTCATCGACGAGGGTGAGAAGAGCCGGCCAGCGGGTGACGACCAGCAGCGCGTTCATGGTGCGGATTGGAACGATTTCAAAGCTACCCAGGGTCGCCCCCGGCCGACTGAACAACCCGGCCGACTTGAGCACCTGGCCGAGATCCTTGGCCAGATCGTCCACATCCACAGCCTTGACGGGAAAGACCCGCCAGGAGACATCCTCGAAAAATGGCACATCCATCACCCCGAGGATGGATGCGGCCTTATCGAGGTTGTCGGGTGTATCGGTCATCAGCAGGGCGTTGTTGACATTGTCTTGAATCACCACGGCCCCGCGGGAGAGAAACGGCGTGAGGGAGGCTGCGGCCATGGGTGCGCCGATGTAGCGCAGCCGGATCATTCGAGTGACATCCCCTGCGGCACCGTTCATCTTTTCGGTTTGAATCGGCTCGTTACCCACCCCGGCGCTGGCTGCCCGCTGCACGACCTTGTAGATGTTTCCAGGCCCCTTGATGACTGCGAGGTTGCTGAGTTGCAGGATGTTGTTCAGTACATCGATGAACTGGGTTTTGGTGAAATCCCCAGAAATATGAAAGGTCACCTGGGCTTTGATGGAAGGATCGATCATGTAGCTGACCCCATAATGCTCGTACAGGGTCAGATCGAGCACTTCGTAAAGATCGGCGTTGTCGAAGGCCAGCTCCAAATGAAGCGGTTTTTCCGATTCGGTCAGGCTTTTCCGGCCGATCTCAACGGCCGGTTTCGATGCCATCTGTCCGAATCCGGCAAAGGGATTGATCTTCTCGGATGCCTTCGGCTGATACCCGGGAGGTTGGGCTGCAGCCGTCTGGCTATCGGGCTTGGGCTGCTGGGCTACAGCCCCCTGTTGCCCCGCCTGCCCGGCCGGCGTTTCCCCGGCAGGCCGATCGGCCTGTTCATAAATGTTCGTCGAAAACACCCGAACGAGTGGATTTCCAGATCTTTCGGCACCTGGGGCTGTGTCCCGTGTCGTTGCACATCCGGTCAGCCAGAACATCCATACGATACCGCAGCACAGGCTGCAAATCCTACTCCATTGCCTCAACCGGCTCTCTGTTACCTTCAACGTTTTCCCCCGATGTAGTTCCACGTAATGGATCACCACGATGGTCACGACGGCTTGGCCAGCCCTTAACCCCCCGGGAACAGGGCGCTCACCTGCATGGTCACCTGCAGGTCGAACCCTTTGGTTTTCCGATAGGAAACCGTCATTTTTTCAACCTGTACCAAGCGTTTCAAATGGTCGATCGCTTCCAGGAATTTTGCCAGATTTTCCGTCGTTGTTTCGATCTGTACCTCGATTCGGGCAAGAGAATAGTCTTTCCACTGACCGACCGGTAGATCCTTGTAAGACTTGATGGAAACGCCTTCCCGATCGGCAATTTCCTGAATCGTTGTTTGAATCGCCGGATTCACCTCTTCGAGAACCCGACCCGGAATCAGAAGGTTTTGCCATTCCCGAAGCTGCCCGATCTCGTTCGTCGGCGGATCGGCATAAGGAGCCAGCCGATCGATCCGATGCTCCAGCAGTTCGTTTTCGAGCTTCAGCTTGGCGATGGTAACATCCTGATCGTTCATTCGATCGCTCAATGGATCGTAGAACTGAGCCCACCAGCTCAGCAGAGCGGCGCCAATCAGTCCCAACGCCAAAACGTAGCGTCGTTTCCTATGAATGCGGTTGCTCGCCCTGCCCATGATCCGCAGCCTTTTCCTCTTTTCGCTTCATGCTCATCGTGAACTGCTCCAAACCATTGGGAGCCTTCATGACGCTTCCACTGAGCTTGACCTGATCGAGAAAGGGAGAAGCCCGCAGTGCCTCGAGGGTTTTGATGGCGTCCCGACTCTGCCCCTGCATCGAGATTTCCTTTTCTCCGAAGGTGAACCGAGAAAACCAAGTCCCTTCCGGAACCCGCTCGGCGATGTCGTTGATCAAGCGGAAGAGCTGAGGCCGATGGCTCATAAATTCGTCCATATCGGCGATCAACTGCTTGGCCTTTTCGGCGCTCTGTTTGTTCTTCTCGAGTGGATGAAGCTGTTGTTCAAGTCTGTGGCGCTTTTCACGTAACTCGCCGAGCACCGCCTGGTTGCGCTCGACCGTACGATAGGACAGAGCAGTCCACAAGGTACATCCGATGGTCAGTGCGGCAACCACGAACCCGATGGTTTTCCAGAGCGGAAACAGCTTGAGACGCGTCGGCCTTCCGTCTACGGATACGATCTGCTGAGAGCAAACCCCGCAAGCCAGGGCCGCTTCGGCGCGATTCGCACGAATGTCGGCCAGAGAGGGCATGGTTTCGGCCTCGATCTCGAACTGCGGTCCACGACCGGCATCTTCTCGAAGCGAAAGGACGGATTCAACATCCAGCCCCTGGCTCTTCAGGAAGTCTTGAACTCCGCCGGAATCCCCGTTTTCCGTAAAAAAGGTGGCTCGACATCCCAGATCGTCGATGACGGCAATTTCCCGACCGTCCCGGTACGGGATATCCAAGGCGGTCGGAAACGGAAACCGTTTCCATGAAAGATAGGCGGCCACCCCGACGGTGAAGGGAAAGATGGCTTCCAAACCGGCTTCGTGTCCCGTTTCCCGAAACACGTCCCTGTAGGGATCGATCATCTGCTTCAACCCGTACACCAGCAGCGCCCGAATCGTTCGATCGGGTTTCCGAGCCATCTGGACATCGAAATAGATATCCTCAAGCGGCAGGTGCACGAGGGTTCGAACCATGCCCTGAACGGCATCCAGCGCATCTTCGAGCGGCATGGCCGGAAGGGGAATGTCGCGAAAGAAAAAATTCGAACGGGGAAGCGCCAGATACCATCGGATCCTTCGGTCCGGATTCACTTGACGCAGCAGGTCCCGAAGGGCGGCAAGCCCTCCTTCAGACCCACCTCCGGAAAGCCCGGTCGATCTCTCTACGGCAACCGGCTTCCAGCCGAAGCGGTTTCCTTCGACGGCGGCCACATGCAACCGCCCGGCACCGACATAAAGTCCGACGATGCGCTTGCCTCCGATTCCGATCATTGGAATATTCCGGTTCGTGGTTGAACGTTATCGATGATGCCCCCGCAAAAAGTCAGGAAGTCTCTGTCAAGTCGCGGGGTGACTGGGGAACCTTTTTCGCTGCTGCGAAAAAACTCAGCCGCCCGATCTCGTAGGATCGGACGGATGGCCAGACAGCAAGCAGAGGCTGGTTGAATCGCAACGGCTTGCTTTTCAA
>JBFMBE010000062.1:0-18435 GCA_040755275.1 Thermodesulfobacteriota bacterium | reverse complement strand
TTTGATGGCCTCGCAAAAAGTCAGGAAGTCTCTGTCGAGTCGCGGGGTGACTGGGGAACCTTTTTCGATGCTGCGAAAAAACTCAGCCGCCCGATCTCGTAGGATCGGGCGGATAGCCAAACTTGGATTACAGAATTGCTGAGTTGCAACATGATGTTTTTCAAACAAATATTGATGAAGCATCTCCGCCCGATCCAACGATATCCGGCGGCTTCAAACACGTTTTCGCAGCAATCTCAAAAGGCTTCCCCAGCCACCCCGCTTATGCCCGGCATTCCAGAAAAGCACGGGAAAAGCGACTTTTTGCGGGGCCATCACAGTTTAGCCTCCAGCAGGAGGGTGGGTGGTGTTTTGCGAAGCAGCGGAAACTGTATGAAGCAGCCCGAGCTCGTAGGATCGGGCGGACGCAATTCACCTAATTTGGATTAAAAAGCAGTATATTGTATTACAGCAAACCATTCTTTCCATTCTGGCCATCCGCCCGATCCTACGAGCTCGGGCTGTTGAGTTTTTCTGCTGCTGAGTAAAATTCACCCGCCTTCCTGCGGGTCAAACCATAGGGCCTGACTTTTTGCGGGGCCATCTTTTTTAGTAATCGGGCGGATTCGAACCCTTTGGCTATTCGAGCAGGGATGGAACATCTCGATGCAACCATGGCCTACTAGATGGAAAGCCGTGATGGTGTGGTTTTCGGTACTGCTGATCCTGGCTGGTGTTGAGGACTGCCTCTCTCAGGAAAAGGACTGGCATTCTCTCGAGATCGGGCGGTGTTTGGAGGGGAAAGCCGAAGGCATCTGGAGCAAGGCCATGGATGGGGAGGATTTTCAATTCGGCGGTACGGATCGATATGCCGTCTACTGGCGGATGCTGATTCCGCGTCTTGATCTCTCGAAGTATCCGGACGCCCATTTCGAAATCCGTGGTCAGTTTCCGCATGCGACCTATTTTTCTTTTCATGTGAATACCCAAAGAACTCGCTTTCTGAACAAGATGACCGATGAAGACATCCAGCCGGATCCCGGCTCCAGCAATCCGTTTCGGGAAGGGGGAGAATATCGAAAAGGCAACACGTATACCATCTCCGTGATCCAGGACGGCCAGCAGGGAAAAGTGAACCATGCCAACCTTCTCGTCATCCCGGAAGCAGGCAGTACGGAAAAGGAATACGTCGTTCTCTACCGGATGTATGAACCCCTGACGGGAAGGGATGGAGGAGTGATGTTGCCCAGCGTCTTTCTGGTGGCCCGGGAAGGAGTGGAAGACGAAAATCGTTGGAAGGAGGAGAGCTGTGGCAGAATCCAGGCGGGGGGCGGAGTTCCCGGCTTTCTGTTCGGCTTAGAGCATAGGCTTGACAAACGATCCCAGCGACTGGCAAAGCGCACCAAACAGAAGGCCATTCTATACCATCCTCCGGACCCGATAGAATTCATCATTGGAGACGATTTTTTCGGTATGGTGAACCATGCCTTTCCTGCAATGCCGGACTTCATGATCAAACACCATCCTACGGGTGCCAATATGGATACGCGATATTTGGCCGCATTTCTGGATCCATCCAGGGATGTGACGGTGGTGCGTTTCAAGCCTCCGGTGGCGGGCAAGGATGTCCGATACTGGTCCGTCAGCGTATATCAGCCTTTCAACGGGTTGATGTACGCCTATGCTACGGCGAATTACAGAGATCTGCGACCTGATCCAGACGGCTTGATCACGATCGTGTTTACGGATGAGCGGCAGAAGCCGACATTTCTATATGACCCTGTCAACCATCAGCCGTTGTCCGGAAAATACAACTGGATGCCTTACGGCAGCAAGTATCCGTTGATCTGGTTCCGCTACCTGCTTCCTTCACCATCCTTTCAGGAAAGCCCTGTCTACTATACCGGAAACTCCTACGATGGAAAAGCCATTCGAGCACACATGAAGTCATTTTATCCAAAAGCGGCGTATTTCACGAGTGAGGAATTTCAGGCATACGTTCAGCAGGGGACCCTCCTACAACAATTCCATGACCGATGAACATGATGAGGTCACAGACGTCCAAGTACCTTCCATCAACCTGCAGAAGGGCCGGTGATGTTTTTCAGTGTCGAAAAATCGTAGTCACTCGAACTCATCAGGATCGTGAATTGGGCCATCCATTGGATATAGGACAAGCGGTCGTCATTCTGTGATGCAGGACGTGTGCAGTTCCCGATCGTTCCGGATCAAAGGTGTCACCACCATCGCTCGAGCAATATCTTTTGGCTTCCAGATTTCCTTGAAACCGAGCACACCGACGTAATCTCCTCCCATCCCGTTCGGATCCCAGTAATAAACGGCATATTGGCCTGGAGATGACAACTCGATGTCGAGGGTGGGACCTCTGTAGTATGATTTTCCGCCAAATGGCTCATAAAACATTTCTCGATCTGTACCCGGTTCCACATTGGGAGCGATAACTGCGCCGTATCCGTCTGGAAGGGAAAACGGGATTTCGACAGAAAGATCCGGTAACCCCGGTCCAGTCACCAGGAACCACGGAACGAAGTCGACATAGGATGGGCATGCCGGGACGAGCAACTCGGCATAGAATCGTGTCGGTTCATCAATGACAAATGTTGCGACATCCACATCGTCCGATGGGTGTGTCCCATCGGTTTGAAGCCATGCATACAAGGCGATCGACTGCTCAATGTTTTGCACGCTGAATGGAATGGACGCCGAATAGTCCTGCCGTTCGATGTAGGGGACATGAGCACTGGCGCTTCCAAGGGGGAGGGCTAGTGAAACAACCATGGTAATCAGAATCAATGCTTTCATGATAGTCTCCCTGGGGTCAAGATGATCGGTTGGCGTACGCGTTATGACAACGGTAAGCATGGATCTTACCTTGTAAATGTACCTTATCCGACCCATATCTGGTTTTATTTCCTGGATTTGGCGACAAATGTCGGTGGAGCATTGATCTGCATCGCCTATTTCCATTATTTTGTATTTTTCGCAGATGAAAAACGGATCTGGTCCGTCGCGATTCCGGTTACCATGGCTGTGATCCTGGCCGGATCCGGATTCCTGATTCAATATGGATGGAAGGCAAAGCTGCTGCATACGGTGCGGCAGGTGTCTCAGGGAGTTCCTGTCGTCAGGGAAGAGCTTTTGGCTGCACGGCGCAGAATCATCAACCTTCCCCTGTTTGCCGGTGTGATCAGTCTTACGAACTGGGGGATCGGCGCGTTGATTCTGTCGGTGATACGATTTCTTCATTCCCCTTTCGAAGAACAGTTCTGGACTGCGGTTCAACAGGGCGCACGCGTATTTTTCGGTGTGTTGTTGGCCGGGCTTGTAGCGAGTACCATCGTCACGTTTTCATTGGAAAATCTGTGCAGGCGCATTCGACCGATTCTCTTCCCCTATGGGGATATGGACCGGGTTCCAGGTGCCATTCGGTTCAACTTGAAACCGAGACTGCAGTTGACGTTCATTCTGACCAGTGTTCTGCCGATGCTGTTGCTGGCGATTGCATCCTACAGTCGCTTGAAGAGCGCCATTTTGGAAGATTCCGATAAGGCCCTTCGCGAGTTGTTCATCCTGATCTGCTTTACGGTCTCCATTGGTTTGGCGTCTGTGTGGATCATCTCCAGGTTGTTTGCCTCCAGCATTCTTCGGCCTGTTCAGGATATCGAAAAGGCTCTGAAGCGGATCGAATCCGGCAGCCTCGATGTGGTGCTGCCGGTGTATGCCTATGACGAGTTCGGGTTGATGATGGTGCAGTTCAATCGGATGATCCATGGACTGCGGGACCGGTATCGCATGCGGCAATCCCTCAACATGGCCATGGAAGTCCAGAGGAATTTGCTCCCCACCGCCGTTCCGAACATTGACGGACTCGACATCGGCATGGCAAGCATTTACTGTGATGAAACCGGGGGGGATTATCTCGATTTTATAGAGGCAAATGAGGGGACGACGGGGGGATTGCTGATCGTCGTCGGCGATGTTTCCGATCATGGCATTTCCGCAGCCTTGCTGATGGCAGCCACCCGGGCCTATTTGCGGATGCGCTGCACCATGCCCGGAAGCCTTTCGGAAATCATCACCGACCTCAACCGTCACCTTTGCAGGGATATCGGTGTTTCGGGGAGGTTTGTCACCCTGTTTGCGGCTCGCATTCATCCACAGTCGGATGAGCTGGTGTGGTGCAATGCAGGTCACGACCCACCGATGATGCTGAGAATCGATCGGGGTGATGTCGAAGAACTTCGAGGAGATCATTTGCCTCTGGGTATCGATGATCGGGAGGTGTACCGGGAAATCCGATCGGAATTTCGACAGGGAGACCTGCTGACGGTATTTACGGACGGGGTGTGGGAAGCCAGAAACGCAAACGGAGAGTACTTTGGAAAGGATCGTCTGATTCAAATGATTCAGACCGATGCCGAAGGATCGGTCCAGCAGGTTCTGGATCGTCTGATCGACAAACATAGATGCTTTCTAGGTGATCGCCATCAGGAGGACGATATTACGATGCTGATGGTTCGAAGGATGTCACGCTCGTCTGTCTAGGAACGGATGGATCAGTCAGTGCTCCTGGCGATGGAGCCCATCATCTCTGTCGATGAAAATGCAGCCCCTTATTCCCGAGTGTGTAGGAGTCCAGACAAAGCTCCGCGCTGTTGAAATCCGGATCATACATGATGAATCCTGCCGTGGTTTCTTCTTCCATGAAAAGCGGCGCCATCTGTTGTTGTTCATCATTATCCTCTAACTTCCGCTCTCCCAGTGATCCATCCGAACAATATCGAGCTGAACAAGGCCCGCATTCCTTTTGCACCGTCTTGGAATTTGAGGTATAGTGCCCCCGCTTGGATCATTTCCCGAAACAGTCGATACCCTTTCGAAACGAACCATGAAACCACTCATGCTTTCTCCAATCCTATCCTTTCTATACCCTGGATTTGCTTTCCATCGTTGTCTCGCTCTGACCGTTCTGCTGATCGGCTGTTTATCAGGTGGCCTTCGGGCGGAGACGGTCACCCTGCCCATCCGAATGGATTATTCCATGCTTCGAGCCTTGGTCATTGCCAAGGCATTTACGGAGCCAAACCAGACGGCTACCGTCGTATCGAAAGCCGATCCATGTAGAAAAGTAGTCATTACGGATCCACGATTCCGGATGGAAAAGAATCTTTTGCGCTCGGAAGCCAAGCTTCACGTCGAGGCTGGAACCCTGCTGGCTGGAAGCTGCCGGCTGTCGATGAGTTGGGACGGGTACATCATTTTGTATCAGCGCCCCCGAATCGATTCGCAATGGGTTCTTTCTTTTGAAAGCGTCGATTCGACCCTTCTGAATGTCCAGCACCAGCCGACCAATCTTCCCGATATGATCTGGCAGCTGATTGCTGAGCATGTCTATGACTTCTTCGACCGGATCCACATTCCACTCGCACCTCCGGTTCAGCAGGTCAAGGGGGTTCTGTTGTCGCTGTTCCCGGAGGACAACCGCGAAAATGCCTCCCGACTGATCGAAAGCATGCGACCGGGGCCCATCCGTATTTTGGCTCAAGAAGTCGTTGTGGAGATTCTAGCCGATACCGGACAACCGGCTGCTCAGATGGGGGAAAGCCCGGAAGAGGCTCTGACACCTGAGGAAACGGCTGCCTTCATTCAGGCTTGGGAATCCTACGACAGCTTTCTTGTGGCGATTTTGCAAAGTTTGATTCATGAGCCGTTGTCTGCTGAGGAACGCAGCACCGTCTTCGCTGCGATCATCGATGCCCGACACCGGTTCGTTGACGGGCTGACCCGGCCGCAAAGTCGAAAGGGGAAGGACTTCGTCCGGGAGCAGTTCATTGCGACTTGGAATCGGCTCTCACCGGTGTTTCGGGCCCATCTCGGTGCCGATCCGTCCAAGGCTCTGCTGGCCTACCTCGCCTTCTTTTCGGCTTCGGATGCACTTGCAGCTCTCGATAAGATGGGGCCGACCTTGGGCATCGAAATCAGTCAGGACGGTCTGATCCGCCTGGCCCGGCTCATCACCCAGAAGGAGATTGCCTCTCTTCAGCCGACGGATGCCGTCGATCCGGGGTTGCGCAAGGTGATGGGGCTGGGGGAGCCGATCGAAATCGTAGGTCCTGCCTACGATGTGGAATCACTTCAGGTTCCTTTGACGGAGGATGAAGATACGGGATCGGCCGTTTCCCGATGGTTCCATCGGCTCTGGATCTCTGTTTGTCATGCGGCAGACGAAATTCCGCCTTCCGAAATCGCTCGAATCCGCCAGTGGATCGCCGTTCCCGGGAATGTGGACAATTTCGTCCAGCAGATTCTGGTGCTTCTTGCCGATGTTACAGAAGCCGATATGAAGAAGAATCCCGTTCCCGAAAAATACCGGGATCTTTACCGGTCGATCATTGCAGCCACGGCATGGCAGGAGAGCTGCTTTCGACAGTATCTCATGGAAAAAGGAAAGATCACCTACCTGCGCTCCTACAACAACACGAGTGTCGGCATGATGCAGGTCAATGAAAAGGTGTGGAAAAACATATACGATATCAAGGCATTGAGATGGGATATCCGATACAATGCACAAGCGGGAAGCGAAATCGTCAACCAGTATTTCACGCGTTTTGTACTGCCGAAAGTCGGCAAGGAATCGGATGATGCAACGATAGCCGGAGCGCTTTATGCCTTGTACAATTCCGGGCCGGGAGATCTGAACAACTATTTCAAACGAAAGGCCGGCGGAAAGCCCAACATGACCGATCGGCTGTTCTCCCAGAAATTCGAGTGGGTCCGGCAGGATCGGATGAACCAAATCGCCGCCTGTCTGGGTGGGTGACATCCATGCGAGGTATGCAAAGCCTTTTGGGAGCTGGCGGATCGGTGATCGACTTTCTCAAACCTTGGCAAATGTATTTCGCGCTGTCCCGCACGCCGCACGGAATCATCGATCTGGCGGCTCCATGCTTTGCCGCAATAGCCGTCAATGGGGTTTTTCCGCCGGTTGGAATTGTCGTGCTCGGTCTGATCACGGTCTTTTCAGGGTATACGGCGGTTTATGCCGTGAACGACATCGTCGACTATCGGGTCGATCGAGAAAGGCGATCCGTCCTTGATCGGAGCATTACCCGGCGGCATTCCCATGACCTCGATGCCGTCTGGATACGGCATCCACTGGCTGAAGGTGTCATGAGCCTTCGGCAGGCTGTTGCCTGGTCTTGCTTCTGGGGAGGGATCGCGATGGTGGGCGCATGGCTGCTCCATCCCGTATGTCTGGTGCTGTTTGTAGCCGGGGTGTTGCTCGAGACGCTCTATTGCAAACTTCTCAAAATTACGGCCTATCGCACGTTCGTCAGCGGTGTGGTAAAAACCATCGGCTCTCTGGCTGCCACGTTTGCCGTGGACAACCACCCTCCGATCGGCTACCTGATATGCCTTTTTCTGTTCATTTTCTTTTGGGAAATCGGTGCTCAAAACATTCCCAACGACTGGTCGGATATCGAGGAGGATCGGCGGATCGGGGCAAAGACCTTCCCGGTCGTGTTCGGAATCGAGCGATCCGCCGTGGTGGTGTTTGTGTCTTGTTGCGCAGCGCTGATGTTTCAGACACTTACACTCACGAGCAGTCGTGCGGTCTTTCCGGCAGTCGTGAAGGTACTGTGCACTCTTGCCGGGTTCTCGTTCGTGCTGATGCCTGCCGCCCGGCTCCTGTTGCGACGGAGACCCTCGGATGCCATGGCCCTCTTTAACTCTGGAAGTTGGTATCCCCTGACGCTGCTTTTGATTGTGGTCGGCGTTCTTCTGGCGGGTCAATAGGAAGGCGGAACAGGGCGCTCGATCAATAGAACGGAAGATTGTTCCAGAAGTCCGGATCGTTCTGTTGCCATTTCTTGCCGAATGTCCTTTCGCAGAATTCACCCATCTTCTTCATCCATCTGCCCCAGGGGTTTTTGCCAGTTTCGATGTCTTCGAGAATTCCCTCGAGAAAAACATCGATGTGGGGAAGCTCTTCCTTGGGAATGTAGAAGGATGCCCCATCCACATAGGATTTCTTGACATCGGTCATGCTCAGCGCCTTTGCAGTGAGCATGACCGATGGAACCCCCCTGTTTCTGGCCAGGGCAAGCAACTCGTAACCGTCGACTCCCATGATATCGAGGACGGCAAGATCGAAGGACTGGGTCTGCAGGGCAGCCCTGGCTTCCTCGAAGGAGCCGGCCTTGATGACCGTACACATAGAGAGCAAATCCTCGACTGTGTCGAGAATGTCAGGCTCGTCGTCGACGACCAAAATCCGTTTGCCGTTGAGGTGTCGATGATCTGTCATCGGAGTTCCTCTTTCTGTGGATCAGGCGATGTTGGAGATGCTTGCGGTTCGATATCCGAAAAATTGATTTCGAGCATTCGAATGCTTGCCAGTATGCGTCGGACATTCTTCCCAAGGGCAGGAAGCCGTGCCTCGTGTCGTTGTAATTCCTCGGCAATGGATCGCATGTCGGCAATCTGTCGGCAAATGGTCTGAAGGTCATTGATGTTTTGCATGGGAGTTTCCAATGAACTCTATCGTGAAAACAGTCGGCATGGAGCAAAGGGTTCCTTGTCTATTTTCATCGTTGGGGAGGGCGGGATCATTGCGCCTTGCGCAGATCCTTGAATCGTTTTGCCTTGACCTCATAGCGGGGGAGCGTGCCAGGAGGGTGGAATTCGAGATCGAAGCGCAGATTCGTCTTGAGCCGCAGCTGGTCGTTGAGTTCCCGGGTGATGGCCATTTGCTTGTCCGGATCGTTGGTCATAAGCTCGACCTTCAGTCGGATACGATCCGTATCCCCGGCCTTTTCAACGACAACTTCGTACTCATTTTCGATGCCATCGATGCCTCGGACGACTTCTTCAATGGCTGACGGTGACAGCAGCACCCCCTTGACTTTGGTGATGTCGTCGGCCCGGCCCTGAACTCCGCCTCGGATCAGACGGAAGCTTCTGCCACAGGGGCAATTGAAATCGGCCCATTCGATGATGTCCTTGGAGTCGAACCGGATGCAGGGTTGGGCGACGCGATCGAAGGCCGTGATGACCATCTTGCCTTTCCGGCCAGGCTCGGAAATGATTTCACCTGTATCGACGTCTTCGATTTCGACCCAAAACATGCCTTCGTTGACATGGAGACCTCCTGGCTGGGCCTCGCATTCAAAGGACCAGGCACCGATTTCCGTTGCACCCGAATGATCATACACCTTGGCTCCCCATGCAGATTCCATTCGGTGTTTGGTGCTGGGAATGCTGGCTCCGGGTTCGCCTGCACAGGTGATTTTTCGGATGCCGATGGACCGGGGATCGATGCCGAGGGTCTTTTTCGCTATCTCAGCCATACCGAGGACATAGGTTGGAGTGGCCATCATGGCAGTGGCCCGAAGCTCCTGCATCTTGAGGATGCGGGCCGATGTGTCGAGAACGCCTCCAGGTACGACTTCACATCCGATCTTTTCTGCACCGTAGTGTCCGGCCCAGAAGGCCACGAATACGTTGTATCCAAAGGGGATGAAAACCCGGTCGCTTGGCCGATATCCTTGCGCCCAGAGCAGACAGGCCCAGCATTCCGCCCACCATTCCCAGTCCTGCCAGGTGTCGGGCTGGTAGACGGGCTGTCCCGTCGTGCCGCTGGTCTGGCGGAATTCAGTGACATCTTCCAGTGGAACACATAGGGCGTCTCCGTATGGGAACGGATCGATTCGTTGGATGTCCCGCATCATGGATTTTTCGACCTTGGGAATGTGGCGAATATCTTCCAGGGTTCGAATGTCATCCGGTCGGATGCCGGCCCTGTCGTACAGGCTGCGGTGAAAACGGCTCCGCTCATATGCCCATTGAAAAATGCGTCGGAATTTCCGAAGCTGCAGGGCTTCCAATCGTTCCCGATCCAGGGTTTCCAGTATCGGATTCCAGTAAATAGAACTGTCATGCTGCATATGTCATCCCCTGTCTTCCGTATTCTGACTTCTGCCTCAGGTCCTCGTCAATGTTGATGGCCCCGCAAAAAGTCGGGCCCTCTAGATGGACCCGCAGGAAGACGGGTGAATTTTGCTCAGCAGCGGAAAACACCACCCGCCCTCCTGCTGGAGGCCCGGCTTTGAAAGAAAATCCGTGGATGGCGGCTTTTTACGGGGCCATCAATGTTTCCGGTGTGTGGTTCAGTGTGTTAGGCAGACAGACCCGCTGCCTGGAGAAGCCCCCTATGATTTAGAGGACTTTGATGGGGCCGACTTCTGCTCAATACATCATTTTCGGCAGTACCAGCACGATCTGGGGAAAAATGGTCATTAGAACGATTCCCAGAACCGTTGCAATCAAAAAGGGGATGACGCCCTTAAAAATCTTTTCGAGAGGAACCTTCCCGATGGCGCCTTGGGCAACCCCATACACCACATACACATTGATTCCGACAGGTGGGGTGAGGACCCCGATTTGGGTGAGCAGCACGATGATGACTCCGTACCAGATGGGATCATAGCCGAGATTGACGATGATCGGGAAGAACACAGGAATGGTCAGCATGATGAGGGCCAGGGCATCCATGATGCATCCGCCGACAATGTAGACCATGGCGATGGCTGCGACGATCATATACGGTGGTAGGTTGAACCCGCTGACCCAGGTTGCGGCATTGAAGGGAATTCGGGTGACAGCCAGAAACTTGCCGAAGACGAGTGCTCCTGCAATCAGGAAAATGACCATGCAGGACGTACGCAGCGTCTCGTAGACGGATTTGACGAAGCCTTGCCAGCTCAGCTGCTTTCGAATGACGGATACGGCCAGGACCGCAAAGGCGCCTACACCGGCAGCCTCGGTTGGGGTAAAGACCCCCAGGAAAAGCCCACCCATGACTAGAATGAAACAAAGGGCCGTATCTCCGATGTGTTTGAGGGAGGAGATTTTCTCCTTCCAGGTGAAGCGTTCGCCCGGTGGGCCCTGTTCGGGGGCAAATCGGCACCGGACGGCGATGCAGCCCATATACAGGATGGTCATGACGATGGCAGGCAGGATTCCGGAAACGAACAAGGCACCAATGGACTGCTCCGTCAAGACGCCATAAACGATCATGACGACACTCGGCGGCATGATCATGCCAAGCCCTCCGCCGGAGGCCACCGTTCCTGTCGAAAGTTCGTCATCGTAGCCATAGCGACGCATCTCGGGGAGTCCGACTGTGGCAAGGGTTGCCGCAGTCGCCGGGCTCGATCCGCAGACGGCACCGAAGGCCGTGCAAGCTACGATGGTGGCCATGGCCAGTCCTCCTCGGATGGAACCGAAAAATCGATAAGCGGTTTCGTAGAGGCGTTTTCCAATACCGCTGTTGAAGGCGAACTGACCCATCAGGATGAACAACGGAATGGTGGTTAGGCCATAGGAAGAGAAGGCTTCGTAGATGCTTCTGGACAGAAGGTTCAGGCCGCCTGTCCAGGATTTCATGATAGAAAAACCTACCAGGCCGACGAGTGTCATGACGTAGGCGACCGGCATACGGGTCATGAAGAGTACCAGCATGACAAGAATGCCGATCGTGCCGATCGTTCCAGGGTTCATAGATCACCGAATCAAAGAGGATCAGAAAGGGTGGAGCAAGCATCCCGCATGTGCGTTACGCGTTATGGGAGGTATCGGCTGGTTTTGCGAAAGCACCCAGCAGCTTGACGGTGTCGCAGAACAGGATGCCAAAAAAAACCAGAAAACAGCCGGCAACCAGATAGATGATCAGATATTCCGGAAGCTTCATGGTCATGGACACCTCGCCGCTTTGTCGGATGGTGTCGGCGTAAACGATCATGCGCCAGGCAACGACGCCAAAGAGAAGGAAGCTGGCCAGGGTTGTCAAAAAGGCGAGAAGTTTCCGGGGCTTCTCCGGAAGAACCTGTACGAAAAGCTCGACACCGATGTGGGCATCCATTTGGTGGGTATACGGCAGAGCGAAAGCTGTGGTGAGGGTTGCCAGAAAGCCGACGATTTCGATGGCGCCCAAGATGGGTCGGTTGAAGAAACGGCCGATGACATCGATGCAGGTCATCAGCATCATTCCGGTCAAACAGATGCCTCCTGCAATCTTCAGTTTGTCGGATAGCCAGTTGATGCCTTTAAAGAATGGTTCCATCACTCATGAAAATCCTTTTCTGAAATCCCGTCTTCCCTTCCATTCGAGCATCCGTATCGGTCTCGCACAAAGTCAGGCACCCTCTTTTGACCCGCCCTCCTGCTAGATGCCTGGCTTGGAAAGAAAACCAGTGGATAGCGACTCTTTACGAGATCATCAAATCTTGAATATCATTCATTGATACTTCTTGAGTGCAGCAGCGATGAAGTCCACCACTTCCTTGCCGTTGATGCCCTTTGCAGTCAATTCCTTTGCATAGGCCTCGATGATGGGAGCCACAGCTGCTTTCCATCGGGCGGCTTCCTTGCTGTCCTGCCCGATGACCTGACCGCCTTGTTCGAGGAGGTATTTCAAACCGATCATGTCACTGTTATCCCAAGCATCTCCATGTTTCGGTATCCATTCAGCGTTGACTGCCTGGATGACCTGCTGGACGTTCGGCGGAAGGCTCTTCCATTTGTCCTTGTTCATGACGACGAAAAAGGATGTCGTATAGGCGGATGCAAAATTGGCCGTACAATAGCGAACCACCTCCCCGAGTTTCCAGCCCTTGTTCGATTCCAGAGGATACACCGCACCATCCACAACCCCTTTCTGAAGCATTTCATAGGTTTCGGGCATCGGTTTGGCAACCGGTGTGCCTCCGAGCGCCTTGACGACTTCGGCGCTGGTGCCGTGGCTACGGAATTTGAGACCGGACATGTCTTCCATTTTGAGGACGGGTTTGGACTTGGTGAAAACGAGTCCTGGTCCGTGGGCATGAAGGTACATGACTTGGGTGTCATTCAGCTCTTTCGGTTTGAAATGCTCGTATACGTCGTTGATGACCTTGGTGGCAGAAACGCCGCTGGTGTATCCCATGGGAAGGTCTACGGCGAGCATCACCGGAAAACGTCCTGGCGTATAGGCGAGAACGGAAAATCCGATATCGGACATGCCTTCGACCACTCCGTCGTAGCACTGGTTGGCTTTGGTGAGGGTCTGCCCCGGGAAATAATCGACCTTGACCGCGTTGTTGGTTCGCTTTTCGATTTCACGACACCATTGTTCTGCGAGGATGCTCTGAACATGAGAAGGCGGGAAGAAACAACTGTAGGTGAGTTTGATGGGTTCGGCGGATGCCGAAACATGGGTTCCAATCGTTATCCAGGCCACAAGAACCCCTACGAACAACCATTTTCCTTTTACCGGCGTCATCGGATTTCCTCCTGTTTGAAGGTGATGAAACAATGGAACTTTGGGGTGATGGATCGTTCCGTGCAACTTGCCAAGGTGATCATGTGGCTACAAAAAAGCTATGGGTTTGTCAAGGAAATAGCGCCAAGAAATCGAGAACAGCAATCGGGACTGAAATTGGTAACGGAGAGGCAGCGACCTCCGTGGCAATGACGACGTGTTGTGTCTTGACTCCCCAACCGGCTTTTCCGCTGGGCGATGCATGAATGTCGCCGTGCGTCCTTTACGGATATAGCGACTTCGGGTCGCATAGGGATGCCTGTCACCCAACCCGCTATATCCGAGCTCGATATCCGGTATTTTGGATTACATCTTGTAACCAAATCGTCTCAACAAGGACTTGCGGTATTCGATATCGACTTCAGTTTCGATGCCTTTCGATGCAAAACCGTCAATGACACCGAGAATGCCTCTGCCCTGTTCCGTCTCAGCCAGAACGACCTGAACGGGATTAGCCGTTGCGCAGAAGATGCGGCACACTTCGGGTACTTGTTTGATGGCGTTCAAGGCATTGATGGGGAACATGTCTTTCATGAAAACGATGAAGCTGTGACCTGCAGATAGGGCGAACGCGTTTCGTTTCGCCAGTTCGATCAGACCTTCATCGGTTCCCGAAAATCGAACCAGACATTTGTCGGAAGCTTCACAGAAGGCTACGGCGAATTTGGCCATCGGAACGGCGTTTACCATGGCCTCGTGGATGTCTTCCACAGTCTTGATAAAGTGGGATTGTCCCAGGACAAAATTGAGTCCTTCCGGATTGTCGATGGTTACCAGTTTGAGTTCCATGTGCGCCTCCTTTCTGTTGGATAGAAATGAACCAATTGAGTCGTCCGGGGGGCCACCCAATGTTCCGGTGGACGATAGCCGCACAAACGCCGACTTTCGCAAGCTTCAGCGTTTTCGC
This sequence comes from Thermodesulfobacteriota bacterium, assembly GCA_040755275.1. Classification (GTDB taxonomy): domain Bacteria; phylum Desulfobacterota; class Desulfobacteria; order Desulfobacterales; family Desulfatirhabdiaceae; genus Desulfatirhabdium. The sequence goes on along the minus strand of JBFMBE010000062.1, from coordinate 4,168 downwards.
TTGAGGTCCGTCAAGGAAATGACCTTACCGCCTTTCGAGGAACCGTCTTTGGAAGACGGATTGCCTTCGACGTCGGATTTCTCTTTCAGCTCGGCATGTTGTTCTTCCTGAGGAACCTCGACCTTCTCGATTCGCATGTTCTTTCCGCCCATGGTGAAGGGCTCGCCCTGAATGTAGGCATCCCGCAGAATCCACGTGACGATTTGAACGGGCACCTGAAGCAGCAGCAATTTGACGTGATACCATCCGGGTTTGTAGTCTGCAGATATGTCTTCGATCCGGGCAAAACAAAGCGGGGCATCCTGGTAATGGATCAGAACGAGATCCTGCTCTTGGGTGATGGGTTTCTTGCGTTTCATGGTCAATACCTGCGATGAGAAAATGGGTTCTAGACGTTCGGTTGTGAAGGATTAGTCCTGTCCGTAGCCGTTCGGATTTTGCTTCTGCCAGCGCCAGGTATCCCGGCACATGTCCAGAACATCCCTGTGGCTGTGCCAGCCAAGCTCTCGGTTGGCTCGGGTCGGATCGGCTGTGCTGACCGCCACGTCACCGGGCCGCCTGGCCATGATCCGATAGGGGATTGGTCTGCCGGATTCCTTTTCGAAGGCAGCCACCATTTCGAGTACGCTCGTTCCCTTGCCTGTCCCCAGATTGTATACGTCACATCCGGGTCTGTTGAAAAGGGTTTCGAGGGCGCTCAGATGACCTTCCACGAGGTCCATGACATGGATGTAATCTCGAATGCCGGTTCCATCCGGTGTTGGGTAATCGTTTCCCCAGACCCGGAGCCATTCCTGCTTCCCAATGGCTACCTGGGCGATGTAGGGGACAAGATTGTTCGGGATACCGTTCGGGTCTTCTCCGATCAACCCGCTTTCGTGAGCGCCTACCGGATTGAAATACCGCAGGATGCTGATGTGCCAGCTCGGGTCAGACACGAAGAGGTCTCCGAGGATGGTTTCGATCATCCATTTGGTGCGTCCGTATGGGTTGGTGGGGGCAGGCTGACACGTTTCATCCGTTGGGACTCGATCCGTTGCTCCATACACCGTCGCAGAAGAGCTGAAGACGATTTTCCGGACTCCGAAGGCTGCCATCGTTTTAAGTAACACAACGCTTCCAACGACGTTGTTCCAATAATAAAAGAGGGGCTTTTCCACCGATTCGCCGACAGCCTTGAACCCGGCAAAATGGATGACGGCATCTACGGGATGGGCCTCGAAAACGCTTCGAAGAGCCTGACCATCCGTGATATCGACTGGAAAATGGACAGCGGCTTTACCGGTGATCTGTTTCACCCGATCGAGGGCGACCGGGCTGCTGTTGGAGAAATTGTCGACGACGACCACGTCGTGGCCAGCTTCGAGTAGGACGACACAGGCGTGGGAGCCGATATATCCAGCACCGCCGGTCAACAGAATGTTCATGAGAATCCTCGATTTCCGAAAAGGGGTCGGGTCAGTGGCTGATGAGCTCGCAAAAAGTCGGACAGTTTCTGTTTAGCCGCATGGGGACGGGGATGCCTTTTTCGCTGCTGCGAAAAAACTCAGCCGCCCGATCTCGTAGGATCGGACGGATGGCCAAACAGTAAACAGAGGCTCGTTGAATCGCAACGGCTTGCTTTTCAATGGCAATTTCGATCAAGCACGTCCGTCCGATCCAACGATCTCCGGCGGCTTCAAACACGTTTTCGCAGCAAGCTCAAAAGGCAACCCCGACCCCATGCTCAGGCCCGGCAATCGACAAAATCGGGGTAGTGCCAACTTTTTGCGAAGCCGTCATCCATGATTTGTGTCTTTACTCAGAATACAGGCGAAAAATCCGTCCATTCCGTCCATATGGGGGCTGGTTCGAAGAGCGCCGTTTCTCCAGAAAGGCGCCAGAGGACCTTTCGAACGATTCGGGATGCTTTCGACCTTGCGAATCGCCGGATGTCGCTGAAGTACCACATCGATGACGCCGTCGGTTTCCTCCGGTTCCATGCTACATACGGCATAAACCAATCGACCATCCGGTTTCAAGAGGGAAATGGTGTTTTCAATCAGAACGATCTGTCTTTCGGTGAAGGTCTTCAACTCCCTTCTGTCTGCGCGCCAGCGGATATCCGGATGTCGACCGAGAACCCCAAGCCCCGAACAGGGGGCATCGAGAAGGATGCGATCGAAGTGACCGACAGTTTCTGGAAGGGACCCACTCTGCCAGTCACAGATCCGGGTTTCGACGATTGAGGCCCCCAGTCGCTTCATTTCCTGATCAAGGGCGGCCAATTTCTCTGCGGAAACATCTACGGCCAATATTCGTCCACGATTTTGCATCATCTGGACGATATGACCCGTCTTACCACCTCTTCCGGCGCAGGCATCCAGTACGCTCATCCCAGCCCTGGCATCGATCAGAAGACCGATCAGTTGTGCCGCTTCATCTTGAACCTGGAAAAGACCTTCTGAAAAACCGGGCAGCTCGAATACCGGTGCATGGGGATGGATCAACCGAATGCCATCGGGGGAAGCGCCGGTTTCTTCTGCGTGATCGGCAGCCGCAGCCAAGACGTTGAGCAGTTCTGGACGCGTGGTTTTCAGCGTGTTCGTTCGGAGCACCAAAGGAGGGATTCGGTTGAAGGCCTCACAGAGGTTGCGGGTGGATTCCGTTCCGAGACGCTTCATCCACGTTTCGATGAGCCACTCTGGAAAGGAGTGCCGAATGGAAAGGCTTCGGACCGGATCGGATTCCATCGAAGGAAGCGGGATCGTTCCAGCCTCCCGGATCGCCCGCCGCAGCACGGCGTTGACGAGTCCAGCAGCCCAGGGTAATCGTATTTTTCGAGCCAACTCGACGGCGGTATGCACAACCGCCCGATGGGGAATACGGTTCATTTCGAGAATCTGAAAGACCCCGATCCGCAGAAGGCACAGCAGCTCGGGTTCCAAGTGCTTTGGATCCCGACGCAGCAGGTGGGTGAGCACGGTGTCGAGTCGCAACCGGTTTCGCAGCACTCCGTAGACCAGGGCGTGCAACAGGTGTCGATCCCGCTTGTCCGAAAACTGGCGCAGTACCTCCTCCATCAGACGGTCCAGCGGGACGGAGCTCTTCTCGCTTTTCACCAGCAGCTTCAGGGCGGCTTCCCGCGGGTCTGGTCTGTTTTCCGCTTGTTTCACGTCAGAACCGTACCGACCGGGATGGGATGACCCTTCAGAAAAACGTCAATGGGCAGCCGTTTTCCGGATTCAATCTGGACTTCCAAGAGCGAGATCGGCTGGTCTGCGGCAGCCACCCAAAGCTCGTCCGCAGGGGATCGCAGAACCGTTCCCGGCGGTGCCTCCCCGACTCTGCCCAATTCGGATTTCACTCGGAACACCTTGAGCCTTTTGCCATCCAGCGTTGTATAGGCGCCAGGCCATGGCAGGGTGCCGCGCACAAGGGCATCGATGTCCAGTGCAGATCGACTCCAGTCAACCCGCCCGTCCGTTTTCTTCAACATGGGCGCATAGCAGGCTAAACTGTGATTTTGGGGAGTTGCGCGGGATTGGGTTTCCGGATAGCACATTAGGGTTTGGACCAAGGTATCGGCACCGATTTCAGAAAGGCGTTCGAGAAGGCTCTGACCGGTGTCTGTAGGAAGAATCGGTACTGCGGTGGATGCTAGAATATCTCCCGTATCGAGCCCTTCGTCCATCTGCATGATCGTGACGCCAGTTTCGGTCTCCCTGCAGATAATGGCCCATTGAACGGGGGCGGGTCCGCGGTATCGAGGCAACAGCGAGGCGTGCACATTGACGGCGCCAAGAGGGGGGATCGCCAGAACGACCGGTTTCAGGATCTGACCGAAGGCCACGACGATGAAGAGATCGGCTCGGCTCTCCTGCAGGATGCGAACCGATTCCGGTTGATGGATCGACTTGGGTTGAAACACCGGTATGCCCATTTCGAGTGCCGCTTTCTTTACGGCCGAAGCCTCAACTTTACGGCCCCTGCCTGCCGGCCGATCCGGTTGGGTGACAGCAAGGACGACTCGATGACCGGCGCCGTGAAGCCTTTTCAGGGAAGGAACCGCAAATGCCGGTGTACCCATGAAAACGATGCGGTAAGATGCATGCATGCGAATGGTTCCGATGGGTTTAGGGTGATCCGCAATGTCCACACGAAAATGGGAATTTGCCAAGGTTGATGG
>JBFMBE010000061.1:0-18450 GCA_040755275.1 Thermodesulfobacteriota bacterium | reverse complement strand
TGACTCGCCCCCCTGCGCCATGCAGCTGGTTTCTTTTACCCAGACAATTTTCCCCAGAACGGCACTGGCGAATCCAGTCGCCATTCCAGAGAGAATGGCACAGACGGGAAAAGAGGCGATGGGATGCATTGCTTTCCATATCGTCGCTTCAAATGAATCCTTCCAGATTCCGGAAACGATCAGACGATGTTCTTTTGCATTCATCTCCAAAGAGGCAATTTCCTCGTGTGCATAACCGGCCATTGTCCGAAGAATGACGCCGGACATCAGCCATTCTTCCGGCGAATCGAATTGGTACATTTCCTGAATGGATAGAGCCAGATGCATTCCCGCCTCGTATCCAAACCGGGCGAGAATGGCCCGCCTTCTTTCAGACCCGAGACTGTTGTAGAGGTCTTCCTGAAGTCTGGAAATGGAGGTTGCACCGAACATGACCATTCGGCTTGCACCGAAGAGGGGAAATCCCCTTTTCTGATCGATTCCAATCAACTCCAACCGGTTCAAATCGGCTGCTTTCAAGAGAATCCCTTCCTGTGGGTAGGATGCGTGCGTATCGCAGAAGCTGGAAGCATGCGGTCGGAAAATGGGCAACACATTGAATGTGCCGATTGCCGCAATGAGAGATGATAGCCCCGCAAAAAGTCAGGAAGTCTCTGTTGAGTCGCGGGGTGACTGGGGAACCTTTTTCGCTGCTGCGAAAAAGGTTCCCCAGCCACCCCGCTGATGCCCGGTATTCCCGAAAAGCACGGGAAAAGCGACTTTTTGCGAGGCCATCAGAGATAATTTACATTTTGAAAGGGATCATTTCAAGATGAAATATATACGCGATGGACACACCCGAAAAAGGATGACTGAAAACGCATTCGACGGATGGAAAGGTATGACCCAACCCTTTAGAATTCATCAACAAACAGATGGGTTCCATACCAGCTGTCTTCGACATTGGGACGAATGGCATGGATAGTGCAAGACCCTGATGCAACTCGTTTCAGTTCATCGGCGATGCGTCGTTTGAACGGAAGTTCAGGAAAAGAGCCGGTCGATACCGATCGGATCATATCCATCCAAAATGACTTAAAAGAAAGAAAGGAGTTTGAACATGAAAAAATGTCTTTTAGCGCTGTTCACCGGGGTTCTCATGGTTTCAGTTGTCATGGTTGCAGGAGCAGGAGCGGATAGCCTGAGGCCGAGCAAAATCGCTGAAGGCTGGCCGACCTGGAGCAAGAATTATTTTCAATGCAATCCCATGACGGTAGATGAATTGACAAAGAGCTACGGCAAACCGAGTCAAATCGTGAAACGCGATGATGGCACCGAAGATCACATTTATCGGAAGTTCGAGAAAAATCCGATGCTTCCCAGCGATCGTCATTTCATTGTAAAAGATGGAAAGGTTCTGGAAAGCTTCCTGAAAGATTGATGGACACTATCGGATCCTTCACCGGCATCTCAAAAGATCCGGATGAGATCCAAATGCATCTTCATCGCCGCAAGGACGATTGGACATCGTCCTTGCGGCTTTTTTATTGATGGACCCGTAAAAAGTCGCCTTTCCCGTGCTTTTTGTAAATGCCGGGCATAAGCGGGGTGGCTGGGGAAGCCTTTTGAGCTTGCTGCGAAAACGTGTTTGAAGCCGCCGGATATCGTTGGATCGGACGGACGCGCTTGAACGAATGGACATTGAAAAGCAAGCCATTGCAATTCCACGAGCCTGTATTCACAGTTTGGCCATCCGTCCGATCCTACGAGATCGGGCGGCTGAGTTTTTTCGCAGCAGCGAAAAAGGTTCCCCAGTCACCCCGCGACTCGACAGAGACTTCCTGACTTTTTGCGGCTCCATCATTGATGGACCCGCAAAAAGTCAGGAAGTCTCTGTTGAGCCGCATGGGGTCGGGGCCCTTGAATTTCCCGGTTGTCTCTGACGTGGACTCGGTGTAAACTTATCATAAGGATCATACAATCGTAAACCGTCCCCGATCGGGTGTAACACCTGGCCCTTTGCACAGATTATTGATGATGGCCACGCAAAAAGTCGCATCTACCCCGATTTTGTCGATTGCCGGGCCTGAGCATGGCAGGACATATGCCTTTTGATGCTGCAGCGGATACTTGTTTGAAGCCGCCGGAGATCGTTGGGCCGGGCGGCGTTCAACAACAAACAATTGTTTGAAAATCAAACCGTTGTGGCTTACTGGCCAGTATCGAATGACTGACCCAATGCCCGGCCCTTACGAGCTCGGGCGGCTGAGTTTATCCGCTGCAGCGAAAAAGGCGTATGTCCTGCCATGCGACGATGACGAGACTTTTCGACTTTTTGCGAGTCCATCATTGATAATCGCCGAAGCGTCGATCCCATGGACAGGATGATTCATTATGAGCGATGAGCTGGATATCGGAAAAATGCCGCCGGAAAAGTCGCGCCATGATCTGGAAATGATCATCACGGCATTTCTGCCGAACCTCAAGCACATTGAAAACCGGTTCGACCAGCTGACGCTCGACATTCGGGAATTGCGGGTTGATCTCAAAGATGTGTCCAACCGCGTCAGCGCTCTCGAAAAACGTATGGACAAGTTCGAGGTTCTGGTTGACCAGCGGTTCGATCAGCTGTCGACGGATTTAAGAGACTTCAAGGGAGATGTCAACCGACGTTTTGAACAGGTCGATAAGCGTTTCGAACAGATCGATAAGCGTTTCGAATTGGTTGATAAGCGTTTCGAACAAATCGATAAACGTTTCGAGTTGATTGATAAGCGTTTCGAACAAATCGAAGCGCGCTTCAACCAAATCGATCGCCGTTTCGAGAATGTGGATCGGCGTTTCGACCAGATCGCCGCATCCATCGAGCGGTTGGGAGACAAGATCGATGCCCGTGACGCCCGTCAGCGCTCCTTTACCCTTCGCATGTTCAGCATCGCCATCAGCATCTCCTTTCTGGGTGCATTGGGTGTGTTGATCAAGGTGTTCAGCCTGGCCCCCTGATCGTTATGTCAACTCTTCAACCCTGCGACCATCAGGCCCTTTTGAAACCTTCCGAAGAACCGACACACACCAATGACATTCGAAAGCGCCGGCAAACGTGCCCCATCGCCGTTGTCGGCATGGGATGCATTTTTCCCGACGCACCGAGTCCGGAGGCATTCTGGAAACGGATTCTGGAGGGGCGTTGTTCTTCGGAGGAAGTTCCCGAACACCGATGGGACGTTTGCCCCGATGCCATGACGGTTCGTCCTCTGAAACCGGATCGGGCCGTTTCCAAAAAGGCCTGCCTGGTCAAGAACTTCATCCCGGATCTAACCGGATTCGAGATTCCCGAAAGCTATCTCCAGTCGCTCGATCCCCTCTACCATTTCGTTCTGCATGCAGGACGGCAGGCCGCTGCATCCGCCCGTCTCGAAACGATCGATCCCTCCCGCATCCAAGTGGTTCTCGCAGCCATCGCCCTGCCCACGGATACGGCATCCCGATTTTCGGATCATTTTCCATGGATGAACACCCATCCCTGGGCAGGCCGAGTGACCGGGTATCCGGCCGTCCTCTTGGCTCGGGCCATGGGCTTCTGCGGGGAAGCCTATACGATCGATGCAGCCTGCGCTTCCTCCTTGTATGCACTTTATTTGGGCGCTCAGGCCCTCGCTGACCACCGTGCCGATGCGGTTCTGGCAGGGGGGGTGTCCCGCCCGGACAGCCTCTACACCCAGGTCGGGTTCAGCCAGTTGCGGGCCCTGTCGCCTTCAGGGGTTCCGGCGCCGTTCAGCACCGAAGCCGATGGACTCGTCGTGGGCGAAGGGGCCGGTATTTTCCTGCTCAAGCGGCTTTCGGACGCCCGCAAAGCAGGAGATCGCATTCTTGCGGTTATCCGCGGCATCGGCCTGTCGAACGACACACGTGGAAACCTACTCGCGCCGGACACCGAAGGCCAGCTGCGGGCCATGCAGGCCGCCTATGCCGCAGCCGGATGGCAACCCGACGATGTCGATCTCATCGAATGCCACGGGGCGGGAACACCGGTCGGAGACGGAGTGGAAATCGAAAGCCTCAAGCGGCTGTGGGCATCTCGATCCGGCCCACCCGGCCGATGTCCCATCGGGTCCGTCAAGTCCACGATCGGCCATCTGCTGACTGCAGCCGGAGCCGCAGCCCTGACCAAGACGATTCTGGCAATGACAGAAGGGGTGCTTCCCCCAACGCTGAACGTCTCCGCAGAGACGGCCCACAGGGCGCTCCTGTTCTCGCCCTTTCGGCTCCAGCTTCAGCCGGAACCGTGGCCTCGCCGCCACCCCTCCACTCCCAGACGGGCAGCCGTCAGCGCCTTCGGCTTCGGGGGAATCAACGCACACGTCCTGATCGAAGAAGACATGTCCGCTCTGCAGATCGATGCAACTCCAATCCATCTCTTGGAACCCGAATTCGATCCACCGAAGCACGGATTCGGTCCCATCGCCATCGTCGGCATGGGGGCATCCGTCGCTGGACTGCCGGACATCCCGGCGTTTCAGGAGCACCTGTTTCGTGGCAAGAGCGCCATCATCGATCGTCCCGATCTTCGTTGCACCCGCGGCCATCGACTGGAAGCCGTTCGGGGAGGCTTCATCGAACGACTTCGTTTCGAGGCATCGGCGTTCCGCATTCCACCCATCGAAATCGACGACATTCTGGTCCAGCACCTGGTGATGCTCGAGGTGGCTCGGAAAGCCATCCAGGATGCCGGACTGGAGCTCGGAAAGGAAGCCATGCTGCACATGGGGGTGGTGGTCGGTATGGATTTCGACCGGGAAGCCTGTGACTTTCACGGACGATGGACCGGTTCCAACCATGCGGCTGCCGCATCGGTACCCCCGCTGACGGCAACCCGGACCCTGGGTGCCTTGGGCGGCATCATCGCCAGCCGGATCGCCCGGGAATTCGGATGCGGAGGACCGAGCTTCACCGTTTCGGAGGATGCGCTTTCGGGTTTTCGGGCACTTTCGATAGCGGCCGACTTGCTCTTCACAAACGAAACCGATTGCATGATGATCGCCGCTGTGGATATGTTTGCTGACGTCCGGTCGCTTGCCATCGCCGAAGCGGGAAGACGTTTCGCAAGGGAACTCGTTCCCTTCTCGGTGGATGCCTGTGGAACCCTTCCCGGCGAGGGGGCAGGCGCCCTCGTGCTGAAGCGTTATGAAGACGCCCGGCGGGACGGCAACCGCATCTACGCCGTCATACGGGGCATCGGAACCTGCTGCGGAACGTCGAATCATCCGGCAACCACCTATGAACGAAGCCTCCGGCAATGTCTCACGGTTGCCGCCGCTCAGCCCGATTCCGTCGATCTCGTCTGCGCACACGCAAGCGCCGATCCGGCGGAAGACCGCATGGAGGCGGACGCTTTGGGATCGGTTTTCAAGGATCATCCTGCCCGTGTCGGTATCGTATCCGAAAAACCGGTGATCGGTCATACGGGAAGCGCATCGGCAATGGTTGGGCTCATCCTTTCTTCACTGAGCCTCCACCACCGCCTGATACCCCCCATGGCAGCCCTGCCGAGCCGGGTGCTCCCATCCCTGAAACAAGGCGACCTACATATTCCCCATCGACTTCAGTATTGGACCAAGCGGTCGGCGGACCATCCCCGAAGGACCGTCGTTTGCGCCATCGGCATGGACGCTCAGACAGGTCATGTGCTCCTGGAAGAAGCCCAGCCTCTCGATCCCCAGGTATCCGGTTCGATGGCCACCACCGCCCTTTCGCCGGCATGGGGACTTTTCGTCGTTTCCGGCGAGAGCAAAGAAAACCTGCTGACGGAACTGGGACGATTTCAAACCTGGCTCAGCGAACAGCCAGAGGACCTGCCGATCGCCTCGGTCGCCCGCGCCTGGCTGGAACGACATGGAAAACCCGCTCCGAAAAGGCCTTGCCGAACCGCCCTTCTGGCCGAGGACCGGCCCACGCTGATTCGTCACGGTCAGCAGGCGCAAGCCCTCGTCCAAAACGGAACCGAAAGCCGCTTGATCGGCCCATCCCGCATCGCCTACCTGCCCCGACCGGTTTCCGGGCGCATCGCCTTCGTCTACCCCGGCAGCGGCAACCATTTCCTCGGCATGATGCACACGCTTGCCGCCTATTTCCCGGATGTCTTCGAGGAACTGGAAACCGAAGACTGCCGGCTCTTCGACGGTTTCCTGCCGGAGCGGCTCGTTCCCTGGCGGATCGAATGGCCGAAGGACTGGGAGCGGGAAACCCGATCATCCTTGTCCCGAAATCCCGTCTATCCCATCATCGGGCAGGTGATGTTCGGATGCGGGATGAGCCGGATTCTCGGGCGATTGGGTCTTCGACCGGATGCCGTCATCGGCTACAGCCTCGGGGAAAGCACCGGCCTGTTCGCAACCGGCGCATGGAAGGATCGCTCTCTCATGCTCTCCCGCATGCTGGAAAGCCCCCTCTTCACCACCGAGCTGGCCGGTCCATGCCATGCCGTACGCACGGCCTGGGGAATCGGCCCCGATGAACCCTTCGAGTGGACCGCAGTAGGGCTGCGCTGCCCGGCCGAAACGATCCGAAAGCATCTGATGCCCCAGATGCGGGTTCGGCTGCTCATCGTCAACACGCCGGAAGAATGCGTGATCGGTGGAAACCGAAGCGACGTCGAGGCCATCGTTCACAAACTTGGTTGCGATGCCTTCGACATCGAGGCCGTGTCGAGCGTACACTGCGATGCCGTCTCACCGGTTGCTGCAGCTTACCGCGACCTTCACCTGCTGCCTACGACCCCGCCGGTCGGGATACGATACTACAGCGCCGCCTGGGCGAAGGCCTACGAGCCGTCTGCGGATGGAGCAGCCGATTCCATCACGGCCCAGGCCCTCTCGGGATTCGATTTCCCGGCCCTGATCCGGCAGGCGTGGGAGGACGGGATACGCATCTTCATCGAAGTGGGGCCTCACGGTTCCTGCTCCCGCATGATCGACACCATCCTGAAGGATCGGGAACACGGCTGTGGATTCGCCAACTGGAAAGGCGAAGACGAGCTTCTCGGCATCCTCAAGCTCTGCGGAAACCTGGCCGTCATGGGACTCGACCCCGATCTCAGAACCATCTACAGAAAACAGAGCGAGCCACGACCATCCGTTCGAACGGCAAACCGGGGTTCATCTCCCGTGTACCGGGAGCGGGTTCCCGGCATTTGGAAAACCACCCCCCAGGCTTCAGGGACGGACAGTCGGGGGGTTTTCTCCCCTTCATCCCCCCGTCCATTGTTCGAACGCTCCCAGTGCATGGAATTTGCCGTCGGATCGATCGCAGGCGTCCTGGGACCTGCTTATGCTGTCATCGACACCTTCCCCGTACGCGTGCGCCTGCCGGACGAACCCCTGATGCTGGTGGACCGGATCCTCACCGTGGAAGGGGAACCTCGGTCTCTTGGCAGCGGCCGGGTGGTGACCGAACACGATGTGCTGCCCGATGCCTGGTACCTCGATGCCGGAAGAGCACCCGTGTGCATCTCGGTGGAGGCCGGCCAGGCGGATCTGTTTCTATGCTCCTGGCTCGGCATCGATTTCCAGGTGCGGGGCGAGCGCGTCTATCGCCTGCTCGATGCCGAAGTGACCTTCTTTCGGGAATTGCCCCAACCCGGTGAGACCATCCGCTACGACATCCGAATCGAAAAATTCATCCGGCAGGCAAAAACCTGGATGTTTTTTTTCGGATTCGATGGTACCATTGATGGAAAGCCCTTCATCCGAATGCGCAGGGGATGCGCCGGATTCTTTACACCCGAGGAGATTGAGGCTTCGGGAGGCATCCTGCTCTCCGATGCCGAACAGGTGCAATCCGCGGGCAATGCGCCCGGAGGGTACAGACCGCTCCGATCCCGTGGAGAAGAAACATGCTCCGAGGATCAGATCGAGGCCCTCCGCCGCGGCGATCCGGCCGGATGCTTCGGGAATGCTTTCGAAGGAATCCGCCTGAGTCCCGGCCTGCATCTGCCTTCGGGAAGAATGCGGCTCATCGACCGGGTGCCTTCTCTCGATCCGGCGGGCGGACGCTTCGGCCTGGGACGGATCGTCGCAGAGGCCGACATCCACCCGAACGACTGGTTCCTGACCTGTCATTTCATGGACGACCCGGTGATGCCGGGCACCCTGATGTACGAGTGTTGCAGCCATGCCCTGCGGGTGCTGCTGCTGCGGCAGGGATGGATGACGGAGCATCCCGAGGCCCGATTCGAGCCTCTGCCGGGTGCATGCAGTGTTCTGAAATGCCGCGGCCCCGTCACGCCGAAGACTCGAAAAGTCCGCTATGACGTACAGATCTCTGAAATCGGGTTTTCTCCGGAACCGTATGTGTTGGCGGAGGCCGACATGTTCGCCGACGGCAAGCATATCGTCCGGTTCACCGGGGTATCGATGCGCCTGATGCATGCCGGAAGAGAAGACATCGAAACCGTACAAGCCCGAATCGCGTCTGTTGGCTCCCAAACACCGTTTCCAAGCCAGAGCCGGCATCGCCCGTCAGGACGAATATTCGATCGATCCGACATCGAGGCCTTTTCGATGGGCGGGGCGGCATCGGCGATTTTCGGAAACGCTTTCGCCCCAGTGGATGACGGCCGTTTCGTCGCCCGGCTTCCCGCTCCCCCCTTTCTGTTTCTGGATCGGGTGGTTACCAATGAAGCCCCCGGGCTCGGCCCCAGAATCGGCAGCTCGGTCACGGCCGAATACGACGTCGATCCGAATGCCTGGTATGTTTCATCCGGCGGATGTGGGTGCATGCCCTATGCCGTGCTGCAGGAGACGGCGCTTCAGACCTGTGGCTTTTTGGCGGCCCATTGCGGCTCGGCGCTCTCGAGCGATACGGGTCTGCATTTCCGCAATTTGGGCGGAAGGTTCAGGCTGTTCGAAGATGTGCTCCCCAGAGCTGGAAGACTCACCATGCGGGCTTCCATGATCCAGGTGTCGGCCGTCCGGGATATGGTCATCGAACGCTTCGAAACCCGGATCGTTCAGGACGATCGCACGGTGCTCGAGGGGGAGACCGAATTCGGCTTCTTTACGAAAGAAGCCCTCCGAGCTCAGGCAGGCATTCGCAAACCGGCGATCCCAGCAGCGGTATCCCGTATCGAACACCTTGCCTTCGTACCCATCGAAGATATGGATTCGAACGGCCTTTGCCATGGCCTTCAGCTTCCGCAGCCGATGTTTCGTATGATCGATGCCGTCTGCTGCGACGTCGGACATCCGGGGGCCTTCGGTCTCGGGGTATGGGTAGGGATTTGTACGGTCCGGCCGGATGCCTGGTTTTTCAAGGCTCATTTTCACGAGGATCCCGTATGGCCGGGATCGCTCGGCCTCGAGGCCTTCTTGCAGGTTCTCCGATGCGGAATGCTTCTTCAGGACCGGGTTCCGGCCGTGCAAGGTGCAAAGCGACGTTTTCGATGGACCATCCCGTCCGGGAAGGAACACGGATGGACCTACCGGGGCCAGATCCTGCCGGGAAACGGCCGGGTTCGGGTCGAGGCCCATATCAAAACGATCGAAACGGAACCGATCCCGATGGTGACAGCGGATGGCTTTCTCGAGGTGGACGGTCTCCGGATTTATGAAATGACCGATTTTTCGGTCGGTGTCGTGGAAGAAAACGGATGAACTATCGACAGGTTCGACTGGCCGGGTTCGGTTACGAGCTTGCGCCTCATGTGCTGACATCGGAAGACATCGAAGAGCGGCTTTCCAGAGCCTATGCCGCCCTGCACCTGCAGAAAGGCCAGTTGGCGCTTCTGACCGGCATCGAGGAAAGACGCTACTGGGGGCCGGGCATGACGATGCACGAGGGAGCTGCCCGGGCTGCCGAAAAGGCCCTCGAAAACACCGGTATCGATCGCAAGACCATCAGCATGATCCTTTACACCGGGGTGTGTCGGGACCAGCTGGAACCAGCCACAGCCTGTGCCGTAGCCCACGATTTGGGGCTTTCTTCCCGGACTCACGTGCATGATGTATCGAACGCCTGCCTCGGCGTGCTGAACGGCATGGTCCATGTGGCGAATGCCATCGAACTAGGGCAGATCGAAGCCGGACTCATCGTTTCCTGCGAAACCTCGAAGGACATCATGGACCGCGTCATCGATCGACTGAACGACACCCCCGACATGGCTCTGTTCCGAAAGACCGTGGCCACCCTGACGGGTGGATCGGGAGCCGTGGCCGTCATCCTCTGCCGGGACGACATCTTTTCCGAGGGACATAGGCTTCTCGGCGGCGTGATCCGAAACGCCGTTCAGTGGCATCGGCTCTGTTGCTGGGGTCCGGACACGGGTTTCCCGTCGGACCAAGATCACTTCATGGAAACGGATTCCATCGGTGTTCTCCAGAACGGTGTGCGGCTCGGCATCGACACCTATCGGGACTTTCTGGCCGAAACGGGCTGGGGCCCAACGGGACCGGACAAAGTCGTCTGCCATCAAGTAGGGGCCGCCCACCAGCGGGCCATTCTGGATGCCCTGGAAATCGCTCCGGAGAAAGAGTTTTCCACCTTTGCCCACTTGGGCAACATGGGAACGGTGTCCCTTCCCATGACCGCAGCCATTGCGGACGAGCGGGGATTCTTCGAACCCGGGGATCGGGTCGGATTTCTGGGAATCGGAAGTGGACTCAACTGCCTGATGCTGGCACTGAAGTGGTGAACGATGGGAAACGTATCGATCTGCACCTATCCGTTTGCGGAAGAATATCCGTTCGAGGCTCATGCGGCCGATATCCACGGGTTACGCTGCCATTACGTCGATGAAGGCGACGGCCTCGTCGTGCTGATGCTGCATGGGAACCCCACGTGGTCCTTCTTCTACAGAAAGCTCATCCAGGAGCTTAGCCCGTTCTTTCGAACCGTAGCTCCCGATCATATCGGATGCGGGCTGTCGGAACGCCCCGAGCCGGGTACCTATCCGTTCACCCTCGAGCGCCGCATCGAAGACATGGAACGCTTCATCGAAACCGTCGGTTTGAAGCGGCCCCTTGCGATCGTCGCCCACGACTGGGGCGGCGCGATCGCAACCGCCCTCTCGCTCCGGCATCCGCAATGGGTGAGTGCCCTCATCCTGATGAACACGGCTGCATTCTTCCCGCCGAAACACAAAGGGCTTCCCCTGCGGCTGCGCATCGTGCGACATCACCCGAAGCTGGCAAAACTGCTGATCCTGAAATGGAATGCTTTCGTGCTATCGGCCCTCTTCCTCGCACCGTCCAAACCCTTGTCCATTCCGATCCTCAACGGCTACACGGCACCCTACCGCAAGCTGCGCAATCGGGAAGCCGTCTATCGTTTCGTAATGGACATCCCTACACACCCAGACGATTCGTCCTGGGCGACTCTTCGCTGGCTGGACGATCGGATCGCAGCGCTTGCCCGCATACCGGTACTGCTGGTCTGGGGGCTTCAGGACGCCGTATTTGACCAGGATTACCTCCTGGAATGGAAACGCAGGCTGCCCCACGCGGAATCCGTCGTCTTTCCAGATGCCGGACATTATCTGTTGGAAGACGAACCGGAAAAAGCCGCGACAGCCATCCGGAACTTCTTGAAAAGATTGACCGAACCTGAACAAGGAGAACAAATGCTCTGACCGTTTGCGTCTCCATCACCCCCAATCCCTGACGATGTAACCCGAACCCCAACACGGATGACATGATGAACCCATCTTCCGACAGATTGTTCAACGTAGCCTCCCTCCTCGTCAACATGGCCAAGGAGAAACCCTACAAACGGGCCGTCGTATGTCCGGCAGGACGGGACGAGCAGGGACGACTGACCTTCACCCACTTGACCTTTCGACAGCTCGACATGGAGTCGGATTGCCTCGCCCACGGTCTGGATAGCATCGGAATCACCAAGGGCGTCAAGACCCTGCTCCTCGTACGACCGGGAATCGATTTTTTCTCGCTGGTCTTCGCCCTGTTCAAAACCGGGGCGGTTCCCATCGTCATCGATCCGGGCATGGGCAAGACCGGCATGCTGCAGTGCATCCGGAAATGCGCACCCGAAGCCTTCATCGGCGTTCCCGAGGCCCATGTCGCGCGAATATTCAACCGGTCGGCCTTCCGAAGCGTCCGCATCAACGTGACGGCCGGCCCACGCTGGTTCTGGGGCGGCCACACGCTTCGAGAGCTGTTTCATCTTCCCTGGAGCGCCTACCCGGTGGCCACCACCCAGCGCGTGGACAAGGCAGCCGTACTCTTCACCTCCGGGAGCACCGGTCCGGCCAAAGGCGCCGTTTACACCCACGGCAATTTCGATGCCCAGATCAAGACGATCCAGGCCCACTTCCAAATCGGAGGCGACGAGATCGATCTTGCAACCTTTCCGCTCTTCGCCCTCTTCGATCCGGCCCTCGGGATGACGGCCGTCATCCCGGAAATGGACTTCACCAAACCGGCGGAGGCCGACCCCCAGAATCTCATCGAAGTCATCCTGAGCCAGGGCGTAACCAACCTATTTGCCTCACCGGCCCTGCTGCGCCGCCTCGCCGCTTACGGAGAATCCAACCGGATCGTGTTGCACTCGCTTCGACGGGTCGTTTCTGCAGGCGCGCCGGTTCCCTTCGAAACCATCGAGGCATTTTCGAAGATGCTGGCCGATGGCACCGAGGTCCACACCCCATACGGCGCCACCGAGGCCGTCCCGGTCACATCCATCGGCAGCGGCGAAATTTTGGGGGTAACGGCGGCCCTCACCCGCAACGGGTATGGCACCTGTGTCGGAAGGCCGCTTCCCGGCATTCGGATAGGCTTGATCCAGATCAGCGATCAGCCGATTCCCAAATGGCACGATGATTTGCTGCTCGCCCGGACCGAGGTCGGAGAAATCGTCGTGAAAGGGGACCTTGTAAGCCGCCAGTACCTGGACGATCCCGAATCGAACAGCCTGCACAAAATTGCGGACGGGACTTCCGTCTGGCACCGGATGGGAGATGTGGGCTGGTTTGACGGGAAGGGTCGGCTGTGGTTCTGCGGCAGAAAATCGCACCGGGTGCAGACCCGCAACCGCGACCTTTACACCATTCCCTGCGAGGCGGTTTTCAACAATCATCCCCGGGTGTACCGCAGCGCTCTGGTCGGCGTCGGAGCCCCGCCCAACCAGATTCCGGTCATCTGCATCGAACCGATGCTCGACGATCCGAACATCGATCTGAAACAACTCGAAATGGAACTTCTTGAACAGGCATCTCGTCATCCCCTGACGAGCGACATCCGACATGTGCTTTTTCCGGGCGCGTTTCCGGTCGATGTGCGGCACAACGCCAAAATCCGCAGGGAAGAGTTGGCCGCCTGGGCAGAAAAGAAGCTTCGGGGAATAACAAAGGGAGAAAGGGACATATGACGACAGAAGGACGGTGGATCTTCCACAGGGCACTGGTGACGGGAGCGGCCGGATTCATTGGATTTCATTTGGCCAAGCGCCTGCTAACGATGGGGATATCCGTCATCGGGGTTGACAACCTGAACGATTATTATGACCCCCGACTCAAGGAAGATCGATTGCGGCTTCTTTCGGCTGACGACCGGTTTTCCTTCCATCGGGTGGATTTGACCGATGCCCGTGCGATGAACCAGGTTTTCGAAGACCGGAAACCCGATGTCGTGGTGAATCTGGCCGCCCAAGCCGGGGTGCGTTATTCGCTCACCAACCCGAGAGCCTATATCGACGCGAATGTTGTCGGATTTCTGAACATTCTCGAAGGATGCAGGCATCACGGGGTGGAGCATCTCGTCTTTGCCTCCTCCAGTTCGGTGTACGGGGCAAACACGCTCATGCCGTTTTCCGTCCACCACAACGTAGATCACCCGGTATCCCTGTATGCGGCGACGAAAAAGGCCAATGAGCTCATGGCCCATACTTACAGCCATCTGTATCGACTTCCGTGCACTGGGCTTCGCTTCTTTACGGTGTACGGTCCCTGGGGCAGACCCGACATGGCCCTCTTTCTCTTTACGAAGGCCATCCTGAACGACCAGCCGATCCAGGTGTTCAACCACGGGAACATGCAGCGGGATTTCACCTATATCGACGACATCGTGGAAGGGGTGGTGCGGATCATGGGACGGCTTCCCGAACCCAATGCGGAATGGAACGGCGATCATCCCGATCCGGGAACATCACGGGCACCCTATCGCATCTACAACATCGGCAACAACCAGCCCGTCACGCTCAATCGGTTCATCGAAACGATCGAAGCCTGTCTCGGAAAGACCGCCCGCAAGATCTACATGGACATGCAGCCCGGCGACGTTCCGGCCACGTACGCCGATGTGGACGACCTGATGCGGGATGCCGGGTTCAAACCGTCCACCCCGCTCGATGTCGGCATCGCCCGGTTCGTCGATTGGTTTCGGGAGTATTATCGGATATAAACAGGATGGCGGATCCTGACGCCCTTGCGTGGCTGTGTCTTGCTGCACTCCTCATCGTTGCGCCGTACGTTTCAATACGCCTCACAGACGGGATTTGCACTCCTTGCCTGCGGCCTTTTTCGAAGCCGTCCATATGATGATGGCCCCGCAAAAAGTCGCATCTACCCCGATTTTGTCGATTGCCGGGCCTGAGCATGGCAGGGCATATGCCTTTTGATGCTGCAGCGGATACTTGTTTGAAGCCGCCGGAGATCGTTGGGCCGGGCGGCGTTCAACAACAAACAATTGCTAGAAAATCAAACCGTTGTAGCTTACTGGCATGTATCGAATGACTGACCCAATGCCCGGCGCTTACGAGCTCGGGCGGCTGAGTTTATCCGCTGCAGCGAAAAAGGCGTATGTCCTGCCATGCGACGATGACGAGACTTTCCGACTTTTTGCGGGACCATCATATGATGATGGCGCCGCAAAAAGTCAGGCACTCTCATTTGACCCGCAGGAAGGCGGGTGAATTTTGCTCAGCAGCGGAAAAACTCAGCAGCCCGAGCTCGTAAGATCGGGCGGATGGCCAAAATGAAAACAAGGGTTTGCTCGTTTCCATCATACTGTTTTTCAAACCAATATCAATGAATTGCGTCCGCCCGATCCAACGATCTCCGGCTGCTTCAAACAGTTTCCGCTGCTTCGCAAAACACCACCCGCCCTCCTGCTGGAGGCCTGGCTTTGAAGGAAAAACGGTGGTTGGCGACTTTTTGCAGCGCCATCATATGATGGACTGGTTGTGGGGCCGTCATCTATCGGCTGAAATCCATCCAAATCAAAAGACCGTAAACAAAACATGCAGGCTGCGGGGGCCGTGGGCGCCCTGCACCATGACGGCCTCGATGTCTGCGGTTTTGCTGGGGCCGGTAATGAAGCTCATTCCATCGCTTGCCGGAGAGCCTTCAAGGACATCGGCCAGTTGGGCAAACGTGGGCAGGACGCTTTCCATTGGAATGATGGCAATCGATGCCGAGGGTAGAATCGATATAAGGCGTGGACAATCGGCACGATTTCGAAGAACGAGCGTTGCCGATTCGGCTATGGCGTAATCCACCACGAAAATGCCGAGGGCGGCTTGGGCGCAGCGGTTTCGAAATCTTTCCGGCGGAGCGGCTGCATCCGGAAAATACACATCGATATGACGGTTCTTGAGGGTGTTGACGATGGCAGCGGAAGCGATCATCGGATGGTTGCAGCAGACGGCTGTCCGGACAGGGGCCCATTCGGCAGGGGTCGCTTCGGCAATGGCGCCGATGGCATCGGCCAGTCGCTCAGGGGTTTCGATGCAGGCGGCATCCACGAAAAGCGCTTTGGCCTCTTCGATGAACGTCTGGACCCATCGTTGCCGCTCCCGGTGCCGCGAAAGTGGATCCGGCCCCAGAATAGAAATAGAAGAAGATCCGCCGGTTTTCCTTGGAAAGAGACTATCGAAATCCGGATGAGGCCCCTTCCGGTCCAGAGCGGTTCGAAGGGTCGAGAAAAAGCGATGTTCTGCGGAATCAGTGTCCATGGCGACCTTCTCCGGTTGACGTCTGTGACATGGGCGACTGGGTGAAGCGCCGTTTTGCAAGGGATGGAACGGCCCGATGCGGCGTCCAGCCGGGGATGGGCAGCCGTTGGATCAGAGGGGACAGCTCATGGCCCAGTCGGATCGCTGCGTTGTAGAGATGCGGATGGGTCATGAGATGGGCCCAGAAGCCGTACGCGAGGCTTTCCAGAAGATGCTTTGTCCGGACGTTCCAGCGCTGACTTCCTTCGGCGTGGATGTGTCGAAGTGCTAGCAGCATCCGCGGCAGATCGATGCCAACCGGACACACATCCTTGCAGGCTCCGCAGAGCGTTTCTCCGCAATAGAGATGTTTCGAGCGCTCGATGCCGGTCAGAAGCGGTGTGACGACCGCTCCGATCGGACCGCTGTAAGCATATCCGTAGGTGTGGCCGCCGATGCGGGCATAAACGGGGCAGACGTTCAGACACCCACCGCAGCGGATGCAGCACAGGACTTCCCGGAAAACGGGGTCGGCCAGAATGCGGGAGCGGCCATTGTCGAGAACGATCAGGTGAAATTCTTCCGGTCCGTCTTGAAAGCCATCTTTTCGGGGACCGGCGATGAAGGATACATAACCGCCCATTTTCTGTGCCGATGCACCACGGCAGAGCAGCCGAAGCAGCAACATCTGCTCATCGAGAGTGGCGCAAATCCGTTCCATGCCCATGATGGCCACATGAATCCGGGGCAGGGTGGTAGACAAACGGATATTGCCCTCGTTCGACACGAGTGCGATCTGCCCGGTTTGAGCGCAGGCCAGGTTGCAGCCGGTAATACCCATATCGGCGTTCAGGAACCGGGTGCGCAGGTATTTTCTGGCGGCAAGCGTCAGTGTCGGTGGGTCGTCGGTGTAGGGGATACCGATGGTTGTTTCGAAGAGTCTGCCGATATCCTCTCGTGTCTTGTGGATGGCAGGTGCGATGATGTGGGAAGGATGTTCGCCTGCCAGTTGGATGATGAACTCGCCCAGATCGGTTTCCGTTACCGTGATGCCTTCATTTTCCAGGGCGGTGTTGATGCCGATCTCCTCGCTCGTCATGGATTTTCCTTTGACGACGCTGCACACCCCGCGCTTTCGCGCCAGGTTCATCACATAATCGGTTGCAGCCGCTGCATCACTGGCAAAAAATACATGTCCACCCTGGTTCCGGATATTCCGACCGAGGGTGTCGATCAGCACATCGAGATTTCGGACATGGCTCATGCGGATGTTATGGGCAAGATGCCTCAGGTCCTCTCCTTCGGGAAGATTCCGGTAAGCTGCCAACGCGCCGTTTCCCAATCGGTCCTGAAGTCCTTTCAGAGCCTTTTTCAAAATCGGATCGGAAAGGGCCTTTTTGGCTTCCTGAGGGTAGCGTTCCGTGGAAAGTGTCGTCATGGAGCCCTCCCTGTTCGGGCCAGGATGTCGGCGATATGTCGAACGTGAATGGGGGAGCCGGTTTTTGCGACTCTTGCAGAAATGTGCATCAGACATCCCATGTCGCATCCGATGACGGTGTCTGCACCGGTGTTCCGGATGTTTTCGATTTTGTCATCGCAAAGGGCTGTCGAAATTTCCGGGTATTTGATGCTGAAGGCGCCGCCAAAACCGCAGCAGCGATCGGAATCTTTCATTTCCACCCATTGCAGTTCCCGAACGTTCGAAAGCAATTCCCTCGGCTGGCTGCGGATGCCAAGTCCCCTGGCCAGATGGCAGGAATCGTGGTATGTGGCCCGCGCCGGATAGTACGCGCCGACATCGGTTACATGAAGCACATCAACGAGGAATTCGGTCAATTCAAACGTCCGTTTCCCGATTTCCTCGGCAAGTTGCAGCCATTGGGCATCGTTTTCAAACAGGATGGGGTATTCATGGCGGATCATGTGGACGCAGGAGCCCGAAGGACAGACAATGGCCTGGGCGGATGCAAATGTTTTCAAAAAATGGCGGGCGACTTTTGCCGCTTCTTTCCGATATCCGTTGTTGAATGCCGGCTGGCCGCAGCAACTCTGGGCTTTGGGGATTTTGACCGAGACACCGACGCGTTGGAGAACAGTGACAACGGATCGGGCGGTATCGGGATGAGGTGCGTCCATCAGACAGGGAATGAAAACCGAGGCGACGCAGGACATGGCCTTCCTTGCATGTGAGGATGGTAGTGCGCTCTGGATTCGGAGCGGGATGATTGTATAGGCATCCTATGGGTTTTGGGGATTTGGTGTCAAGAACAGAAGAAGCCGTGGTGATAGCGCTTTCCGTATGCAACTATATTCCAAAATTAGGATTGATGGAGTCGCAAAAAGTCGGAAAATCTTGTCATCGTCGCATGGCAGGGCATACGCCTTTTTCGCTGCAGCGGATAAACCCATCCGCCCGAGCTCGTAAGGGCCGGGCATTGGGTCAGTCATTACCATGCTCAGGCCCGGCAATCGACAAAATCGGGGTAGCGGCGACTTTTTGCGGGGCCATCTTAAATAAAAAATATTATTTCA